>DATFWW010000229.1:0-19215 GCA_035258825.1 Myxococcota bacterium
GTGGTGGCGGACGTCGAGCCGCTGCTCTCCTGGCTGCCCGGTGCGGAGGTGCCGCCGGGTTTCCCCGGAGAGGCCGAGCTCTACGCGATCGCGGACGGCGTCGGTGGGCGATCGATCAACGTCGTCCAGGGGCTCGGCACGACGATCGACGTCGATCGCGCTGCCGAGGCGTTCGCGGGCGTCTGCGACCGCGCGCGCGAGCACGGGCTCCTCGTGACGCTCGAATACCTGCCCTGGTCGGGCATCCCCGATGCGGCCACGGCGCTCGCGATCGTGGAGCGGTCCGGCCGCGCGAATGGGGCGATCCTGTTCGACACCTGGCACACGTTCCGCGGACCGACCGACGAAGCGCAGCTCGAGAAGATCCCCGGCGCGCGGATCGGCAGCGTGCAGATCAATGATGCGCCGGCGGAGCCGGAGCAGAGCGATCTGGTCGCGGAGACGATGACGGCGCGGCTCCTGCCCGGCGAGGGCGATATCCCGCTCACACGGTGGCTGCGCTGGCTCGACGCGATTGGTAGCACGGCGCCGATCGGCGTCGAGGTGTTCTCGAGCGAGCTCGATGCGCTGCCGCCGATCGAGGTGGGCCGCCGATGCGGCGCCGCGGCGCGCGCGGTGCTTGCGGCCGCGCGAGCGAGCGCCTGACCGTCAGCCGAAGTGACACACGTAGTGGAGCGTTTCGAGCGCTTCGATCTCGAAGCGGCTCCATCCGGGCACTTCGAAGCTCTCTCCTGCACCGAACTCGCGGGTGTCCGCGCTGCGAGGCAGCTTCACGCGGCAGCGCCCCGCGATCAGCTCGATCTTCTCGGGGTCCGCAGTATGGAAGGTGAGCAGCTTCCCGGGCAGGATCACGCCGACGCTGCTCAGCGCTCCATTGGCGAGCCGGATGTTATGGCTGACGCAGCGGCCGTCGAAGTAGACGTTGGCCTTCGTATCGACGGACACTCCATCGATCCGCTCGCGCACAGGCATGGACGGGCTCCTGGAATCGCGGCGAGCCGCATTCTGCCCCGGCGCGCGGCAGGAATCCAGCCTTGAACCGCACGTCTCGAGCCGAGCATAATGAGTGGAGTCGGAGGAGGGATGATGGCGATCCGGGCGATCTCCCACGTGGCCATCGGGGTGCGCGACATGGACCGCGCGCTGCGTTTCTACCGCGATGCCCTCGGCCTGCGCGTGAAGCTCGACACGATCGAGGAGATCCCGGGCTTCGAGGGATCGGAGGCGCGCAAGCGCCGAGCGGCGTATCTCGGCTGGAGCGAGGGGCCGCACGAGTCGTTCGTCGTGCTCGATCAGCCGCTGACCACCGCGCCTGCCGGCGAGCCCGCGCGCTTGTTCCAGACCGGCATCCACCATTTCTCGTTCTGGGTGGACGACCTCGCCGCGATCGTCGCGCGGCTGCGCGCCGCGGGCGAGGTCGTGCTGTTCGACCCCGGCGTCGGCGATACGCTCGCCTACGGCGAGGCCCCGGGCGGCAAGGTGCTAAGCACGTTCCTGCGCGACCCGGACGGCAACTACGTCCAGCTCGATCAGCGCATGTAGGGCGGGAGAGCGAAGCGACCGGCTTCAGCTCGAACGCGACGTCACCGAGAACATCCACACGCCGCCGTCGGTCGGCGGGAGCTTTCCGTACTTTCGCGTGAGCTCGGCGCGCGCGGTCTCTCCCATCTGCCGGGTGACGGAGTCGTCGAGCTTGGTGAGCGTCACCGGATAGCGCTTGCCGTCGATGCGCAGCGTGGCGCGTCCGTCCGCGGCGGCGTGGCGGTTCCAGCTCTTGCCCGGCGGGAAGCCCAGGCTGCAGGGCACGTAGGCCCTTCCGTCGAGCACGAAGAACCAGACCGTGCGCGAGCGCTGCTGCGACGCGAGCTGGAGCTCGATCTCGCCGGTGTCCTTCGCGAACGTCCAGTCGCCGACGGGCTGGATCACCTCCTCACCCGACACGAGCGGCCCGCCCGGGATCGGGCCGAGGGGTCCGTCGTGGAATCGCGCGCCGAAGAACACGAGCGCGATCAGCGCGACCAGGCCGGTAGCGATGCGCAGCAGCCAGCGAAGCGCGGTCATGCGGGCTCCTCCGTGGTCTTCATGTGTACATGGGCAGACGTTCGCGCAGGCGCAGCCAGCCGCGCGCAATGCGGTAGATGATCCACGCCGTGATCGCGGTGAGGACCGCGAACGCGATCGGGATGCCGACGATCGTCACCATGAGGAATCCGCCCAGCAGCAGCCAGCCGAGTGCAAACCAGAACGTGCGGATCTGCCAGCGGTAGTGCGACTCGAGCCAGGTGCCGTAGGCCTCGCTGCGCTTGGCGTAGTTCAGGATCACCGCGAGGATCGAGGGGACGCTGCCGACGAAACTGCCGACCACCGTCGCGGTGCCCGCTACGCCGACGACGATCGCGAGCGTGTGGAGCGCGTAGACGACATTGGCCACCGTCCACGTCGATTCGGGTTCATCGCCGACGGCCGGAGGGAGACTCGCCTGCACGTTCGCTTCCTCCCGGATCGAGTATCGCGTACTCTGCGACTCCCGCCCGGCCTGCTCCACGGAGACCGATCTTGCTCGCCGATTCGATCCTCGAGCGCTTGAACCCCGAGCAGCGCGAAGCCGTCACCACCACCGAGGGGCCGCTGCTCGTGCTCGCGGGCGCCGGCAGCGGCAAGACCCGCGTGCTCACGCAGCGCATCGCCTATCTCGTGGGCGTCTGCGGCATCGCGCCCGACGGGATCCTTGCCGTGACGTTCACGAACAAGGCGGCCGGCGAGATGCGCGAGCGCGTCGAGAAGCTGCTCGGCGCCGACGCGGCGGGCGTGTGGCTGTCGACCTTCCACTCGCTGTGCGTGCGGATCCTGCGCCGCGACATCGGCCACCTCGGCACGACGCGCGGCTTTGCGATCTACGACGAGGCCGACAGCCTCGCCGCCGTGAAGCAGGCGCTCGCGCGGCATCACCTCGACCCGAAGGCGGTGGACCCGCGCCGCATCCGCTGGCGCATCGATCAGTGGAAGAACGCCGGTGAAGGACCGGCAGCGGTCGCCGATGCCGCCTTCGACGCCGAGACGCGCCAGGCCGCCGAGGTCTACGCCACCTACCAGCGCGTGCTCGCCGACTCGGGTGCGCTCGACTTCGGCGATCTGCTGCTCAAGACCGTCGAGCTGTTCGAGCGCTTCCCCGAGGTGCTCGGCCACTACCGCCGCCGCTGGCAGTACGTGCTGGTCGACGAGTACCAGGACACCAACCGGGTGCAGTACCGGCTGGTGCAGCAGCTCGTAGCCGACCACCGCAACCTCTGCGTGGTCGGCGACCCCGATCAGTCGATCTACGCGTGGCGCGGGGCCGACATCCACAACATCCTCGATTTCGAGCGCGACTATCCCGGCGCCGTCGTCGTGAAGCTCGAGCGCAACTACCGCTCGACGCGACCGATCCTCGCGGGAGCGTCGGGCGTCGTGTCCCACAACATCGCGCGCAAGCGCAAGGAGCTGTTCACGGATCGCGAGGGCGGCCGGGCGATCCGGCTGTTCGAGGCCGCCAACGACCGCGAAGAGGCCCAGCTCGTGGTGCGCGAGATCGCCGCGCTCGTTCGCGAGGAGGGCCGCGCCTACGGCGATTGCGCGATCTTCTACCGCACCAACGCGCAGTCGCGCATCTTCGAGGAGGAGCTGCTGGCCTGCGATGTGCCCTACGTCGTGGTCGGCGGCGTGCGCTTCTACGACCGCGCCGAGGTGAAGGACGCGCTCTCGTACCTGCGGCTCGCGCTGAACCCCGCCGACGCGGCCGCGCTGCGCCGGATCGTCAACAAACCCGCGCGCGGGATCGGCAAGGCCAGCCTCGACCGCGCCGAGGCGCTCGCCGATCGACACGGCAGCTCGCTCTACGAGGGCCTGCACCGCTTCGCCGAGACTGACGAGGGCGCGCGCGCCGCGCCGCGCATCCGCGCGTTCTTCGCGCTGATCGAGGAACTGGCCGAGCACGCGCGCGAGGCGGGCCCCGCGCGCGCGATCGCGCACGCGCTCGATCGCTCGGGCTACCTCGCGGCGCTCGAGAACGACGGCGGCCTCGAGGCGGAGGGCCGGATCGAGAACCTGCGCGAGCTGCTCGCGGCGGCCGAGGATTTCGCGCGCGCGAACGCCGACGCGCCGGGTGACGACCGCAGCGCGCTCGAGCTGTTCCTCGACCAGGTGGCGCTGATCTCCGACGTCGATGCGTACGACCGCCGCGACGACCGCGTCTCGCTGATGACCGTGCACTCCGCGAAGGGCCTCGAGTTCCCGGTCGTGTACCTCGTGGGCATGGAGGACGGCGTGTTCCCGCACTCGGTTTCGCTGCGCGACCCGGCGGGCCTCGAGGAAGAGCGCCGGCTCTGTTATGTCGGAATGACGCGCGCGATGGAGCAGCTCACGATCACGAGCGCCGCCGAGCGGCTGCGCTACGGGTCGCGCAGCTACGGGATGCCCTCGCGCTTCCTCGCCGAGATTCCGCCCGAGGTCACCGAGCAGATCGGCGTGCGCGCGCGGCGCCCGCGCGCGCGGACGTACGCGGCCACGGGACCCCAGTACGACTACTCGTATGCCCAGGCCGAGCCCGGCGACGCGATTGCGATCGCGCGCGGCATGCGCGTGCGACACCCCCACTTCGGGGCGGGCGTGGTGATCACGGCGACCGGGACCGGTCCGAACCAGAAACTCAAGATCCAGTTTGAGCGGGCGGGCGTGAAGACACTCCTGCTCAAGTTCGCCAATCTCGAGCTGGGCTGAGCGCAGTCGCAAAAAGCGACGCCTCCGAGGGAGGAGTAGAACCTCGGAGGCGCCGCGTCGTAGCGGGACTTTGGGAAGGAACCGGAAAGGCTGTGTCCCTGCTCTCGAGGAGTTGGGACACCGCTCGATCGGATCGGTTCACGACCGCGGAGGGAATTCTCCGGGCCCTTTCAGCTCGACGACATTGCCGTCCGGGTCCCGGATATAGATCGAGGGCCCCATCCCCTCGGCGCCATATCGCTCGCCCACTTCGCTCCCCTCGATGCCGGCTGCTGCGAGCTCGGCGCGCAAGGTGGGTTCGTCGAACGCTGCGAGCCGCAGCGCGACGTGGTCCATGTTCCGCCCCGAATCCCCTGGGGGTGCGCCACCGGACCGGCCCAGCGTGCCAGCGATATCGACGAGGTCGATCAACGATGCCCCAGCGCGCAGCTGCACGAGCCCGAGCGCCTCGATCCGGCGCTCCTCGCGGCAGCCCAGCACTCCGCAGTAGAAGCCGATCGCGCGCTCGAGGTTGCGCACGCGCAGCACGACGTGATCGATGCCGCGGATCTCGATCGCACCCATACGCGCAAAAATACTGCCGTTGACCTTTGCCGTGCGAGCGCGCACGCTCGCGCGCCCATGACCGGAGGTCGCACCGCCGACGATCTCTACGGCTTGCGCGTGCGCGAGGTCGGCGGCGCGCCGCAGAGCGTTTCGGCGTGCCCGGTCTGTCGCGCGACGGCGGCGCGCCCGCGCTTCGCAGTGGAAAAGGTGGATGCGCCCGTCGTGGTGTGCGAGGGCTGCGGACTCGCGCGCTTCGAGCCGATGCCCGACGCCGCCGCGATCGCGGCGTTCTATCCGGACGACTACTACGGCACCCCCGGCGTGAAGTTTCATCCGATCGTGGAGCGCGCCGTGCGCTGGATCGGCGCGCGCCACGTGAGCTTCCTCGCGCTCGGGCTCGCGCCGGGATCGCGCGTGCTCGACGTGGGCTGCGGCCGCGGCGTGGTGCTGGGCGCGCTCGCCGACCGCGGTCTCGAGGTGCACGGCGTCGAGATGTCGGCCGCGGCGGCGCGCGGCGCGGACCCGCGCGCGCGCGTGCGCATCGCGCCCCGGCTGGCGGAGGTTCGCTACCCGGGCTCGCACTTCGACCAGGTGCTGATCTGGCACGTGCTCGAGCACCTCGACGATCCGCGCGAGACGCTCGCCGAGGTGCGCCGGATCCTGCGGCCGGGCGGGCGCCTCGTGGTCGCGGTACCGAACTTCGCGAGCCGCCAGGCCGACTGGAGCGGCGCCGCGTGGTTCCACCTCGACCTCCCGCGCCACCTCTACCACTTCCCGCTCGCTGCCTTGCGCCGGCTGCTCGACGAATCCGGCTTCGAGCCGGTCTCCGACCACCACTTTTCGCTGCGGCAGAATCCGTTCGGATGGGTGCAGAGCGCGCTCAACCGATGGGCGTGGCTGCCGCGCAACGGGCTCTACGCGCTGCTGCAGAGCCGCGCGCGCGCGATGCCGTACGACCTGCGCACGCGCGCGATCCTGCTCGCGGCGTTCGCGCTGCTCGCGCCCTGGGCACTCGCCGCCTCGGTGTGGGACGCATTCCACCGCGCGGGCGCAACCGTACACGTGGTGGCGCTGCGGAAGCCGTAATCACCGCTCCACGCGGATCGGGCCGAAAACCCGTAGGCCGCGGACCGCGCGCACAGCTGTGCGAAACGCGCCGCGCGGGGGGCTCGCGCGCGCAGAAGGGCCTTGACCTGCCGCTCGTCCCAATGTAATCATTGATTACTTTGCGTTCGGTGACCGCACGGGGAGGGGCGATGTCGGAGGCACAGCGGTTCGGGTGGTACGAGGACGTCTCGCGCGAGCACGGCTTCGAGCCGCTGCGCGTGGAGGGTGATCTCCCGCGCGAGCTGGCGGGGACGCTCTACCGAACCGGGCCCGGACTGTTCGGGTCGTTCGGCCGCCGCTACGACCACCTGTTCGAGGGCGACGGCGCGATCAGCGCCGTGCGCTTCGGCGGCGGGAGCGCGCAGGGCGCGCACCGCGTGGTGATGAGCGCGGGGCTGACCGCGGAACGCGCGGCGGGCCGGCCACTATACGGCAGCGCCGCGCCGCGGCTGCGGCGGATCGCCAACGCGTTGCGAGGGCGCGTGAAGAATGTCGCGAACACCAACGTGCTCGCGTGGCAGGGGCGATTGTTCGGACTCGTCGAATCGAGCCGGCCGACCGAGCTCGCGCCCGACACGCTCGCGACGATCGGCGAGACGGATCTCGGCGGCGCGGTGCTCGAGACCTTCACCGCGCACCCGCACTTCACCGCCGCGCGCGGCGCCACCTATGGCTTCGGCGTGCGCTTCGGGCGCGCGCCCGCGCTGGTCCTGTACGAGCTGCCGGCCGCCGGGCCGGCGCGCCGGATCGGCGAGGTCGCACTCGCGGCGAACACCGTGGTGCACGATTTCGTCGCCACGGATCGCCACCTCGCCTTCGCGATCGGCCCGGCGCGCCTGCGCGCGCTGCCCGTGCTGCTCGGCGAGGCGAGCGCCGACCGCTTCTTCGCCTGGGAGCCGGAGCGCGGCACCGAGATCATCGCGGTGCCGATCGATGCGCCCGACCGGATCATCCGGTTCCGCACCGACGCGTTCTTCGTCTGGCACTTCGCGAATGCATTCGAGCGCGACGGCGCCATCGTGGCCGACTTCGTGCGCCACCCCGACCTGCGCGCGGTGAGCACGATGCGCGACGAGGCCGTGCGAGGCGGCGCGATCGTCGACATGGACGGCGGCGACCTCTGCCGCGCGGAGATCGACCTGCGGCGCGGAGCGATGCGCACGGAGAGCCTGTGGGGCGAGCCGTGCGAGTTTCCCACCGTCGACGTGCGCGGCGCCGGTTGCGCGCGGCGCTATGCGTGGCTGGCCACGACCGAGAAGCGCCCGCGGAGCATCGCGCGCTTCGACTTCGAGCGCGGCGTTGCGGCGATCTGGACGCCCCCGCCCGGACAGCACGTCTCCGAGCCTATCTTCGCGCCGTGCCGGGCCGGTTCCGGCGAGTGCGACGGGTGGGTGCTCGTGCTCGTGTACGACGAACGAGCCCACGCGAGCCGCGTCGCCGTGCTCGACGCCGCGCGGCCCGAGGAGGGTCCGCTCGCGCAGGCGCACTTCGACCACCACGTGCCGCTCACGCTGCATGGAACGTGGGTCGCTGCCTAGCGCCGATGCCGGCCCGCCGCGCCAAGCGAAAGACCTACCACCACGGCGCGCTGCGCGAGGCGCTCGTGACCAACGCGCTCGAGCTGCTCGACGCGGGCGGCCGCGAGGCGGTCAACGTGCGCGAGGCCGCGCGCCGCGCCGGCGTCTCGCCGGGTGCGCCGTTCCGGCACTTTCCCGACCGGGCGGCGCTGCTCGCGGCGCTCACGAGCGAGATCGGCGCGGAGTTCCGCGCGTTCTCCGAGGACGCCATCGCGCGGGCCGGTGCGAATCCGCTGCGGCAGTTCCGCGCGATGGGGCTCGCCTACATCCGCTATGCGATCGAGCATCCGCGCCGCTTCCAGCTCCTGCACGCGGAGACCTGCACCGATCCGCACGCGCTCGCGCTGTTCACGCGCGACGCGGAGGCCGTGGCGCTGATCGCGCGCGCGCAGCGCGAGGGGTTCCTGCGCGCGGGGCCGCCCGAGGCGGTGCACCTCGCCGCGCAGGCGCTCACCTACGGCCTCGCGCGCATGATCGTCGACGGCCATCTGCCGCGCGCCGGGGCGGAGGCGCTGGCCGAGCAGGTGCTCGACGTGTTCGGTCGCGGGGTCGCGGCACCCCGCTAGCGCCCGAGCTTCTCGATCAATCGCAGCGCGTCGAACGGCGGCTTCAACTTCGCGTCGTTGCCGAAATAGCAGTACGCATGTGCTCGCGCTGAAGTTCCTCGGCCTCGACGGGCAGCAGGTGATCGAGGGACAGATGGCGATGCTCCTGGGGAGTGCCGGGCGCGAGATCGCGCATCAGATGATCGCGAGCGCGAGGGCCAGCGAGGGTTGGCTCGCCGCGATCGTCAGCGCCCCCGTGCTGCTCTGGGCGCGTCCGACGTATTCGCCGAGCTCCAGCCCTCGATGAACACGATCTGGGAAGTCCGGCTGCGGCCGGACCTCGGATGGGGCGAGACGATCCGGCGCCGGTTCCTGTCGGTGGCGATGGTATTCGGAATCGGCTTCCTGCTGCTGAGCTCGATGTTCGTGAGCACGTTGCTCGCCGCGCTCTTGTTCCCGATCGGCAAGAACGTGCTCGTGTGGTACCTCGCCCTCGGTTCGGCCGCCCTGTTGCGCGCGCTGCTCCTCGGTCCTCGTGCGCGATTGACATCCGCTGCACGGCTCTGAGAAGCTGAGAGCTGCCCATGTGTGGACTGGTCGGCGGCCTGCTGCGCGGCGCGCTGGAGCCGAAGCGGCTCGACCGCGCGCTCGAATCGCTCCACCACCGCGGACCGGATGCGGTGGGCCGCTGGGTGTCGCCCGATCGGCGCTGGTTCCTCGGCCATACGCGGCTCGCCATCATCGGCCTCGACAACGGCGATCAGCCGATGTCGAACGGGGCCGGCGACGTCCACCTGGTCGTCAACGGCGAGTTCTACGGCTACCGCGCGATCCGCGAGCGGCTGCGCGCCGAGGGCTGCCGTCTCGCCACGGATTCCGACAGCGAAATCGCGCTGCACCTCTACCTGCGCGACGGGATGAACCTCGGCCGCCACCTGCGCGGCGAGTTCGCGGCCGTGATCGCCGACCTGCGCAACCGCGCCATGCTCGCGATCCGCGACCGCTTCGGGATCAAGCCGCTGTTCTACGCGCTGCACGAGGGCGACGTCTACTTCGCGTCGGAGGTGAAGGCGCTGCTCGCGCTCGGCGTGCCCGCGCGCTGGAACGGCGAGGCGGTGTACCAGGAGTGCTTCCACTTCCGGCCGCACTCGCGCTCGTTGTTCGATGGGATCTACACCGTGCCGCCGGGCCATTATGCGATCGCGCAGCGCGGCGAGGTGAGCTGCTATCCGTATTGGGACCTCGCGTTCCCGACCGCGGCCGAGATCGCAGCCGACGACCGCTCGGATGCCGAGGTGGTGGCCGGCTTTCGCGCCGTTCTCGACGGCGCGGTGCGCGAACGGCTGATCGCCGACGTCGAGGTCGCGAGCTACCTCTCGGGCGGGATCGACTCGTGCGCTGTGCTCGGCCTCGCGCAGCGCCACATGAACCGACCGATCCGCGCGTTCACGCTCTGCTTCGAGGACGCGCTCTACGACGAGTCGGAGCTGGCGCGCGCCCAGGCCGAGCGATCGGGCGCGAGCTTCCACCCGGTTCCCGTCTCTCCGCGCGCGCTCGCCGACGCCTACAGCGACGCGGTCTGGCATGCGGAGACGCCATTCATCAACGGCCACGGCGTGGCGAAGTTCCTGCTGTCGCGCGCCGTGCGCGACGCGGGCATCAAGGTGGTGTTCACGGGCGAAGGCTCGGATGAAATGCTCGGCGGCTATGCGCCGTTCCGCCGCGATGTCCTGCTCTACAACTCCGAGCGGCAGGATCCCGCCACGGTCGCGCGGCTGCTCGCCGCGATGCGCGCGTCGAACCAGGCGGTGCCCTCCCTCGTGACGACCGAGGAGGCGCCGATCGCCGAGCTCGCGGCGGTCGAGCGCCGGCTCGGCTGGATCCCTTCCTGGATCAAGACGTTCTCGGTGCTCGGGCAGCGGACGTCGGAGTTCTTCCGACCCGAAATGTCCGCGCGCGTAGCCGGCATCAATCCCTACGAGGTCGCGCTCAGCCGGCTGCCGATCGACGAGCGCGTTGCGCGCCGCGATCCGCTGAACCAGGCGCTCTACCTGTGGGCGCGCATCCACCTGCCCAACTTCATTCTCACCTTCCTCTCCGACCGCATGGAGATGGCGCACTCGATCGAGGGTCGCGTGCCGTTCCTCGACCACGAGGTCGCCGATTACGCCGCGCGGATGCCGATCCACATGAAGATCAAAGGCATGCGCGAGAAGCACGTGCTGCGCGAGGCCGCGCGCGACGTGCTGATCCCGCCCGTCTACGACCGCGAGAAGCACCCGTTCACGACGCCGCCCGCGAAGGACGGCGGGAACGACGCGATGCTCGCGCTGTTCGGCGACGTGATCGGATCCTCGATGCTCGACGATCAGCCGCTGTTCGAGCCCGCGCGTGTGCGCGGGCTGCTCCAGATCCTGCCGACGCTCCCGCGCGACGAGCGGCTCGCGATCGACGGCCTCCTGAACCGGATCGTGAGCCTCACGCTCATGCACGCGCGGTTCGCGATGTCGGCGGACTAACGACTCGCACGGAGCGAGGCGAGCCGCGTGCGCGCGTCGGCTGCGCCCGGGAACCCGGCGTCGAGCGCGAGCGCGCGGTCGAACTCAGCGGCCGCTTCTTCACCCCGCGCGAGCCCCGCGAGCGCGAGGCCGTGGTGGTAGTGGAAGGTGGGCAGCGAGGGGTCGCCGGGCTCCGCCCTCGCGAGCGCCGCGCGCAGCGGGTCGAGCGCCGCCTCGTACCGGCCGAGCCGCAGCAGCACGAAGCCGCGCGTGTCGGCCGCGTTCGCGCTGTCGGGGAGTGCGCGCTCGGCCTGCTCGGCGAGCGAGAGGGCGCGAGCGAGATCGCCGCCGCGCGAGGCGAGCATGAACGCGAGGTCGTTCTTCGCGGCCGCGATTTCGGGGCTCTCCGCCACCACGCGCTCGCAGATCTCCTGCGCCTTCGCCACCTCGCCGCTCGCGAAGTAGAGCCGCGCGAGCAGCGCGCGCGCGCCGCCGTGCAGCGCGCCCGCCGTCTCGGCCTCCTCGAGCGAGCGCCGCACCGGCTCGAGCTTGTCCTGTGCGGCGTAGATCGCAAACGCGAGGTCGATGGCGCGGGGAAGGTCTGGCGCGGCCTCCAGTGCCCGCAGCGCGTCGGCCTCCGCGGCGCTGAAGCGACCCAGGCTCGCCAGCACCTCGGCGCGCAGGAGCAGAATGCGCGCACCGGTGCGCTGCTGCTCGATCACGCGATCGATCCGCGCGAGAGCGCGCGCGGGCTGATCGCTGCGAAGGTCGAGCCGCGTGAACGCTTCGAGCACCGCGTAGTGCGCGGGGGCCGCGCGGTGCGCGCGCTCGAGATAGGCGCGCGCTCGCTCCGGTTCGGCCGCGCCCTCGCGCTGTGCGAACTCGACCGCGGCGTCTGGCACCGGTTGCGCGAGCAGCTCCACGAGCTCGCGCTTCGCGCGGTCGCGGTCGCCGCGCGCGTAGAGCGCGCGCACGCGAATCAGCGCGCCGTCTGCGGTGAGCGCGAGACCGCGGCTCGCGATCCGATCGATCGCGGCGAGCGCCTCGGGCCATTCCCTCGCCGCAGCGTGCACCGCCGCGCGGGTTCGCTCCGCGCTCGCGGAGAACCCCGGTGCGAGCTCAGCCGCGCGCGCGGCCGCGACCTTCGCCGCCGCGAGGTCGCCCCGCGCGAGCTCGAGCTGCGCGCGCAGCAGCTCGCTCTCGGCGTCGGCGCGCTCCCCTTCGAGGTCGCGCAGGGCGTCGGCCGCGTCGTCCGCGCGGCCCGCGGCGAGCGCGAGCCGCGCCTCGCTTCGGCGCGCCGCGGGGTCCCCCGGATGGCGGCGCGCGAGTTCGCGCTGGTGCGCGCGAGCGTCGGATTCGCGGCGCAGCGCGAGGTCGAGCCGCACGAGCTGCTCCCAGAGCAGCGGATCGTCGGCCCCGCCGCGAATCGCCTGCGCGAGGAGATCGACCGCCGCGGCCCCGTTCGCGGCGCCGAAGCGCTCCCAGCTGGCGAGCTGCCCGGGGCGCGCGGTCACCTCCTCGCGGAGCGCCTCGAGCTCGAGCGCGCTGTCCCGCGTGCTGCGGGCGAACCGCTCGAGCGCCGCGGCGGCGGCATAGCGTGAGTCGGCGTCGCCGCGCTCCGCTGCCAGCTCGATCGCGCGGCGGAACGACTCGGCCGCCTCCGAGCGCCGCGCCGGCCACGACGCGAGCGTCCGCGCCGTCTCGACGCGCGCCGCGACGTCGCTGCCCGCGAGCGACTCGGCCTCGCGATAGGCGTCGAGCGCGCTCTGGAGCGCCGGCTCCGCAGGCGCGCCGCGCGCGACCAGATCCGCTGCGCGCGCGCGCTCGACTGCGCCGAGCTGCATCCAGCTCTCGCGGCGCGTGCGGTCGAGCTCGATCGCCTCGCGTGCAGCCGCGAGCGCGCGCGCGAAATCGCGGCGCGCGAGCGCGAGCGACGCGGCGGTGCGGTGCACGGCGGGTTCCCCGGGATGCGTCTGGAGCGCGCGCTCGATGATCCGCTGCGCGCGCTCGGGCTTGTCCACGGCGAGCAGTGCGGCTTCGCGCAGCGCGGCTTCGATCCGGTTCGGGTCGAGGCGATAGGCCTCTCCGAAGTGCGCTGCGGCGTCCGCCGCGGCGCCGCGTTCAGCGAGCAGCTCGCCGATCCGCTGGTTCACCGCAGCGCTGCGCGGATCGATCGCGAGTGCGCTGTCGAGCTCGAGCAGCGCCTCGTCTTCGCGGTGCTCGCGGACGAGCTGCTCGGCGCGCGCGACGCGCCGCGCCACCCGCGCTTCGGGCGAGGAACACGCGACCGTACCGGCGGCGAGCGCGACCGCGAGCGCGCGCAGCGCGAGGCGCACCTCCGCCCCGGTCAGTCGCCCGTCAGCTGAGCGAGCTGGCGCCGCGCGTCTTCGGCCTCGGGGAAGCTGCCCGCGGCGATCGCCGACTGGAGCATCTCGCGAGCGCGCTCCGGTTGGCCCGCCTGCTGGAGCGCGCGGCCGAGCCGGTAGCGGATCGACGGCGAGGCGCTCTGGTGCGCGAGCGCGGCCTCGAGCGCCGTTACGGCGTCGGCGTACTCGCCGCGCTGGTAGTGCACCCACCCGAGCGTGTCGAACACCGAGGGCGAGCTGTCGATGCGCTGGGCCTCCTTCGCGAGCTCGAGCGCGAAGTCGAGCTCCTCGCCGCGCTCGGCGAGCAGCCAGGCGAGGTCGTTCCGCGCGCCCGCGGCGCCGGGATGGTGGCGGACGATCGCGCGCAGGCGCGCGGCGGCCGCGTCGCGGTCGCCCGATTCGAGCACGAGCTGGGCAGCGGCGTAACCGTATTCGCCCTCGCGCGGCTCGATCTGGTAGGCGCGATCGAACAGCGCGATCGCACCCGCCCGGTCGCCTGCCTTCGCGCGCAGCGCGGCCAGTCCGCCGTTCGCGCGCGCACTCTTCGGATCCAGCTCGAGCGCGCGCTCGAACGCCGCGCGCGCGTCGGCGTCGCGAGCGAGTGCGGCGAGCGCGACGCCGCGCAGCTCGAACACCCGCGGACTCTTCGGAGTGCGCTCGAGTGCGCGATCGACCTTCGCGAGCGCCGCAGCCGGATGCTTGGCTTCGATCGCGAGCTCGACCACTCGCTGGAGTACTTCGATCTGGCCCGGATCGGCGAGATCGAGGCGGCTGTGCTCGACGAGTTCCAGTGCTCGCGCGGGCCCGGAGGCGCGCTCCTCCAGCAGCAGGCGCTCGTGCAGCGCGGCGCTCGCGAATCCGCGCTGCTCGAGCGCCTCGATCGACTTTCGCGCGCGGTCGAGCTGCCCGAGCGCCGTGAACGAGCGCGCCGCGATCGTATAGGCCTCGGGCTGCTGCACGCCGCCGCGCCCGTGCAGCGATTGATTCGAGAACACGACTGCCTGCTGATACTGACCGCGCTCGAAGTAGATCCGCGCCAGCTCGAGCGCGGCGTCGGTCTCGGCGTTGTTCGCGCGCACGGATTCGCGCAGCTCCGAGATCGCGCGGTCGTAGTCGCCGAGGTCGCGCGCGGCAAGCCCGGCCAGGAAGCGCGCCGAGGCGTTGTTGGGCCACGACCGGATGCCCTGCTCGAACTCCGCGAGCGCTCCCGCCGCATCGCCCTGCGTGAGCAGGATGCGGCCGCGCAACAGCTGCGCGTAATCCGCGCGTGACAGGCCATCGGCCACCGCGCGCGCGCGGTCGAAGTCGCCGACGTCGATCAGGGCGTCGGCGAGCGAGAAGCGCACGCGCTCGTCCTTGCCCCCGGTGAGCTTGTCGACTTCCTGGATCGCGGCGAGCGCTCGGTGCGGCTCGCGGCGCGCGCGGTAGAACTCCGCGAGCAGGTTCCAGGCGCTCGCGCTTTCGGCGCGATTGGCCGCGTCGAGCAGCACCTTCTCGGCCGCGTCGGGCTGATCGAGGGCCTGGAGGCGCATCGCGAGCCCCTGGCAGAGGTCGAGGCGATCGGGTGCCGCGGCCACCGCTTCGCGCCACAGGCTGGTCCCGCGCTCGGGATCGCCGACGCCGTCGAAGAACGCAACGAGGTGGCTGATCACGATCGTGTCGGTCGGCTTGCGGCGCGCGCAGTCCCCGTAGAGTTCCTTGGCCTTCTCGGTGTCCTTGAGCACTTCACGGGCGAAGATCGCGGGCGCGAGGCACGAGCGGTCCCGCACGTCCGGATCGTCGCTCTGCTCGCCCATCTGCTTGAGCAGCGCGTTTGCCTGTTCGGCCTCTTCGAGGCGGCCGAGGTCGCCGAGCACTGTCGCGTGCAGCGCGCGCACCCCGTAGTCCTTGGGATAGAGCGCGACGAGGCGCGACGTGTCGGCGTAGGCGGCGTCGAGCCGGCGCGCCGCGACGTTGGCGTTCGCGCGGATCCGCAGCGCGGCCTCGCGCTCGGGCTCCACCGCGAGGACGCGGTCGGCGGCGCGGATCGCCTCGTCGAAGTTCTGGGTCTGGAAGTAGGTGGACGCGAGCAGCACGCCCGCACTGATCTCGTATCCCGAGGCTTCGGCCGCCTTCTGCAGCGGCCACAGCGCGCGCGAGGGCTCGCCCGTCTGCACCAGCGCGAGCCCGAGGCGATAGTTCGCCTCCGCGTGCTCGGGGTCGCGCGCGAGCACCTGGTCGAGCTCCCCGATCGACGCCTCGAACTGGCCCTGCTCCTGGAGCGTCCGGACCGATGCCATGCGCGACTCGACACCGCCGCATCCGAGCCCGAGCAGCAGGACCGCGAGCGCCGCGAGGGTTACCGTGGCTCGGCACATGGGGCACCGAGAGTACCTCCGCCGCCGGTTCGCTTCACCGGCGCCCTACTACGCGCTCGCCGCGCTGCTGCTCGCCGCGGCGATCGCCAGCCAGTTCCGGCTGCACGTCCCGTCGCGGCGTGTCGAGCCCGCGGAGACGCTGCTCGCGCTGCGCGGGCGCCGCGATCTCAACGTCGTGTTCCTGCTGATCGACACGCTGCGCGCCGATCGCCTCGGGGTGTACGGCTACGGGCGGCCGACCAGCCCCGTAATCGACGCGGCCGCGGCCTACGGCATCGTGTTCGACGACGTCGTCTCGCAGTCGAGCTGGACCAAGACGTCGATGGCGTCGATGTGGACGGGCACCCATCCGATCCACAACGGCATCCTGCGCTACAGCCACGTGATTCCCGAGGCCGCGGTGATGCCCGCGGAGCTGTTCCGCGACGCGGGCTACCGCACGGTCGGCTTATGGCGCAACGGCTGGGTGGAGGCGAACTTCGGCTTCGCGCAGGGCTTCGAGAGCTATGTGCGCCCGGCGATCGGCCGCGAGCGCATGCGCGTCTACCGCGAATCGCGCACGCCGAATCCGATCGCAGGCACCGACGAAGACCTCACGATCTCCGCGACCGGATTCCTCGAGAAGTTCGGCGCACAGCGCTTCTTTCTCTACCTCCACTACATGGACGTCCACCAGTACGTCTACGACGAGTCCTCCGCACTGTTCGGCACCAGCTATTCGGACATCTACGACCAATCGGTCCACTGGGTCGACCGGCTGGTCGGCGTGCTGCTCGACGAGCTCGAACACCTGGATCTGCTCTCGCGCACGATCGTGGTGATCGCCGCCGACCACGGCGAGGCGTTCCTCGAGCACGGTCGCGAGGGGCACGCGCAGGACCTCCACGGCGAGGTGACGCACGTGCCGCTGATCATCCTGCCGCCGTTCCTGCTCGATCCGGGAGTCCGCGTGCGCGCGACGGTCTCCAACGCGGACGTCTGGCCCACGCTGCTCGACCTCGTCGGCCTGCCCCCGCTGCCCGGGGCCGACGGGCGATCGCTCGTGCCGCTCGTGCTCGCGGCGGGCGGCGCGCTCACGCCCGGCGACGCCGAGCCCGAGCGGCCCGTGTTCGCGCAGCTCGCGCCCGGCTGGGGCCGACCGCGGGTGAAGGACGCGGCGTCGTTCGTCTCGGTGACGGATCGCAACCATCGGCTGATCGCCTTGTTCCCCGGCGATCAGCCGGCCGAGCTCTACGACCGCACCGCCGACCCGACCGAGCAGCGGGACCTCGCCGCGTCCGACCCCGACACCGCGAAGCGTCTGCGCGGGCTGATCGACGCGTATGCGAAGGACGCGAAAGCGCCGTGGAACGAGAAGCCGCGCGAGGTCGAGCTCGACGAGCTGCGCCTGAACCACCTACGCGCATTGGGTTATGTGGTGGATCCGCGCTGATCCTGTCCTGTCGGGCAAAAGGCGCCTGCGGCCTTGCCCACCCTGCGGGTGGTCCTACGGCTTCCGATACTGTGTTACGAGAGCGGAGCGCTCGCGGTGGCTCTCGAGCGCGAGCTCGATCAGCCGGTCGAGCAGCGCGGGGTAGGGCAGGCCCGACGCCTCCCACATGCGCGGGTACATCGAGACGTCGGTGAAGCCGGGCAGGCTGTTCAGCTCGTTCACGTAGTAGGTCTCAGATGCGCGGTCGACCAGGAAGTCCACCCGCGCGAAGCCGCGCCCCTCGAGCGCCCGGAATGCCCGGATCGCCGTCTCGCGCAGCTCCTGCGCGAGCGTCTCGGAGATCGGCGCGGGCACGAGCAGCTCGGTGGCCTCGTCGACGTACTTCGCCTCGTAGTCGTACCACTCGCGACTCGTGCGGATCTCGCCGGGTACCGACGCCTCGACCGGATCGTCGCCGAGCAGCGCGATCTCGATGTCGCGCGCGGCAATGCCCTGCTCGACCACGACCTTAGGGTCGTACCGCACCGCGTCCTCGAGCGCGGGCACGAGCTCCGCCGCCGTCTTCACCTTGTGGATGCCGACGCTGCTGCCGAGATTGGCCGGCTTCACGAACACGGGCAGCCGCAGCGCGACGAGCACGCGATCGGCGCAGGCGCGCGGGTCGCGCGCGAGATCGGGCGCCCGCACGCACACGAATGGGAGCACCGGCAGGCCCGCCGCCGCCAGCAGCCGCTTGCTCACCTCCTTGTCCATCTGGATCGCAGACCCGAGCACGCCCGACCCGACGTACGGGATCTCCGCGAGCTCGAGCAGGCCCTGGAGCGAGCCGTCCTCCCCGCCGCGCCCGTGCACGATCGGAAACACCACGTCGAGACCGGTGACCGCCGCGTCTCCCGAGACGCCGACCAGGCTGCGCTCGCCGGGCACCGCAGGCAGCCGCACCTCGCGGCCCTCGAGGCTGGCCTGCGGCGGGAGCGAGGGCGGTGCGAGGTGCCAGCGCCCGCTCTGGTCGATCGCGACGAGCCGCACGTCGTAGCGCGCCGGGTCGAGCGCCCGGAAGATCGAGCTCGCGGATGCGATCGACACCTCGTGCTCGACGGATCGCCCGCCAAACAAGAGCCCGACGCGAAGCTTGGTCATCACTCCTCCCCCCGCTCATCCGCCCGTCCGCGCGGAGCCTATGGGATATCGCTACTCTGGCCAATCGTGTCGGCCATCTCTCTGGATCTCCAAAGAAAAAATCGCGCGCTGCAGGACGGGCTGCGCGCCGCGGGCCGCGTGCTCGTGGCCTACTCGGGCGGCGTGGACTCGAGCTATCTCGCCTACGCGGCGCACCGCGCGCTCGGCACCGACGCGCTCGCCGTGACGGCGCTCTCGGCGTCCTATCCCGCGGCGCACCGCGAAATGGCGCTGCGCGTGGCGCGCGAGTTCGGGATTCCCTACCACACCGTCGAGACCGCGGAGATGGACGATCCCGATTACCGCGCCAATCGGCCCGACCGCTGTTACCACTGCAAGACGGAGCTGTTCCAGGTGCTGGGCGCGCTGCGCGACGAGCTCGGCTTCGACGCAGTGGCCTACGGCGTGAATACCGACGACACGAGCGACTTCCGGCCCGGCCACCGCGCGGCGCGCGAACACGGCGTGCTCTCGCCGTTCCTCGAAGCGGGGCTCTCGAAGGCCGAGATCCGCGCGCTCTCGCGCGACGCCGGCCTGCCGACCGCGGAGCTGCCGTCGTCTGCGTGCTTGTCGTCGCGCCTGCCCTACGGCACCGAGGTGACGCCCGAGCGCCTGCGCCAGGTGGAGCTCGGCGAGGAGGCGCTGCGCGGGCTCGGGTTCCGCCAGGTGCGCCTGCGCCATCACGGCGACCTCGCGCGCGTCGAGGTCGATCCGAGCGAGCTGCCGCGCGCGCTCGATCCGGAGATGGCGCAGCGGATCAGCGCCGCGGTGCGCCCGCTCGGGTTCCGGTGGGTGTCGCTCGACCTCGACGGCTATCGCACGGGCTCGCTCAACGAGGTCCTCGCGATCCGCA
>DATFWW010000230.1:0-8871 GCA_035258825.1 Myxococcota bacterium
CCCAGCCTGCGCCTTGCCCCCGCAACGAGCGATCCCGTGAATGCGGTGGCCGATCCGGGTGATCCGGGCCAGGGGTTTGACGTCGAAGTGCACGAGCTCGCCGGGCTGCTCCCGCTCGTAGCGCTGCGGCGCCGGCTTGGATCGACCGCGCTCATGCGTCCCCATCCCTTCGGCGCAACACAGCCGAGACCGTCGACCAGGCCAGGCCGAGTCGCTGAGCGATTTCCCAGGCCGTTTGGCGCTTCTGGCGCAACCGCACGATTCGTTGCACGCATCGCGCGGAAGTCCGACGCGGAATGCGGTGAGGCGCCGAGGATCGATCGTAAACACCTGGCGCGCCTTCGCTTCGATAACGACGCAACCACTTGTCCGCGCTGTGCTCACTGTAACCTGCCGCCTCGGCAGCTTCGGCCACCGACCAACGCTCGTGTTCGATCCGGCGCACCATCAGCAGTCGGCTCGTCGCGTTACCCTTGGCGCTCGAATGCACTTTCACCCGGGGTTCTCCTTGGAAGTTGTGGGTTTTGGTCAACACACATTCTTCCAGAGGGCCCCGGGTGATCGCTCACCCAGACTGAACAACGTGCCTGGGAATCACACCTAGTCAGCTCGGGTGGCCCGCGCCGGCGTCCGACACCGCGGCGCGCAGCTCCTGTTTGAGCTCGGCATCCTTCCACGGCTTCGAGAGCACGCGGCGCACGCCGAGGCGCGTGAGCTCCGAGACCGGAATCTCGGTATTCCAGCCCGTGAACAACAGGCGCGCCGCGTTCGGACGGCGCGCGGCGATGCGCTCGAGCAGCTCGAGCCCGGTCATGCCCGGCATCCGGTGATCCGAGAGCACGCAGTCGATCGCGTGCTCCTCGGCCACGCGCAGCGCCTCGTGCGGGCTCTCGGCAGTCAACAGCTCGTAGCCCTCGCGCCGCAGCGCGCGCATCAGCGCGGACAGGATCCGGGGCTCGTCGTCCACCACCAACACCACGGGTCGTCCGGCTTCGTTCACCTCGGCTCGCTCCCGATCTCCTCGCCCAACAGCGGCAGGTGGATCCGGAACGCCGTGCCGCGCCCGAGCGCGCTCTCGACGCGCATCGTGCCCCCGTGCTTGCGGATGATGTTGAACGAGGTCGAGAGCCCGAGACCGGTTCCGGCGCCCACCTTCTTCGTGGTGAAGAACGGGTCGAAGATCCGGTCGACGTGATCGGGGGCAATCCCGGTGCCCGTGTCCGCGATCTCCACGAGCACGCCGCCGTCGTGGGCCGAGGTGGTGAGCGTGACGGTGCCGATCGCACCGGGATGGGCGCGCTTTGCCACCGCCTCCTCGATTGCCTGATAGGCGTTCACGAGCAGGTTCATGAACACCTGCTTGATCTGCATCGGATAGCACGGAACGGGCGGCAGATCGCCGTAGTTCTTCGAGAGCACGACGATGTGCTTCATCATCGGCCACACGATGTTGGCCGTGGAGTCGAGGCACTGGTTGAGATCCGCGAGCACGCGCTCGCCGGTGTCCTGGTGCGAGAAGTCGCGCAGGTCCTGCACGATGTGGCGGATCCGCTCCGACCCCTCCTGCGACTCGCGGATCGCCTTGGCGAGGTCTTGCAGCACGAAGCCCACGTCGAGTTCCGCCGCGACCTCGGAGAGATCGGCGCCCGCGGCCCGCACCGTGTCGGGATCCTCGGCATCGATCGCCTTGAGCAGCACCTCGGCGCGGTTCCAGATCTGGCGCAGGTCCGCGACGTACTCGGTCATTTGAAACAAGTTGGCGTGGATGAAGCCCATCGGATTGTTGATCTCGTGGGCGACCCCGGCGGCGAGCTGACCGATCGAAGCCATCTTCTCCGTCTGGAGCACGTGGGCTCGCCACTCCTGCGCGTCGGACAGGTCGCGGAACGCCGCCACGACACCGCCGGGGCGCCCGTCGGTGCCGAACACGGGCCCGCACGAGAGTGCGATCGGCACGAACGAGCCGTCCCCGCGCCGCACGCGCGTCTCGATGCCCGGCGTCGCCTCGACACCCGCTAGTGCCGACGCGAGCTGTATTTCGCCGACCTGCTCCGCGAGGAATGCGCGCAGCGGCTTGCCGTGAAGATCGATCATGCTGCTGCCGAGGATCTGCTCGGCCGCGGGGTTGGCGAACGTGATCTCGCCCGCGGCGTCGACCAGCACCACCGCGCTGCCGAGATGGCGCAGGATTCCGTCGGCCGCGCTCACGCCGTCGCGCGACGCGCCGCCCGCGCGCGCCGCGCGCACGCGCTCGATCTGCTCGCGCGCGGCGTGGCGCAGCGCCGCGAGATCGCGGTCGGCCAGCACCACCTCGGCGGCGCCGCGCCGGAACCACGCGAGCGCCGCCGCGTCGCTCGGCGTCCGCTGTAACACCACGAGCGAGGCTGCGCCGCTGCGCAGCCGCGCCACGATCTCCTCCGCCTCGGCGCCGAGCGATTCGTCGACGACGACGAGGTCGTAGTCCACTCGCCGCGCGCAGTCGATGCACTGCGAGAGGCTCGCGGCTGTCTCCACGGTGACGCGGCCGTACGAGGGCATCCCGATCGAGATCACGCCGAGCGCGATCGAGGGCGCGAATGCGCGGGGGCCGAGGTCCAGCTCCGCGACTAGGATACGCGGGCCCGCGGCGCCGACCTTCCCCCAGCCGACCGAATCGCTCGTCACGTCCACTCCCTCTTCACCGCCCGATCGGACCGATCGGCGCACGGCGCTGGAAGGGGGGCCGCTCCAACGTTAACTCACGTGTGATCGGAGCGGCTAGCTAGCGCCGCGCGCGCAGACCGTGGCGGCCGAGCTTGCGGTAGAGCGTGCTGCGGCCGATCCCGAGCCGGCGCGCGGCCTCTCGCGCGTCGCCGTCTGCCTCCGCGAGCGCGCGCTCGAGCGCGGCGCACTCGTACCGCGCGAGCGAGAGCGGGATCTGCACGGGAGCGGCGACACCGACCGCCGCGGTGCGCCGCTCCCGCGGCAAGTCGGCCGCGCTCAGGCGCGGCCCGGGGGCGATCGCGAGCGCCGACTCGATCGCGTTCTCGAGCTCGCGCACGTTGCCGGGCCAGTCGTGCGCGCGCAGGAGCTCGAGCGCGTCGTCCTCGATGCCCTCGATCGGCCGCTCGCGACGCGCGTGCTTCGCGATGAAGTGCTGCACGAGCTGCGGCACGTCCTCGCGGCGCTCGCGCAGCGGCGGAATCTCGATGCGCACCACGTCGATGCGGTAGAACAGGTCGGTGCGGAACATTCCATCGGCGATCATCGCCTCGAGGTCGCGATGGGTGGCAGCGATGATCCGCAGATCGACCGGCACCGACTCCGCGGAGCCGAGCGGGCGCACCTCCTTCTCCTGGATCGCGCGCAGGAGCTTCCCCTGGACCGCCGGCGACAATTCGCCGATCTCGTCGAGGAATAGCGTGCCGCCATCGGCGACGCGGAACAGGCCGGCGGCGCCAGTCGCGCCCGTGAATGCGCCCTTCGCGTGCCCGAACAGCTCGCTCTCGATGATCGACGCCGGCAGCGCGCCGCAGTCGACCGGCACGAACCGTCGCTGCGCGCGCGGGCTCGCTGCGTGCAGCGCGCGCGCGACGAGCTCCTTGCCGGTTCCGCTCTCGCCGCGGATCAACACGTGGCTCTCGTTGTGGCCCAGACTCGCAATCGTCCGCGCCAGGGCGCGCATGCGCGGCGAACGCCCGATCAGGTCGCTGCCCGCGCCGCGCCCGCGCAGCTCCTCCTCGAGCTCGCGATTGCGGCGCACCAGGCGTCGGCGTTCGATCGCGCGGCGCACGGTCGTGCGTACGCGGTGTTCGTCGAACGGCTTGGCGAGATAGTCGAACGCGCCGCCGCGGATGCAGCCGACTGCACTCTCGATGCTCGCGTTGCCCGTCATCATGATCACCTCGACCTCGGGATGCTCGCGCTTCAGGTGCTCGAGCAGCGCGAGGCCGCTGTCGCGGCCGAGTCCCAGATCGAGCAACACGACGTCGGGCTCGCTCTCCGCGATCCGCGAGCGAGCGGCGGCCACCGATTCCGCGATCGACGTGCGATAGCCCTCGCCTTCGAGGGCGCGCCGCAGCGAGCGCAGCAGCAAAGGCTCGTCGTCGATCAGCAGCAGCGACCCGGGCGCCTCGCGGCCCGGCGCCCCGTCCGCGCGCATGGGCACAATCGCCATGGATCGCCTATCGGCGCTCGGGCGCTCCGGCTTGAAACATTTCAGTGCCCCGCGAAACCCCCTGGTGTCAAAGAAACCGTTGACGCAGGAGGCGCCTCGGCTACGCTCGCGGCCTGCGTTCGAGCTCTCGAGCTACACCCCCCCTCCGCGGCGCGGAGGAGACAAAGTGGCCAAGTCGCACGTCCTCGTCGTGGACGACGAGGAGCTGTATCGGCGTTCGCTCGGACGGATTCTCTCTCGCGTAGGCCATCAGGTCAGCGAGGCGCGCGACGCTGCCGAAGCGCTCTCGTTGTTGAACCAGGGCGGCTTCGATCTCGTCGTCGCCGACGTCAAGATGCCCGGCCTGAACGGTCTCGAGCTCGTGCGACAGATCCACGAAATCGAGCCCGACCTGCCCTGCATCGTCGTGACCGGCTACGGCAGCGCCGAGAGCTCGATCGAGGCGCTGCGCGCCGGGGCGTTCTGGTACCTCGAGAAGCCGTTCGACCAGGGCCATCTCGACGTCGTGCGGCGGCTCGTCGAGCAGGCGATCGAGCACGGGCGGCTCAAAGCCGAGAACCGCGCGCTCCAGAACGAGGTGCGCACGAGGTACCGGTTCGAGAACATCGTCGGCCATAGCGGCGCGCTCCGCGGTGTGCTCGACGTGGTGTCGAAGGTCGCGCGCACCGACAGCACGGTGCTGATCACGGGCGAATGCGGCACCGGCAAAGAGCTGATCGCGCGCGCGATCCACTACAACAGCCAGCGCGTCGAGCGCCGCCTCGTAACGGTCAACTGCGGCGCGATCCCCGAGGAGCTGCTCGAATCGGAGCTGTTCGGTCACGTGCGCGGCGCGTTCACCAACGCGATCGCCTCGCGCGAGGGGCGCTTCTCGCTCGCCCATGGCGGCACGATCTTCCTGGACGAGATCGGCGACATGAGCCCGAACCTCCAGGTCAAGCTCCTGCGCGTGCTCCAGGAGCGCACGTTCGAGCCGGTGGGGTCCTCGAAATCAGAGACCGTGAACGTGCGCGTGATCGCCGCGACCAACCAGGACCTCCCCGGCGCGATCCGCGAGGGCCGCTTCCGCGAGGACCTCTTCTACCGCCTGAACGTGATCCCGATCGAAGTGCCGCCGCTGCGCGAGCGCCGCGAGGACATCCCGCTGCTCGTGATGCACTTCCTCGAGATGCTGAACCAGGATCGCGGCACCAAGATCGAGTCGATCTCCGAACGCGCCCTCGAGGTGCTGTGCCGCTACGACTGGCCCGGCAACGTGCGCGAGCTCCAGAACCTGATGGAGCGGATCACCGTGTTGCGCGGCGGCGGGGACCTCGACGTCGACGACCTGCCCGAATCGCTACGGCGCGCGCCGACGCCCGCGGCCGAAGGCGATCCGATCGCGAACGGCGAAGGCGCGTTCCGCAGTGCAGTCGACCGCTTCCAATCCGATCTGATCCGCGACGCGCTCGCGCGCACGGGCGGCAACAAGAAGGAAGCCGCCGAATACCTCGGCCTGAACCGCACCACGCTGATCGAGAAGATCAAGAAGCTCGGGCTCGACTCCTGACGGCGAGGTTCGCGCAGCGCAAGGCCGCGAAGCGGCCCGCGCACGGCAGGTTTCGCGCAGCGGGCCGCAGGCGAGCGAAGGCCATCAGGTAGGCGAAGCCGAGCGAAACGCGGGCTCCCGCGAAGGCGGGAGAGCTAGCGAAGAGCGGCGTGGCGTCAAGAAATCCACCACGCGCGTCGGCTCTCCGTGGAATCGGCCGCGCCGCAACGGGGTTCTGCCATCCGGCGCGGCGGCAGATCTGCGCAGGACGCTGCATAGCAGGCTCCCGCAAGCGCGCGCCAAAAACCCTGCGTTCCCGCGAACCTCCGTCGCCGCCCCGCTTCCGGGCGGGTGGCCGCCGACCGGTGACGAGGCGCGGCACCGCTGCCCCATCCGTGCTTGGCACGGTGCGTGCTTCCAGTGGCATGCGACGCGCAGGGGTTGGGCAGTAGGGCCGCCGAGCGCCGCGCACGACGAAAAAATCGGGGGACGCGACTCATGGAAACACTCCTGCGCGAGGCGAAGGAGAAGCACGACGAGATCCCGGCGACGCTCAAGGAGCAAATCGTGCTCGAGCACACGCCGCTGATCCGGTACATCGTGAATCGCATCGCCGTCCGCCTACCCTCGCACATCGACCTCGACGACCTGCACAACACAGGTGTGATCGGTCTGATGGATGCGATCGAGAAATACGATCCGGAGAAGAACTGCAAGTTCAAGACGTATGCGGAGTTCCGGATCAAGGGCGCGATCCTCGATCAGCTCCGCTCGCTCGATTGGGTGCCGCGCAGCGTGCGCCAGAAGAGCCGCCGCCTCGAGCGCGCCTACGGCGAGGTGGAGCAGCGCCTCGGCCGCACCGCGAGCGAGGAGGAAGTCGCCGACTCGCTGGGCCTCCAGCTCGAGAAGTTCCACGAGCTGCTCAACCAGGTGCGCGGCATCTCGCTCGTGAACCTCGAGGAGATCCGCGGCACGAACTCCGAGGGCGACCGCGCCGGCACGTTCGCCGACATCGTCGAGGACGTGAACTCCGAGAACCCGTTCGCCTCGCTCAAGCTCACCGAGACCAAGCAAGTGATCGCCGAGACGATCGCGAGCCTTCCCGAGAAGGAGCGGCTCGTGATCTCGCTCTACTACTACGAGGATCTCAACATGAAGGAGATCGGGCAGATCCTCGGCATCACCGAATCGCGCGTGTGCCAGATCCACACCAAGTCGGTGCTGCGACTCCGCGCGAAGCTCAAGAGCATGCTCGAGCGCTAGCAAGCGAGCGCAAGTCTCGCGCAGCGAGCCGCAGGCGAGCGAAGGCAAGCAGGCTCGAGCGCGCAGCGAGGGGCAGCCGAGCGGAGCCCATCGGGATAGGCGCTCCGCGTCCGGGCTTCGCTCTACGGTTTCGGCAGCGAAGCCTCGTTCTCGTCGCATCGCACGAGCGCCACGGTGACGTTGTCCTCGCCTCCGCGCGCGTTCGCGAGCGCCACGAGGCGCGCGCACGCCTCGTCGAGATCGGACTCCGCGGCGACGAGCGCGGCGATCTCGGGATCCTGCACGTGCGTTGTGAGCCCGTCGGAGCACAGCACGATCACGTCGCCGGGCGCCGGCGTGAGCTCGGCGAGATCCGGGTCCACCGATCGCCGCACGCCGACCGCGCGCGTGAGCACGTGGCGGTGCGGGTGGTCCTGGGCGTCGTGGGGCGAGAGCTCTCGACGCCGCACCAGCTCCGCGACGAGCGAGTGGTCGTCAGTGAGCTGTCGGATGCGCCCGTTGCGCACGAGATAGGCGCGGCTGTCGCCGACGTGCGCGAGCGCGAGCCGGCCGCCGCCCGCGAGCAGTGCGACCAGCGTGGTGCCCATGCCCGCGACCTCGGGCTTCTCCTGTGCGGTCGCGAACACGCAGTGGTTCGCGGCGGCGACGCAGTAGCGCAGCTTCTCGGTCAGCGCCGCGCTGCGCTCGGCGATCTTCTCGAGTGCATCCACCGTGTGCTGCGCCGCGAGCCGACTCGCCAGCTGCCCCGCCACGTGCCCGCCCATCCCGTCCGCGACGAGGTAGAGGCCGAGCCCGGGCGCGAGCGCGTAGGCATCCTCGTTCGCGGTGCGCCGCATTCCGACGTCCGAGCGAGCGGCGGCACTGAGCTTCATCGGAGCGGCCCCCTCCGTGCTCCCCGGGGGCCGGGGTGGCGTACGGGCTCTCGATGCATCGGAGGACGCCGAGCAGGGCTTGAACACCGACGCGGGGTGCAGCGCTGGACTTGGCCCCGGAAAAACCATTCAATGCAGGTGGATCTGCCGTCGATAGATTGGAACGAGGGAATTCCGCGAGCTCATGCCCGCGACCGGGGGGGACCATGCCCAAGAGCCTGCTGCTGGCTGACGACAGCGTCACCATCCAGAAGGTGGTGGGGATCAGCTTCGCGAACGAAGACATCGAGATCACCACGGTCGACAACGGCCGTGACGCGGTCACCAGGGCGCGCGCGATCCGGCCAGACATCATCCTCGCCGACGTCGTGATGCCGGGCATGAGCGGCTACGAAGTGTGCGAGGCCGTGAAGGCCGACCCGAACCTCCGCCACGTGCCGGTGTTGCTGCTCACGGGCACGTTCGAGGCGTTCGATCAGGCCCGCGCCGCCGCGGTGGGGGCCGCCGGGCACGTCGCGAAGCCGTTCGAGGCGCAGACCCTCGTCGATCGCGTGAAGCAGCTGCTCGCGTCGGCACCCGCTCCCATGCCCGCGTCCGCACCCCGCGCGCCGAGCGCACCGCGACCCACCGCGGTTTCGGCCCCCGCACCCGCTGCCACTGCGGCCGACGACGAAGCGTTCGACTTCTTCTCGGACGAGCCGAAGCGCTCCGCCGCGGCGCCGCCGCCCGTCCCGTCCGCGGATGCCTTCGATCTCGACGGTCCCGACGGCGCATTCGCGTTCGGCGACGACGATCTCGCCGCCGACATCTCCGAGCCGCGAGCGATGCCGACCCCGGGGGCGGGCGCCGCACCGCGCCGACCCGCGGATGCCGCGATCGCGATCCTGCCCGACCCGTCGACCGAGCGCGCAAACGCATTCGAGTTCGCGTTCGACAGCGATCGCACGACCGAGCCCGAAGAGCCCGTCGATCCCGCTCAGCTCGCGCATACCACGCTGCTCGATCCCACGGCGGGCACGGGGTTCGACGTCTCCTCCTCCGATCTCGCGTTC
>DATFWW010000231.1:0-15039 GCA_035258825.1 Myxococcota bacterium
CCCAGCCTGCGCCTTGCCCCCGCAACGAGCGATCCCGTGAATGCGGTGGCCGATCCGGGTGATCCGGGCCAGGGGTTTGACGTCGAAGTGCACGAGCTCGCCGGGCTGCTCCCGCTCGTAGCGCTGCGGCGCCGGCTTGGAACGACCTCGCTCATGCGTCCCCATCCCTTCGGCGCAACACAGCCGAGACCGTCGACCAGGCCAGGCCGAGTCGCTGAGCGATTTCCCAGGCCGTTGCCTGGGAATCACAACTAGTCCGAGCACCGCTCGACTGCGGCCGACGCCTCGGAGCTCTCCGGCCGGCGCGCGCGCCACGCCGACGCCTGCGCGCAGCTCTCGGCACGCCGGCCCTGCCGGGCCAGCGCTTCGACGAGGCCCGCGTAGGCGCGGTCGTCCTGGGGCGACGCGCCGCGCTCGTGGAGGCCCGGCAGCGCAAGCCGGTATGCGGTGGCCGCTTCTCCCCAGCGGCCCGCGTCGCGCTCGAGATCGCCGAGTTCGAGCGCGCTGCGGAACGAGCGCGGATCGCCGCGCAGCGCGCGGGCGTAGTCGCCGCGCGCCAGATCCGCGTCTCCGCGCGCAGCGCGGATCCGGCCGCGGTAGTAGTAGGCGATCGGGGAGTTCTCGCCGAGCCCGCGCCGCCTCATCGCCTCGAGGTGGTCCGCGATCCACTGCTCCGCATCCGCCTCGCGCCCGTCGGCCAGCGCGAGGTCGAGCAGACCCTCGAGCGCCTGGGCCTGCATCGGCGCCAGGTCGAGCGCGCGGCGGTAGTGGTC
This sequence comes from Myxococcota bacterium, assembly GCA_035258825.1. Classification (GTDB taxonomy): domain Bacteria; phylum Myxococcota_A; class UBA9160; order UBA9160; family SMWR01; genus JAHEJV01. The sequence goes on from DATFWW010000231.1 coordinate 774, forward strand.
GATCGCGGCCTCGTGCTCGCCGAGCTTGCGCTCGGACCACGCGAGCTTCAGCAGCACATCGACGCGGCCCGGATCGAGCTGGTTCGCGCGCCGCAGGTCGTCGACCGCCTCGCGGTGGTTGCCGCGCGCCTCCTCGGCGGTGCCGAGCAGCAGGTAGCCGTTCGTCTCCAACGCGGTCCGATCGGGCCCCTGCGTCCGGGCCCAGCCGCCGAACGCGAGCAGGAACAGGAGCGCCGCACCGAGGCGACCCCACGCACGCGCGCGCGCCCGCTCGAACAGCCACACGAGCGCGTGGCCCGCGAAGATCATCAGGACGGGCAGCACCGGGACGCGATAACGCGATGCGACGAGGAACATCACCACGCTCGCGGTATACGCGGCGAAGAATCCCCAGAGCGGAAACAGCCGCGACGCGCCGCGCCGAGCCACGGCGATTGCGATCCCGAGCAGGCCGAGCGGCGCGAGCGCCGCGTAGCCGATCGAGAGATCGGGCACCCGGCTGTAACGGTGCGCGACGAACACCTCGGGTTCGTTGTTGCCGTACTCGCCGGCCCAGAACAGCGCGAACTTCCGGCCGAGCAGCGGGATCGACTGGTCGGGGTGGTTCCAGAGGAAATCCCACGCGCGCGCGGAGTAGTAGCGCGACACCTCGGACGCGCGCAGCGGGTGGCCTAGCGCGTGCTCCGCGAGCCTGATCGCGTCGTAGTAGCCCTCCCACCAGCCGCTGCGTGATCCGGGCATCCACGCGTCGATCCCGTTCGACTGCGGGTTGTTGCCGAGCCAGAGGTTCACGCCGCCGTACGAGGCGATCAGCGAGAAGTCGCCCTTCACGAACGTGTTCCACGCGGTCACCGGCAGGATCGGGGCGAGCACGCCGATCCCGAACAACACCGGGGGAATCCACTCCCCGATCGAACGCGGTCGGCGCGACCAGAGCATCCAGAGCGGAACCAACGGCACGAACAGCAGCACGTTCGGCCGCGCGAGCGCGGAGAGCCCCCACGCGAATCCGGCGGCCGCGGCGCGCGCGCGCGCTGCACCGCCATCGAGGCCCAGCGTGAGCCACAGCGCGACCAGCACGAGCGGAACCACGAGCGTCTCGCTCAAGAGCTCGCCATCGAAGTAGATCAGGAGCCAGTAGGTGGCCGCGATCGCCGCGCCGAGCAGCGCCGCGCGCGGCTCGAACGCGCGCCGGCCGACCGCGTAGACGAGGCCCACTGTCGCCGCGCCGAGCCCGCACTGGATCAGGCGCGGCAGCAGGAGACCATCGCCGAACGCGAAGAAGATCGCGGCGAGGAACCACGGGTACAGCGGCGCGCGGAAGAACGGCCGGCCCGCGAGCGGCGCGTATTCGCGGCCGGCCGCGGTCGCGCGTGCCCAGTCGACGTGGAACGCGGAGTCGAGGATCGGGACCTGGTGCGGCGGGTGCTGCTCCATCGCGAGCACGAACATCACTCGCAGCGCGAAGCCGAATAGCATCAGCGCGCCGACTGCGACGCACTCGCGGCGGCGCGCGGCGGCGTCCGGCGCGGTCAGGGCAGCCGATACAGCATCCGGCAATTCTCGCCGGTGACCTGGCGCACGGCCTCCGGTGAGAGCTTGCCGAGCGCGTGCTCGATCGCCTGCCGCGAGTGCGGCCAGGTGCTGTCCGGATGCGGGTAGTCGCACGCCCACATGAAGTTGCCGGGGCCGAGCAGCGGGATCAGCTCGGGGCCGAACGGCTCCTCTTCGAACGTCGCGTAGACCTGGCGCGCGAACAGCTCGCTCGGACGCGTCTTGATCGCGCCCTCGTGCTTGCAGTGCTTCTCGAACGTCGCGTCCATGCGCGCCACGAAGTACGGCACCCAGCCGATCCCCGACTCCGCGAGCACGAGCCGCAGACCGGGGTGCCGCTCGAGCGCGCCCCCGTACACCATCGCCGCGAGCGGCTCGTCCATCTGCATCGGCGCGACCGCGGCGAACGCCGCGATCTGCCAGCCGCGCCGGCGCGGATCGAAGCGCGAACCGCCGCCGATGTGGAACGAGATCGGCAGCTGCGCCTCCTGCGCCGCGGCCCAGAGTCGATCCCAGATCGGATCGCGCACGTCGGCCTCGAACGGCGAGAGGATCGCGCCGCGGTGGCCGAGCGCCGCGCAGCGCGCGAGCTCGGCGACCGCATCCTCGGGCGAGGTCGCGGGCAGGAACGGCAGCGCGGACAGGCGATCGGGCGAATGGCTGTTGAACTCCTCGGCCGCCCAGTCGTTCCACGCGCGCAGCACCGCGAGAAGGTGCTCGCGCTCGTCGATCGGGAACCGGAACAGGGCGGCCGGGCCGTACACGATCGACGACCAGATCCCGTCGCGCTCCATGTCCTGCAGGCGCTGGGCGGGATTGCTCGGGCGGAACCCGGCGTTCTCGAGCCCGGGCACGCGGTCGAGTGCGGTGGGAACGCCTTCCATGCTGCCGCTCGTCCCGAACACCTGGTCGCCGACCGTCCACAGCGACAGGCCGTTGCGCTCGACGACGCGCGGGCCGATGCCGCGGTACTTCTCGGGGAGCCGCATCGTCCAGAGATCCTGCGGCACGCTGAAGATGTCGAGGTGGTCGTCGCACGAGTAGATCCGGGCTTCGTTCATAGCGGAACTCCGAGCTCGTCGAGCTTGCGCGCGAGGGTGAGCGAGGCGAGGTTGTTCACGTCCATGTCGTGATCCGGGGGCAGGATCCCGTAGTGCTTCACCTGCCGCCCGAGGCGCGCCATGATCGCGCCGAACTTCATCAGCGCGAACACCTCGTAGTAGTCGACGTGGTCGAGGCTCCGGCCGGTGCGGTCGCGCCAGTGCGCGAGCGTCTCGTCGCGACCGGGCAGACCCGCGAGGCGCGCGAGGCCCGTGCCCTCGGAGAAGCAGCGGTCGAGCGCCACCCACCACGCGACGTCCTGGAGCGGATTGCCGAGCCGCACCATCTCCCAGTCGAGCACGCCGATGCACTCGACGCCGCTGTAGATCTGGTTGGCGAGCCGCGAGTCGCCCCAGCACAGCGCCACCGGCTCGCCGGCGGGCGCGCGGTCCTGCAGCCAGCCGAGCGCGCGCTCGAGCAGCGGATAGCGCGCGCGGTCCCCCAGGCCCCACGTGAGATAGGCGTCGTAGTAGTTGAGGTGCTGCGCGAGCGCGTCGGGTCCGCGCGCTTCCCCTGCGCGTCGCTCTGAGGCCGCCGTTCCGACTCCGCTCGCCTGCGGCTCGCTACGCGCGGCCTGCGGCCGCTTGCTGTCGTCGAGGAATCCGAGACCGAGCTGTTGCGGATCGACGTCGTGCACGCGGCACATCGCCTCGACGCCGCTCCACCACACCTGCTCGCGCTCGGCGGGTGTGAGATCCTCGGCCATGCGCCCGGCCGCGTGCATCGGCGGGTTGTCGGACGGTACCCACCCGTCGAGGAACTCCATCGTGTAGAACGGCGCGCCGAGCGTGTCGTCGCTCCAGTCGTGCTCGCGCATCGCCGGCACCGGCACGCCGGTCTTCGCGAGCGCGTCCATGACGCGGAACTGCACGGTCAGGTCATAGCTCGGAAACACGTTGAATCCGCGCGGCTTGATCCGCGCCACCAGCTTCTCCGAACGCGGTGCGCCGCGCTCGCGCCAGTGCACTTCGAACATCAGCGTCTCGCTCGAGAAGCCCGTGTTCGACGGCGCGCGCAGATTGGCGATCGCGAGGCCTTCGGCGCCGGGGCGGCCGCGCCCGAGGAACGCCTCGAGGCGGATGCGCGCGAGATCGAGGTCGCGTTTCTCCGGATGCGGCATCCCGTCCTACCGATCTCCGCTCGGCTCCGCCTCGCCGCTGGTCTTCGCTCACCTTCGGCTCGCGGCGCGAAACTTGCGGTGCGCGCGGGGAATTGCTTGCTGGGCATTATACTGGTGCGCTCCGCATGCATGACAGCGCCGATGGTCCCATCTACCGCCGCCACATCCGGCTCGACGCCCACGGGCGCCAGGTGGTGGGCGAGCTCGCGGACGACGCGCAGCACTTCCGCGTCCGGCTGCGGCACGACGGCGCGCGCGTGCTCGCGATCGAAGGCGAGGCGGTGCGCCACCCCTGGTCGACATGCGCCGAAGCGCGCGAGCCGCTGCGGGAGCTCGAGGGGATGCGCCTCTCGCGGCGCTGCACCGCGGTGGGCGAAGTCTCCAATGCGCGCCACCACTGCACGCATTGGTTCGATCTGGCCGGACTCGCCGTGGCGCACGCCGCCGCGGGGCGCGCGAGCCGGGAGTACCGCTGCGCGGTCTGGGGCGCGCCCGGCGAGACCACCACGGCCACGCTCGAGCGCGACGGCGACCCCCTGCTGGTCTGGCGGCTCGAGGGTATGACGATCCGCAGTGCGGCGCCGTTCGACGGTCGCTCGCTCAAGGGCGCCTTCCAGTCCTGGGCGGAGGCGGAGCTCGATCCCGACCTCGCCGAGGCTGCGATCGTGCTGCGGCGCGCCGCCTACATCTCGCCCGTGCGGTTCTACGAGCTCGACCAGTACGAGCGCCCCGGCGACGTGACCCCGATCGGCGGCCAGTGCTTCACCTACACCGACGGCATCGCCCAGCGCGCCCAGCGCCAGTACGGCTCGAAGCGCGATTACACGCACCGGCCCGAGGCGTTGCTCTCCGAGGTCCCGCACGAGCGCGAGCGTGCGTAGGACGCCGATCGTCGAGCTGTTCTGGAAGGTGCACCCGTGGCTGTACCGGAGGAGCGGCGGCCGGCTTCTCGGCAAGCTGGTCGACATGAAGGTGCTGCTGCTCGCGACCACAGGCGCGAAGAGCGGCGCGCCCCGCACCACCGCGCTCACCTACCTCGAGGCCGACGGCGCCTACGTGGTGATCGGCTCGTTTCTCGGCGAGCCGCGCCACCCGGCCTGGGTCCACAACCTGCGCGCCCACCCGCGCGCCTCGGTGCAGGTGGGCGTGCGCGTGATTCCGGTGACGGCGCGCGAGGCGCGCGGCCAGGAGCGCGCGCGGCTGTGGCAGCAGCTCGTCGCGCTCCAGCCCGACTACCGCGCGTACGAACATCGCACGGATCGCGAGATCCCCGTCGTCGTGCTGGAACCGACGCCGGCTTAGCTCTCCTGCTTCGCGCTCGCCGACCGCTCGCGCTCGGGTCCGGCCTTCGCTCGTCTGCGGCTCGCTCGCGCGACACTTGCGGGGCCGACTTCGTCGGCCTCCCTTGCTAGCTCCGGTCCCAGCGCTTCTTGAGCTGCGCCGGATCGATCGGATGGCTCGGCCCGCTGCCCTCGAACGTCGTCGCGAACGCCTGGGACAGCTGCTTGATGATGTGCCCGATCGTCACGAACGGCGCATCCGCGGGCGCGGGCGGCGCGCCGCCCGCCGACTTCAGCGACAGGTCGACGTGCGAAGCCGCAGCGCGCAGCGCCCCGACGGTGCACTGTTCCTTCGCGATGTGCGCGAACGGGTCGTACCGGAAGTGCCGCATCGCGTTCTCGTGGGTGATCTTGCGCACGTCCGCATCCGACACGCCCGCGAGCGACTTCGCGAGCTCCTCGGGCGCGCGCGGCCACGTGGTGTCGGAATGGGGGTAGTCGCTCTCCCAGGTGATCGTGTCGATCCCGACCAGATCGCGGTTCTTCACACCGCACGGATCGTCGATGAAGCACGTGATGATGTGCTCGCGGAACACGTCGCTCGGCAGCTGGCCGCCGAAGTCCTGGTGCGTCCAGTAGTGGTGGTGCTTGTAGACGTAGTCGGCGCGCTCGAGGAAGTACGGCACCCAGCCGATCCCGCCCTCCGAGAGCGCGATCTTGAGCCCGGGGTAGCGGCGCAGGAACTTCGAGAACACGAGCTCCGCGGCGCAGCCGAACAGGCTGATCGGCGACGACGTGATCATGATCTCGACCGGCGCCTGCACGTCCTGGAGCTTCATGCCCGTGCCCGACCCGATGTGGATCGCGATCACCGTGCCCTCTTCGCTCGCCGCCTGCCAGACGGGCTCCCAGTAGTCGTTGTGCAGGCTCGGGTAGCCGAGGCCGGTCGGGTTGTCGGCGAAGCAGATCGCGTGGCATCCCTTGCGCGCGACGCGCCGGATCTCTTCCGCCATCAGCTTCGGGTCCCAGAGCATCGGCAGCGCGAGCGGGATGAAGCGTCCGGGGTAGGTGCCGCACCACGTGTCGATGTGCCAGTCGTTGTACGCCTCGATCATCACGCGCGCGAGCTCCTTGTCGGGCTGGCGCCCAAATAGCTCACCGCAGAATCCGGTCATCGACGCGAAGCACATCGAGCCGAGGATCCCCGCCGCGTTCATGTCGTCGATGCGGCGGTGGATGTCGTAGTTGCCCTCGCGCAGCTGTGCGAGCGAGGTGGGCTCCATGCCGTATTCCTCGGGCGGGCGGCCGGCGACCGCGTTGAGCCCGATGTTGGGGATCTGCTGGCCCTCGAAGACCCACACGTCGGTGCCGTCGGCCTTGTGCACGAGCCGCGGTGCGCGGTCCTGGAAGCCGGCGGGCAGGCGCCCGTCCCACATGTCGGGCGGCTCGACCACATGGTCGTCCACGCTCACGAGGATCAGGTCGTCGATCTTCACGGGCCCGCGCCTCCTTGGAGATACGCAGCGAGAACGCGAGCATACGCTACTTCTGACGGGTCGTCAGAAAATTCAGCACAGCGCTGACAGATTCGCCTTGACGCCGGGTCCGGATCGGGGCGATCTGGAAATAACGCCAGGTAACCCAGCGGGTTGCTTCGATATTCGAACCAATCTCTCGAGCCCTCGGAGGGACTGGGGCCGCCGGCGCAGCGAGCGTCTCACGCGCGGCCGGGCGGCCACTCCAGGCCCGAGAGCTCCGCGAGCGCGAGCACGAACGCCTGCGTGCCCGACCGCGCGTGACCCGACGCCGCGAGGCGCTCGTAGAGCCGTTTGGCGAGCGCGAGACCGGGCAGCGTGAGCTTCATGCGCCCCGCCTCGCGCAGCGCGATCTCCATGTCCTTCACGAAGTGCTCGACGTAGAAGCCGGGCCGGAAGTCGCCCGCGAGCATGCGCGGCGCGAGGTTGGCGAGCGACCAGCTGCCCGCCGCGCCGCCCGACACCGATGCGAGCACGCGCTCGGGGTCGAGCCCGGCGCTGTGCGCGTAGAGCAGCCCCTCGCACACGCCGACCATGTTCGACGCGATCAGGATCTGATTGACCATCTTCGCGTGCTGTCCGGTGCCCGGGCCGCCGTGGTGCACGATCGTGCGCCCGAGCAGCGCGAAAAGCGGCTGAACCGCGTCGAACGGTGTCGTATCGCCACCGACCATGATCGAGAGTCGCGCCTCGCGCGCGCCGACGTCGCCGCCCGAGACCGGCGCGTCGAGCGCCCACGCGCCGCGCGCGCGCGCCGCCACCGCGATCTCCACCGCGAGCGCGGGCTCGCTCGTGGTCATGTCGACGAGGATCCCGCCCGGGCGCAGGCCCGCGAGCGCCCCGTCTTCTCCGAGCGCCACTTCGCGCACGTCACGCGGGAAGCCGACCATCGCGAATACGACCTCGGCGGCCTCCGCGACCGCGCGCGGCGATTCCGCCCACGCGCAGCCGAGCGCGATGCACTCCTCCGCGCGCGCGGGCGTGCGCGTGTACACGGTCATGTCGTGGCCGGCGCGGCGCAGGTGTGCGCACATCGAGGCGCCCATCACGCCGAGCCCGATCCAGCCGAGCTTCCTGCTCACGGATCGAACGGGCGATTCGTCCAGCGCCCCGCGCGCGCCGAGCGGAACCAGCCACCCGCCGCAAGCGAGCCGCCGTCGGTCGGGATCACGGCTCCCGTCACGAACCGCGCGTCATCCGACGCGAGGAACGCCACCACGTCGGCCTGGTCGGCGCCGGTGCCGGGCCGGCCGATCGGCGCCCAGAGCCGCCACTTCGGCCGCTCCGCCTCGGGCACCCAGCGCTCGTAGTCGACCTGGAGCGACTGGGTGAGATCGGGCGCGATCGCGTTCACGCGCACCTCCGGTGCGAGCTCGAGCGCGAGACAGCGCGTGAAGTGCGCCACCGCGGCCTTGTAGGCGCCGTAGACGGGGTCGGGCGGATAGCCGCGGATCCCCTCGACCGAGGCGACGTTCACGATCGACCCCGAGCCTCCCGCGCGCAGCGCGGGCAGCGCCGCGCGCGTGACCAGGAAGACGTGTTCGAGATTGATCCGGTGCAGCGCGGCCCAGTGATCCGCGTCGGACTCCGCGAACGGTTTCGAGCCCAGGTAGTGGCCGACGTTGTTCACGAGCACGTCGATGCGCCGCTCGCGCGCGAGGACGCCGTCGACCCACGCGGCCACCTCGCGCGCTTCGCACACGTCCACGCGCTCCGCGTACGCGCGACCGCCCAGCTTCGCGATCGCCACAGCCGCCTCCGCGCCGCGCGCCGCGTCGATCTCGGCGATCTCCACCGCCGCTCCCTCGCGCGCGAGGCGCTCGGCCACCGCGCGGCCGATCCCGCCGCCGCCGCCGGTCACGAGCGCAACGCGGCCTTCGAGCCGCCCACCCGTTCGATCTTCGCTCGCCCCTCCGGTCCGATCTTCGCTCGCCTTCGGCTCGCTGCGCGCGGAGGACCGCTTGCTCACGCGGGCTCCTCTTCCACGTCGAAGTGGTCGCGGTAGAAGCGCAGCGCGGCGCGGCGCTCGGCGTAGTCGAGTCCGACGTCCTCGAGCCGGTAGTCGATCGTGCCGTGCTTGCCGCGCGGATTCGCGTCCATGAACTTGCGGATCGCCGCGCGCGCCTCGCCCGACACGGGATGTCCCGCGAACGCGAGCACGCGCTCCGCAGTGGCCATGTCGTCCTTCATGAACTGTCTGAAGTGCACGTCGATCACCTGCGCGGGCGGCAGCGCCGCGCGGCCCTCGATCGAGCCGCGCAGCAGGTCCTCGGTGCGCGCGGCCCAGTAGCGCCCGATCTTCACCGGATCGACGCGCCGCGCGTTCATGCGGCTGCCGTAGGCGATCATCGTGCACAGCGACGCGGTGATCCGCACCGGGTCGCGGTGCGTCTGCACGAACGCCGCGTCGGGGAAGATCTCGATCAGCGCCGCCTGCTGCTCGAGGTGCTGCGGGCTCTTGAGCACCCAGCGCTTCGGCCCTCGCAGCCACTGCAGCGCTTGCAGACAGCGCCGCAGGTAGCGATAGGCGGGGCGCTGGTCGCTGCGCTTGTACCACGCCGCGTAGCTCGGCACCTGGTAGCTCGACTCGAACAGCATCGTCGAGAACGCGATCGCGAGCAGCTGGATCTCCTCGTGGCGCGCGTCCTCGGTCATCTCGTGCATCAGGGGAAAGAGCGGCATGACCCGGTGGAGGAAGGTGAGCGCCTTCTCGCAGCGCACCACGCGCGGGTCGCGCCAGCCCGCTGGTCTTCGCCCGTCTTCGGCTCGCGGCGCGAGACTTGCGGCGCGCGGCGCCTCGCGCGGATCGGGTACGGGCTCGAGGCTCTCCCAGTACGGCAGCGACCGCAGCGACGGATCCTGCGAGATCAAGTTGTGCAGGTGGGTGGTGCCGGTGCGCGGCAGGCCCGCGATGATGATCGGCCGCTCGATCCGCTCCTCTTCGATCTCGGGGTGCTGCCGGAACAGGTCCTCGATGCGCAGGCGGTTGGCGAGCAGCTGGAGCACGAGGCCGCGTGCGCTGATCCGGCCCACCGCGGAGAGATCGGCGTCGTGCTCGAACGCCTCGAGCAGCACCGCAAGCGGCTCGCGGAAGCTCGGATCGCCGTAGTCGGTGAGACCCGTGCGCGCGCTCGCCGCCGCGAGCAGGTCCTCTGGATCGAGCGACAGCACCCAGCGCGCGATCGGACCTCCGAGCGCGTTGAGCGCGCGCAGCGCGAACGGCAGCCGCGGCTCGCTCAGATCGTCGATGTGGATCGGTGCAACCACCACCTGATGACCTTCGCAGGCTTCGCCTCGCTGCGCGCGACCTTCGGTCGCACCCTCATGGCCTCCGCTCGCCTTCGGCTCGCTGCGCGAAACTTGCCGCCTCATGGCCTCCGCTCGCCTTCGGCTCGCTGCGCGAAACTTGCCGCCTCATCGCCTCCGCTCGCCTTCGGCTCGCTGCGCGAAACTTGCCGCCTCATGGCCTCCGCTCGCCTTCGGCTCGCTGCGCGAAACTTGCCGCTAGTGTACGGGCCGCGCCCCCCTGCGAGGAAGCCCCGTGCTCGGCCAGCAACTGGAGCAACTGCTCGAAATCCTGGACCTCGAGACGCTCGAGCGGGACTGGTTTCGCGGCGTGAGCCCGCAGAACGGGCGCGATCGGATCTTCGGCGGCCAGGTGATGGCCCAGGCGCTGGTCGCCGCGTATCGCACCGTCGAGGGCCGCATCGCGCACTCGTTCCACAGCTACTTCATCCGCCCCGGCGATCCGCGCACGCCGATCCTCTACCAGGTGGACCGGATCCGCGACGGGCAGAGCTACACCACGCGCCGCGTGGTCGCGATCCAGCACGGCGAGGCGATCTTCCACTTCGAGGCGTCGTTCTGTGTCGCCGAGGAGGGCCTGTCGCACCAGGTCCCCGCCGAAGTCCCCGCCGAGCCGGAAGGTCGACTTTACGAAGACGAGATCCGCGCCGAGCTCGCGCGCCACGCGCCCGCGATCCAGCGCGACGACCGCCGCTTCGATCTGCCGATCGAGCTGCGCGCGATCGGCGGCCTGCACCTGTTCGACCGCACCGTGCGCGCGCCGCGCACGCGCACGTGGCTGCGCGCAAAGGGCGCGCTGCCCGACGGCGAGGGCCTGCACCAGGCCGTGCTCGCCTACGCGTCGGACTTCACGCTGCTCGTCTCTGCGGTGCTGCCGCACCCGATCGGGATGGCCGCCCCGGGCTTCCGTTCGGCGAGCCTCGACCACGCGATGTGGTTCCACCGTCCGTTCCGCGCCGACGACTGGCTGTTGTTCGACCAGGACAGCCCGATCACGGACCGCGCGCGCGGCTTCGCGCGCGGCGCGTTCTACACGCGGGACGGCCGGCTCGTGGCCTCGTGTGCCCAGGAGGGCATGATGCGCTACCGCCCGCCGATGTGACCGCGCGCCGGTCGCTGCCTGTCGTACACTGCGGCCTCCCAGCCACTCGCGCGAGGAGAGCGATGAGCGACCGACCCCTGAAAGGCCTGCGCGTGCTGGACTTCGCCGACGAGAAGGGCGAGCTGTGCGGTCGCCTGCTCGCCGACCTCGGCGCCGACGTGATCCGCGTCGAGCCGCCCGAAGGCGCGCGCTCGCGGAAGCTGCCGCCGTTCCATGCGGGCGAGAGCCTCCACTACGCGTTCCGCAACGCGGGCAAGCGCGGGATCACTCTCGATCTGCGCACGCGGGAGGGCATCGCGGCCCTGCACGAGCAGCTCGCCGGCGCCGACATCTGGATCGAGTCGTTCGCGCCGGGCCATCTCGAGTCGCTCGGCATCGACGTCGCTGACCTGTCGGAGCGGTACCCGAAGCTGATCACCGTGCGCATCAGCGATTTCGGGCAGACCGGCCCGTACCGCGACTGGGTCGGCAACGACGCGGTGCTCGAGGCGATGAGCGGCATGGTCTGGAAGGCAGGGATTCCGTCGAAGCCGCCGCTGATCCCACCCGCGCCGATCGCCTACGACGTGGCGGGGATCGTCGCCGCGTTCGCGGCGCTGGCGACGCTGCGCGAGCGCGAGCGCACGGGCTACGGGCAGATCATCGACTTTTCGGTGCTCGAGTCGGTCGCCCAGACGACCGACTGGTCGATGTCCAGCGCTGCGATCTCGGTCGCACAGGGAATCAAGCCCACCGAGGTCCGTATGGGCTCGGGCCCGCTCTACACGATCTATGCGTGCAAGGGCGGCTACGTGCGGCTCGTCGTGCTCTCGCCCCGGCAATGGCGTGCGATGTGGGAATGGCTCGGCAAGCCCGAGGCGTTTGCCGATCCCCACTTCGAATCGTTCGTCGCGCGGCTCCAGAACGCGGACGTGTTGATTCCGCTCTACACCGAGCACTTCAGCACGATGACGATGGAGGAGGTCTCGGCCGAGGCTCAGCGGCGCGGAATCGTGTGCACGCCGGTGCTGCGCCCCGAGGAGGTGCTCGCGAACGAGCACCTGCTCTCGCGCAACACGTTCGTCGACATGGAGGTCGTGCCGGGCGTCTCGGGCCCGATGGCGGCGGGCTACTTCGAGATCGACGGCGTGCGCCAGGGCCCGCGCGCGCGCGCGCCGCGGCTCGGCGAGGACGAGGAAGCGGTGTTCCGCGAGCGCGTAACGCCCAAATCGAAGCCCGCCGGAGATCGCCCCGGTCCGACGCTTCCGCTCGCGGGCCTGCGCGTGCTCGATTTCGGGATCGGCGGCGTCGGCGTCGAGGCCGGCCGACTGCTCGCCGAGTACGGCGCCGACGTGATCAAAATCGAAACGCGCACCTACCCGGACTTCATCCGCGTTGTGCTCGGCACCGAGCTGTCGCCGTCGTTCGCGTCGTCGTCGCGCTCGAAGCGCAGCTTCGGCGTGAATGTCAAGAAGCCCGAAGGGCTCGCGATCGTGAAGCGCCTGATCGAGCTCTCCGACGTCGTGATCGAGAACAGCAAGACGGGCGCGATGGAGGGCATGGGAATCGGCTGGGGGACGATCCAGCAGCTGAATCGCCGCTGCGTGATGGTGAGCAGCCAACTGCTGGGTTCGCACGGCGCGTGGGCCGACTGGATCGGCTATGGCCCGAGCACGCAGCCGATCGGCGGGCTCGTGCACCTCTGGAACTACGACGATCAGGAGGCGCCGGCTGGCTCGACGTCGATCTACCCCGACCACCTCGCGGGTCGTCTCGCGGCGATCAACGCGCTCGCGCTGCTGCACGCGCGGGAGTTCACCGAGCGCGGCGCGCACGGGGAAGTCGCGCAGGTCGAAGCCGTGACGGGGTTGCTCGGCGATCTGCTCTGGAAGGCGGGGCTCGAGCCCGGCTCGGTGAAGCCGCGCGGAAACCGCAGCGAGCGCGGGGCGCCGTGGGGCTGCTACCCGTGCGCGGGAACGCAGCAGTGGTGCGTGATTGCGATCCGCGACGACGCCGACTGGGCGAAGCTCGTGGAAGCGCTCGGGCGCCCGGCGTGGGCGGCCGATCCCGCACTCGCGCGCGCCGACGCGCGCTTCGCCGCGCACGACGCGATCGACGCCGAGCTCGCGGCGTGGACGCGCGAACGCACGAAGCGCGATGTCGCAGCATTGCTGCAGAAGTACGGCGTGCCGTGCGGCCCCGTGCTCACGGGCGCCGATCAGCTCGAGGATCCGCACCTGCTCTCGCGAGGCTACGTCCGCTGGATCGACCAGCAGATCACCGGCAAGATGGCGTTCGAAGGACCGGCGTTCCGCGCCACGGGCACGCAGGACGTCGTGATCACACAGGCGCCGAGGCTGGGCGAGCACACGCGCGAGATCTGCCGCGAGCTGCTGGGGCTGGAGGAGTCGACGACCGAGCGCCTGATCGCCGACGGGGCGCTCGAAGTTTCGAGCTAGTCACACCGCTGCGTCCGCCGCGCCTCCGTCGATGCGCAGGTTCGCGCCGTTGACGTAGCCCGCGTGGCGGCTGGCGAGGAATGCCACGAGCGCCCCCACCTCTTCCACGCGCCCCGCCCGCGCGCTCGGGTTCGGCATCAGCTCCGCAACGGCGCGCCGCTCGAGCTCGACCTCGTCGCCGGTCCAGCCGTGCCTCGCGGCGCGGCTGCGGAGGCTCTCGCGCACCTCGTCGGTGGCGATGATCCCGGGGCTCACGGTGTTCACGGTGATCCCGCTGCCTGCGAGCTCCTTCGCGAGCCCGACGGTGAGATTCGGAAGCGCCGCCTTCGCGGCGTAGTAATGCGGCGTGCGCGAGCCCGGCCGCAGGGATCCGACCGTGCCCACGAAGATCACGCGGCCGAATCCGCGGGCTCGCATGCCCGGCACCAGCAGGCGCACGAGCCGCACGCCCGCGAGCACGTTCTTCTGGTAGCTCCGCAGCCAATCGTCGGTCGTGCCGTCGAGCCAGCCGGGTCCCTCGGCGACGCCGTAGTTGTTCACGAGCACGTCGATGCGGCCGCCGCCGCGCAACACCGCCTCGCAGACCTGCGCCGCACCCGGATCCGTCGTGATGTCGCCGGCCACCGCACGCACGTCGCACCCCTCGGCGCGCAGCGCGGCCGCCTCGCGCTCGGCGGGCTCCGCGTCGAAGCCGTGCAGCCACACGTGCGCGCCTTCTTGGGCGAGCACCGTCGCGATGCCGCGGCCGGTGCCGCGCCAGGCACCCGTCACGAGCGCGACTTTGTCGTCGAGTGCGAGGTCCACGGAGGGTTATTCGAACAATCGGAATC
>DATFWW010000232.1:0-21668 GCA_035258825.1 Myxococcota bacterium
GAGCCGGCCACGAACACCTGCTGGAGGCGCTCGTCGAGCAGGCCGGCCGCAGCGGCGACCGCGGCGAGCACGAACGAGAATTCACCGGTCTGCGCGAGCGAGAGGCCGGTGAGGATCCCGAGCCGAGGCCCCATCCCGAGTCCCGCGGCCACGATGCCGGCGACGAGCCCGGACTTCAGCACCACGACGCCCGCGGTGTAGGCGAGCACCGCCGGCCACTGCTGCGCAGCGGAGGCCGGGTCGACCAGCATCCCGACCGCGGTGAAGAAGGTCCCGAGCAGGACTCCGCGCAGCGGCACCACCTCGGCGTAGAGCTGGTGCGCGTAGGGCGAGAGCGACAGCACGAGGCCGCCGATGAACGCGCCCACCGCGAGCGTGAGGCCGATCTCCTCGGCCAGCACCGCAGAGCCCATCACCGAGAGGAACGCGACCATCGTGAAGATCTCGCGCGACTGCACGCGCGCCACGCGCTCGAGCAGCGCCGGGAGCGCAAAGCGCGCGATGCCCGCGAACAGCGCGAGCGCGGCGATCGAGCGCAGCCCCACGAGCGCGATCTGGAGCCCGCTTGCACCCCCGCCGCCCGCGGTGAACATCCGCACCGCGAGCAGGAACGGCACCACGCACAGGTCCTGGAACAGGAGGATTCCGACCGCGAGCTGCCCGTGTGGCGCGTCGATCTCGCCGCGCTGCGACAGCACGCGGATCACGAGCGCAGTGCTCGACATCGCCACGAGCGCGCCGAGCACGCCCACGGAGCGCCCCGGCACGCCGAACGCTGCGGCGATCGCCGCCACCGTGAGGAGCGTGATCACCACCTGCAGGCCACCCGCCGTCAGGGCGGGCCGCCACATCTGCCGCAGGCGATCGAGCGGCAGCTCGAGGCCGATCTCGAACAGGAGGAATACCACTCCGAGCTCGGCCACTGCGCGCACGCGCTCGGGATCGCCGATCCAGCCCAATCCCCCCGGCCCGACCAGCGCCCCCACCACCACGTAACCCGCAATCGGGGGCAGGCGCAGCCGTTCGAACGCGAATCCGCCCGCGGTGGCCACCGCGACGATCAGCAGCAGCTCTTCGAGGAACGAGAGGTTCAAGGTTCCGAGCTTGCGCTGGCGTGCAGGTGCTGGTCAATCGCAGCGCGCCGCGTTCAGAACCGACTGCGCCGCGGAAGGCCCAGCTGGTCGCGGATCGGGTTCTCGATCGCGTCGATCACCTCCTGTTCGGAGGTCAGCTTGAATACCGCGTGGCCGAGCTCGTGCGCGAGCACGGTCTCGGCGTGGGCGGGCTCGCGACCGTTCGCCGTCTCCACGAGCGGGCGGCTCGACGGGTCGAAGAAGATCGTCTCGCCGAGCTCGCGGCCCGGGACGCGGTAGGCGGTGAAGTTCTCGCCGCGCCGGTTCAGCTCGATCGTGAGCGGCCGCGCGAGCGAGTCGAGCAGCTGGAACGCGCGGCCACCCGTCGGCGTCGCGAACACGCGCGCGAGCGCACCGCGCGCCAGTGCGATCTCCGCCGCGTCGCCGCCGCGAAACACCACGCGCGGCGCGGCGGGCAATGCGATCGCGTGAGCCGGTACGGACGCGGGCGCCGCCCGCCACGCGGCGACGGCGGCCAGCGCGAGGCCGAACGCGAGCGCGATCGCGTTGGCGCGCTTCATCGCGCCAGAGTACCGCGGCCTTCAGCTCGTCGTGGAGCCGCCGTTCAACCCGATCGTCTGACCCGTGATCCAGCTCGCCTCGGAGCTCGCGAGATAAACCACCGCGGCGCCGACGTCCTCGGGCGTTCCGAGCCGCCCGACCGGCACCGTCGCCGCGATCGACCGGGTCCCCTCGGCATTGCCGGCGTTGCTCATCAGGCCGAGGCAGATCGTATTCGCGGTGACGCCGTCGCGCGCGAGCTCGATCGCCAGGTGGCGCATGAACGCGATCGCCCCGCCCTTGCCCGCGCCGTAGAGCGAGACCCCGATCGGTAGCCCCACCTGCCCGGCTCCCGACGAGATCGTGATGATGCGGCCCCAGCGGCGCGCGCACATGTCGTCCACCACCGCGCGCGCGCAGTGCAGCACGCCGTACAGGTTGAGATCGATCATGCGCGCCCACTGCGCGGGGTCGTAGTCGCGGAAGCGCGTGAGACCCATCCCCTCCGGCACGCCCGCGTTGTTCACGAGCACGTCGACGGGTCCCAGCCGCGATTTCACCGACGCCACGCCCGTCTGTGCGGCGGCGAGCGAGGTCACGTCGAACGGCGCCACCACCGCGCGGCCGCCCGCACCCTCGATCTCCTTCGCGACGCGCTCGGCGCGCTCGGCGTGGAGATCGTTGACCGCCACGGCGGCGCCGCGGGCGGCGAGCGCCCGCGCGATGCCCGCGCCGACGTTCTGACCCGCCCCCGTCACGAGCGCAACCTTGCCCGACAGTTCGAACATGGAGCCGCCTCTCCTGTGTGCGCGCCCGCGAGGTGTCAGTGCGCGATCGACGCGCTCGCGCTCGGCCACTCGCGGAAGGCGGCTCCGATTCCCTCGCGCAGCTGATCCGGGGCCGCGAAGGGATCCTTGCGCATCACGGCGGTGAGCTCCACCTCCTTCTCTTTGTGCTTCTGCGGCACGATCAGATCCTGCAGCAGCACGAGTCCGCCCGTGCCCTCGTAGCGCAGCTCGCCGCGCGGCGACAGCACGGCGATGTGCAGCGATGCCGCCGCGATCTCGCCCTTCCCACCGTCGCGGGTGAGCCAGATCTTGCCGTCTCGATAGGTGTCGATGCTTTCGTTGAACTGGCCCGGAATCTCGACCTGGCGGTGGACGCCGTCCCAGCTCGCCGAGCGCCCGGCGACGCGCGCCGAGTGCAGGACCAGCGTCGGGAAGACGATACTGTCGAACTCCGCCTGCTCGCCGACGCGGCGCGCGAACTGCGCGTAGCCCGCGTAGAGATTGGGCGCCCCCTGCTGCTTCCTCGCCTCGGTCATCACCTCGCTCCACAGCGCACGCGCATCCGCGTGGTCGAGCGCGATCGGCGGCTGCCCTTCCGACGCGAAGAAGTCGAGCAGCGCGCGCCAGACCGGCTCGATCCCGGGCTCGACCTCTGGAGCCGCGCGCACCGCGAGGTTGACAGGCACCACCACGACGCGACCGGAACCCGGCGCCGCCGGGTGTCGCTCCTCCGCCTCCGACGAGACGGCGAGCAACACCGAAGCGCCGAGTCCGAGGAGCACTCGGACTCTGCGCGACATGCACCTTCCAGAATACCGCGCTAGGGCGGGCGCGCACCGCTATTTCAGGGCAGGTTTTGGTCGCACTCCGCCGGCCAACGCGTGTCGGCAGACGTCTGACAACGAGTGTTAGCGATCAGTGTGCGCGCGACGCCGGCAGCGGTCGGCGGAACGCGGCCTCGACGCCCTCGCGCAGCTCGTTCGCGTCCGCGAACGCGTCCTGCCGCAGCGCCACCGCCACCTTCGCGTCGCCGCGCGCGCCTTCGCTCTCGTCGAGCTGCTGGAGCACCGAGAGCCCGCCCGCCCCTTCGAAGCGCAGCTCCCCGTCGGGAGACAGCACCGCGACGTGCAGCGACGCGGCGGCGATCTCGCCGCGCACGCCGCGACTCGCGACCAGGAGGTCGCTGCCCATCACCGAGCTCAACGTCTCGTTGCCCCCGAGGGCCACGTGGCGCCGGACTCCGTCCCAGCTGGCTGTCTCTCCCTGCACGTGCGCGGCGCGCGTGACGAGCGAGGGGAATACGATCGCGCTGTAGTCGACCTGATCCGCGATACGGCGCGCGAACAGCGCGTATGCCCGATACACGTCGGGATGCGGCTGTGCGCGCACCTCGGTCATCACCTCGTTCCAGAGCGCCGCGGCGCTCTGGCGCTCGAGCGCGGTTGCCGGCTGCTGCCGCGCGGCGAAGTGCGAGAGGAGCTCGTGCCACACGGGCTCCACACCGGGCTCCACCTCGGAGGTGGCGCGCACGCCGAGGTTCAGCGGCACGATCACGACCCGGCCCGAGCCGAGCGCATCGGACGAGTCCATCGCGGGCGCGGCGGGGGTCCAGGCCAGCAGGGCCGCGGTCAGCGCGAGAAATGAAGCAGAGCGGCGATTCATCGGGGTGTCTCCGTCGCAGGCGCGCGAGGTGAGGTCCGCCGGGGAGTTTCGACGCGGCGCGTCGCGATCTTGAGGCGCTTTCGCGTGATCCCGGTCACATGTGCGAGGATCGGGGCGTCGTGCGCGAGACCATCCCTTCGTATTGCCGCTTCTGCTTCAACGCCTGCGCGATGCTCGTCGATCTCGAGGACGGCCGGCCGGTCGCGGTGCGCGGCGACAAGAGCAACCCCATCTATCAGGGCTACTTCTGCGTGAAGGGCCAGCAGCTGATCGCGGCACAGCGCCACCCCGAGCGTCTGCTGCACTCGCACAAGCGCGGACCCGACGGCGCGTTCGCGACGATCCCATCGGCTCGGGCGTTCGACGAGATCGCGCAGCAGCTCGCCCGGATCCGCGATCGCCATGGCCCGCGCGCGATCGCGCTCTACAGCGGCACCTACAGCACCGCGAATCCAGCGAGCGGCCCGGTCGCCACCGCATGGATGAAGGCGCTCGGGTCGCGGATGGCGTTCAACTCGAACACGATCGACCAGCCCGGAAAGGCGCTCGCCCAGGCGCTGCACGGAATGTGGATGGCGCCGTTCCAGGATTTCGCGACTTCGCGCGTGGCACTGCTCGTCGGCGTGAATCCGCTCGTGGCGATGTCGGGCGGGATTCCGCAGGGCAATCCCGGGCGTTTCCTTTCCGACGCGCTCGCGCGCGGCATGCAGCTGATCGCGATCGACCCGCGCCGCACGGAGACGGCGCGCCGCGCGGCGATCCATCTCCAGCCGCGCCCGGGATGGGACGCGGCGATCATTGCGGCGATGCTGCGCGTGGTGCTGCGCGAGGCGCTGCACGACGCCGCGTTCTGCGCCGAGCACGTGACCGGCCTCGACGCGCTGCGCGTTGCGGTGGAGCCGTTCGCGCCGGAGTGGGTGGCTGCGCGCGCGGACGTTGCCGCCGCGCGGATCGTCGAGGCCGCGCGCGCGTTCGCGCGCGCGGGCCGCGGCGTCGCCAATGCCGGAACCGGCCCGAACATGTCCGGAAACGGCACGCTGCTCGAATATCTGCTGCTATGCCTGAATACCGTCTGCGGCCGCTGGCTGCGCGCGGGCGAGCGCGTCGCCAACCCGGGCGCGGTGGTGCCGCAGTTCCCCGCAGTGGCCCAGGCGGTCGGGCCGTGGAAGGCGTGGGGCTTCGGCGAGAAGCTGCGCGTGCGCGGCTTCACCAACACGGCGGCCGGGATGCCGACCACCGCGCTCGCGGACGAGATCCTGCTCGACGGCGAGGGGCAGGTGCGCGCGCTGATCAATCTCGGCGGCAATCCCGTGGCGGCGTGGCCCGATCAGCTCAAGACGATCGCGGCGATGAAGAAGCTCGAGCTGCTCGTGCAGATCGACATCAAGATGTCGGCGACCGCGAAGCTCGCCCACTACGTGATCGCGCCGCGCCACTCGCTCGAGATGGCCGGCATCACGCTGAACCAGGACTACCTCGCGCTGTACGGTGTGGGCTTTGGCTATCCCGAGGCCTACGGCCAGTACACGCCCGCGATCGCCGAGCCGCCGCCCGAGTCGGATGTCGTCGAGGAATGGGAGTTCTTCTACGAGACGGCGAAGCGGATGGGACTATCACTCGAGCTGCGCCAGATGGGCCTCGTCGGCCCGGCGCGGGGCGAGCCGGTGCCGCTCGACATGGAGCGCAAGCCGACGAGCGAGGAGATCTTCGCGATCTTGATGCGCGACGCGCGCATCTCGTTCGAAGAGCTGCGGCGCCATCCACACGGCGCGGTGTTCCCCGACCCGCCCGTGTTCGTCGCGCCGAAGCAGGCGGGCTGGGAGGGCCGGCTCGAGGTGGGCTCGGCCGCGATGATCGAGGAGCTCGCGCGCCTCGCCGAGTCGGCGAGCGAAGGCCGTGAGCGCGCCGACTATCCGCTGCGGCTGATCTCGCGCCGGATGATGACCGCGTACAACTCTTCGGCGCGCGACCTCCCGGGGCTGCGCGCGAAGTGGCCCTACAACCCCGCGTTCATGCACCCCGCCGAGCTCGCGCGCCGCGGTCTCGCGCCCGGTGACGTGATCGAGATCCACTCCGACCACGCGCACATCCTCGGCGTGGTCGAGGTGGACCCGACCGTGCGCGAGGGGTTGATCTCGATGAGCCACTCGTTCGGCGACGCTCCCGAGCGCGACGCCGACGTGCGCGCGATTGGCGGCAACACGGGCCGCCTCACCTCCGTCGAGCGCGACTACGACCGCTTCTCGGGCCTGCCGCGCATGAGCAACATCCCGGTGCGGATCGCGCGGGCAGCGCTGGCAGACTGACCGAGCCCGCGTTGGACACCACGGGTACACCCCCTTGTGAACCACTTCACAGCGCAAACGGGGGCCGGGTGGCTAGGGATTGATCCGCGGCTCGACTTTGCGGTCTACTGGGGGCCCCCGGGCCCCGGTCGGTGCCGGGGAGGCGTCCCGATGACATCTCGCTCGCGGTCTCTCCGTCTTCCGACTGCGTTCGGGCTCCTCGCGGCTGCTGCCCTCTGCACTGCGCCGGCGGCGGCGCAGGCGATCTGCGCGAACCCGCCTTCGCTGATCGGATCCATCACGACGCCGCCGGGTGCCAACCCGGGCGACTACGTGGCCGCCCACCCGACCACGGGCTCGTCCTACTACACGGACGACCCCGTTCCGACGCTCGTGCAGATCCCGCCGGAATTCGAGTGCGGGCATTGGATCGAGACGCGCAACGCCGACCACAACGCCACGTCGGCGAGTTTTCTCACCTTCCAGCTGCTCGAGCGCGCCGACGTGTACGTGCTCTACGACAAGCGGGTCGCCACCGAGGTGGACCGCAGACCCCCCGACTGGCTCGTGAACAATTTCAGCTACGAGCACGTGGTGGTCGACGTGAACACCGTAGGCGCCGGCAGCACCGTCAACGACGTCGATATGGAGTTCGTCGCCTACCGCAAGTCGTACCCGGCCGGCAGCGTGACGCTCGGCGCCAATGCCGCCTCCGGCGCGGATTTCACGAGCGGTGCGGGAACGCTGACCCCCGCCAACTACCTCGTCGTCGTGACGAAGCCGCGCGCGCATCCCGCACTGCCGAGCTGCACCCAGCCCACGCTGATCGGCAGCATCGTGCCGCCGGGCGGCGGCGGCTCGTATCAGGAGGCGCACCTCGTCGCAGGCACTGGAACGGGCTCGCAGTACTACACCGACCGCACCTACACGCTGACGCAGCTCGCGCCCGAAGTCTCGTGCGCCGACTGGCTCAAGACGCCCAACAACGACAAGAACCTCACGGGGACGGGCCTGCCCTCGTTCAGCATCCCGGGACCCGCCGTGGTCTACGTCCTCTACGACACGCGGATTGCGCTTGCGAACCGCCCGTTGCCGGCCTGGCTGACCTCCAACTTCCAGTACACGCACCGCCTCGTCGACATCACCGAGTCCGACCCCGATCAGGAGTTCGCGCTGTACGCGAAGGCGTTCCCGGCTGGAACTGTCAACCTCGGCGGCAACAGCGCGCCGCCGGCGCTCACCGATACTCCGCGCTCGAACTACGCCGTCGCGGTCGCTCCGGACACCGACGGCGACGGCGTGCCCGACGTCGTCGACAACTGCCCGAACGTGGCGAACACGGGGCAGCTCGACACCGACCTGGATGGACCCGGCGACGCCTGCGATCCGCCCTTCGACAGCTTCGGCTACCGGCTCACCGTCGACGGCGGGCCGGATGGTCCCGCCTATCAATTCCAGGACATCTCGGGCGACGGCACCGCGATCACGCTCGCCGACAACGAGGTGAGCGGCGCGATCCCGATCGGCTTCCCGTTCACCTACTACGGAACTGCGCGCAGCCAGTTCTACGTCAGCTCGAACGGATTCCTGACCTTTCTGGCTTCACAACCGAGTAGCCCCACCAGCGCCGTGACGCCGACCTCCGGGACGCCCAACGCCGTGATCGCGGGCTGGTGGGAAGACCTGAATCCGGCGGCCGGCGGGAGCATCCAGTACAAGATCGTCGGCAGCGCGCCGAACCGCGTCATGATCGTGCAGTTCACCAATGTCCCGCACGCGCCGTCGGGCAATCCGGTCACGTTCCAGATCAAGCTGTTCGAGCACACCAACGACATCGAGGTGCACTACTCGAACGCGGCGAGCGACGGCGGTACGCACAGCGCGGGCATCGAGAACGATACCGGTACGATCGGCCTTTCGTTCTACTTCGGCACCAGCGGGCTCACCGGACGCGCCGCGCGCTATTCGCCGTCGCGGCGCTTCGAGATCATCGGCCATGGGAATGAAGTGATCGCGGGACCGACCAACCTCCTAACGCTCGATTCAACACTGACGGGGTCGATACTCGATCTGGATCTGAAGCTCCAGCTCAAGGCCTTGGTCGATATCCAGTTTCCGCCCGGCCTCAGCGTCGACGCCCTCGACGTCGTGTTGAAACACGGTGCGACGACCGCGCTGGTATTCGATGGTCAGAGCGATGCCGCGCTCCGGAGCGTCGACGTCGTGCTCGATGACGAGGCTGCCCTGCCGTTCCCCACCCACAATGGCGATCTCCAGACGATCACGGGGAACTACCGGCCGCCGACGCTGCTCTCGGCTTTCGACGGGCTCGACGCGAGCGGAGAGTGGCGGCTCGAGATCTCCGGCTCACCGAATTCCCTGGAGCGCGTGGCGATTCCGGAATGGCGCCTGCAGGTGCTCGTCTCCGGAACAGGCGATTCGGATGGCGACGGGTTGATCGATCAGATCGACAACTGCCCGTTCGTCTACAACCCGAACCAGGCGGATCTCGATGGCGACGGCGAGGGCGATGTCTGCGACATCGCGCCATCCGACGTGTTCAGCTCGCCGAACCAGAACACGGATCCCCCCAACTACCGATGGACGCAGAGCACGGCCGACTTCGCCCCGGACTTCGTGGCGCCGGCCGATCTGACGGTGGGCCCGGGCTACTGCGAGATACACAGCATCGGCCTGGGGGGCGGCACGATCGATTTCCACCTCAGCCCGTCGCACCCGGACAACGGTTACGAGTGCTGCACCTGGCAGGCGCGGTGCGGAACGCTCGGGTGTTCGCAGAACGTGTGTCCGGCCGGATTCACGTGTGACGGCAACCCCGTTCCCGCATGCTGCCAGATGAACATCGGGGTCGAGGTCTTCCCCTGGGGAACTGGAACCCCGGCGGCCACTTGGACCGACAGCGACGGGGACACGATCGTCGATGACTGCGACACGGCCCCACACGACCGCCATCACTGCTCCGACGACAATGCCGATCACTGCGACGACTGCAGCTCGGGCACCTACAACCCGACGAACGACACCGTGAACTGCCTGCCCGAGCCGACAGTCGTGACGGGCCTGACGGGGGCGGCGGCACTGGTCGGGTGGCTCGCGCGCCGCGCGAGGCGCGTTGGTCGGTGACGATCCCCACTTCCTCCTTCGGAGTGGCGATTGCGCTGGGGCTGCTCGTCGCGGCAGCGCCGGCCGTGGCCCAGATCGCGACGGACGGGAGTGTCGGCCCAGCCGTCCGGCTCGACGGTCCGGACGTGCAGATCCCGGCGAGCCTCGGCACGCAGGTGGGAGGAAACCTCTTCCACAGCTTCTCCGAGTTCGGTGTGCGCGCCGGCGCCGCCGCCACCTTCACGCGCGACGGCGCGACACAACCCGTCGAGAACCTCGTCGCGCGCGTGCGCTGCTGCACGCGCAGCGACATCCTGGGGCGGCTCTCGTCCACGGTCGGCGAGCACCACTTCTTCTTCCTGAATCCGGCCGGGGTCTTCTTCGGTCCCGACTCGCAGGTTGAGGTCCCCGGATCGTTCCACGTGTCGACTGCGGACGCGCTGGTCTTCGAGGGCGGAACCGTGTATTCGGCCGATCCCCGCGTGGCCACCGTGCTCACCGCCGCCTCGCCAGAGGCTTTCGGATTCACCGCGCCGAACCCGGCCGAAATCTCGTTCTCGGGAGAGATGCGTCTCGAGATAAGCCTCGCGCGCGGCGCGACACTCGATCTGGTCGGCGGCCCGATCGACATCGGCGGCACGTTCCTGTGGGCACCCGCCGGCCAGGTCCGGATCGCGGCGCTCGGCGGCACCGGAACCGTGTCGGGTCTGCTCGACCGCGGCCCGCTTGCCGTCGACGCGTCCGCATTGGCTCCGTTGTCGATCCACGATGAATCGGCGGTGAGCGCGTCGGGGCTCGAGGTCAAGTTCGGCGCGACGGTGCCGCTCGAAGATCTGTTCGCCGACCAGTACCAGGACCTCTACAAGAACGCCGCTCTGATCGTCTCGCGCGTCGAGAAAGGCGACCTCGTGCTCGGCCAGAACACCATGGGCACCCGCTTCGCGGTGGTGCGCGATGTGGGAGCGGGCGACATCTTCGTGCGGAGCGGCTCTCTGGATCTACGCGACTCCGACCTGCGCGCCCGCAGCTTCGGGAGCGAAGCCGGCCGGATCGAGATCCGCGTGGACGGGTCGTTGGTGATCGACAAGGACGGCTCGGGCCACGACGTGGGCGTCCTCGCGCGCGCGGAATCGCTCACGACCACGACGGATATGTTCGGTCTGCGCCTGATCGACTCGATCACGGGCACGATCGTGAGGATCCCCGGTTGCGGCCAGGACCCCTGTTCGATCCCGATCGCGGCGACGGAGGGGTCCCAGATCGCGCTGCGGGCCGGAACGATCAGCCTGCGCGATGGCGCGCGCGTGACGGCCACGAGCTTGACATCGGCGCGCGGCGGCTCGATCGACATCGCGGCCGACGACCTGATGGTGCTCAGCGGACACGACAATGACGCGAAGAGCACGCCGACGGCCGTGTTCTCCAACGCACAGGGCACGGGCGACGCCGGAGACATCTCGGTGAAGGCGCGCACGCTCCGGCTCGAGGACGGCGCGGCGATCAATGCCGAGACGGAGACCAACGCCAAAGGCGGCGACATCTCCGTCGACGTCGGAAGGCTCGAGATCCTCGGCACGTCGCAGATCGACAGCAGTACGGGGCCCTTGTCCGCCTCCGACCCGATCACCGTCGGCAACGGCGGAAACCTCGACGTCCGTGCGAGCAACGGGATCCTGATCTCCGGTCGCGCCGACGACGCGCTGTTCGCCCGCCTGAGTACCGATGCGAAGGAGCGGACCCGAGGAAGCGCCGGCACGATCACGGTCCACACGCCGCTGCTCGAGATCACCGAGGGCGGGGGCATCGCCGCCAGCACGCGCGGCGCGGGCGACGGCGGCGATCTGCGGCTCGACGTCGGCGAGCTCCGCCTATCGAGTGGCGGCAGCCTCGCGGTCAACAGCACCGCGAAGAGCGCGGATCTCGGCGGCGCGACCCCGGGCGCCGCGGGCTCGATCGAGATCGGCGCCGCCGGCGGAAGCTATGCGACGAAGGAGGTCTGGCTCTCCGGTGCGCAGATCTCGGCGCTCGCGAAGGAGGGGCCGGCGGCGGGTCAGGCGCGCAAGGGAAACATCGCGATCGCTGCCGACGACCTCGTCGTGCTGCGCGACGGCAGCAGCGTGACGGCGAGCGTCAACCAGGGATTGGGCGGCGACATCAAGATCGCGAACGCCGACGTCCTCGCGCTCGAGGGCGGCAGCACGATCCTCGCGGAGACGCAGAACGGCACGGGCGGCGCGATCTCGCTCGCCACGGGGCAGATAATCCCGCAGCTCGCCTCCGTGGGACCCTCGGCGCTGCAATCGGCCGATTTCGTGCCGGGCGTGTCGGGCGGGCGGATCTCCGCGGACGCGGGAGCCGGGACGTCGGGCACGATCACCACGTCCTCGCCCGAGAACGAGGTCGAGCGCCAGGTAACCGCGCTCGATCTGTCGTTCCTGGAGGCAAAGGGAATCCAGAGCGCGTGCGCGGCGCGCGCGTCGGGCGAGATCGGCAGCTTCCAGGTGGCGCGCTATCGCGGGTTGCCGAGCTCGCCCGAAGATCTGCTGCTGCCCTCCGACGATTTCGGCGCGGGCGGGTCCGCGGTGGCGCTCGGAACCCCGGAGCCCGACGCGGCGAGCGCGATCGCGGCCGGCGCGATCGCAATGCGCGGCGGCAAGGCCGAGGACGCCGAGCGCCATTTTGCGGACGCGCTCGCGGAGCTCGGCGAAGGCGGCGATCCCGCGCTGAAGAGCGATGCGCTGCGCGGGATCGGTCAGGCTCAGCAGGCGCAGGGACATTTCGGTGAGGCGCGCGCGTCGCTCGACCGCGCGCTCGCGCTCGCGCGCTCGAGCCACGATGCGGCGCGCGAAGCCGCGGCGCTCTCCCATCTCGGCGAGACGCAGGTGGCGATGCGCGATCCCGCCGCCGCCGAGACGGCGATGCGCGGTTTCGACGCGGCGCAGCAAAGCGGCGACTCCGGCCTGGCGTCGCGGCTCGAGAACGACCTCGGCAACCAGGCTGCGGCACAGCAGCAGTGGCAGGAGGCGCTAGGCCGCTACGAGGCCGCCGCGTCGCGCGCGCATAGCGCCGGCCGCAGCGAGGAGGAGGCGACCGCGCTCGCGAGCGCGGCGCGCGCCGCGCTCGAAGCCGGTGAGTTCGAGCGCGCCGCCGCGCTGATCGGCCGGGCCGAGCGCGTCGAGGCGCCGCGATCGGGCGCGGCCGCAGTCCAGCGGGATCTGCACCTGGGCCAGTCGCTCGCCCAGCTCGCTTCGCTCGCGCCCGACACGACGGCCCTGCTCCGTCGCGCGAGCCTGCAGGGCGCCTACTTGCACCTGCGCGCCGCCCAAACGGGCGCCGAAGCGCTCGGCGATCCGCGCTTGCGCTCGTACGCGCTCGGCGACCTCGGTGCGCTCTACGAGTCCGAGCAGCGGCGCGACGAGGCGCTCTATCTCACTCGCCAGGCGCTCGCGGCCGCGGAGAGCGCGCAGGCGCCAGACGCGCTCTACCGCTGGCACTGGCAGGAGGGGCGCATCCTGTGGTCGCAGGGACGGGCGCAGGCGGCGATCGCCGCGCTCGACCGCGCGGTCGAGATCGTCGAGGCGACGCGCCAGGTGAGCCTCGCGCACTACGGCTCGGCCGCACTGCGCTTCCAGCGCGCGGTGGCCCCGCTCTACCGCGACTACGTCGAGATGCTGTTGCGCGGCGCCGATCGGGTCGCGGATCCGAACGCGTCGCGGCGCCTGCTCGAGGAGGCGCGCGCGACGATGGAGCAGTACCAGGCGGCCGAGCTGCGCGACTACTTCCGCGACGCGTGCGTGGCGGACATCGAGGCGCGCACGGTCGATCTCGATCGCGTGCTGCGCGAGTCGTCGCCGCGTACCGCGGTGGTCTACCCGATCGCGCTCGCGGAGCGCATCGAGCTGCTCGTGAGCCTGCCGGGCGGGCTCGAGCGGTTCTCGGTTCCGGTTGGCGCGAATGCGCTCGACGCCGAGGTGGCGCGTCTGCGCTCGGCGCTGCTCCAGCGGATCGGGCGCGACTACGAGGCGCCGGCCGAGCAGCTGTACCGCTGGCTCGTCGCGCCCTACCGCGCCCGGCTCGCCGATGCGGGCATCGAGACGCTCGTGTTCGTGCCGGGTGGCTCCCTGCGCACGATTCCGCTCGGCGCACTCTACGACGGCGAGCGCTTCCTGCTCGAGCAGTTCGCCGTGGCCGTCACGCCCGGCCTATCGCTCGTCGATCCGCACGCGCTGAAGACGCGCTCCGAGCGCTTCCTGCTCGCCGGCCTCTCGGAGGGCGGCGAGTTCGCCGGGAAGAAGTTCGAGTCGCTGCCCAAGGTGAGCGAGGAGATCGGCGCGATCCACCGCCGCTACGGCGGCGACGTGCTGCTCGATGCGGCCTTCGACGCGCCGGGCTTCCGCCGCGCAGTAGTCGAGGATCAGCCGACGATCGTGCACGTGGCCTCGCACGCCTACTTCGGCGGAGACCCCGACGAGAGCTTCCTATTGACCCACGGCGGCGCGGTCACGTTCGACGAGCTCGGCGCCGTGGTGGGCCCTCGCCGCTACACCGAGGCACCGATCGAGCTCCTCGTGCTCTCCGCGTGCCGGACCGCCGCGGGCGACGAGCGCGCGGCGCTGGGCCTGGCCGGCGTCGCGATCCGCTCGGGAGCGCGTTCGGCGGTGGGCAGCCTGTGGGCGATCCCGGACCAGGACGCCTATCAGGTGATGACGGGGTTCTACGAAGCGCTGGGCCAGCCGCACACGTCGAAGGCGAAGGCCCTGCAGCACGCGCAGCTCGCGATCCTGAATCAGGGCGGCGCGCACCGGCATCCCTTCTACTGGTCGCCCTATCTCCTGATCAGCAACTGGCTGTGACGCGGCGATGGGGCGCGCTCGCCCTCTTCTTCTGGCTCGCTTCGTCGATCCCGGCCGCGGCGCAGGCGCAGGACCTCCAGCCCGGAGACGAGCGCCCGGAGCTTCCGTCGTTCCCCTCCGAGGGAGAGGGCGCGCGTCGGCTGCGCGTCCTGCCCGAAGTCCCGTCGTTCGAGCCCGAGCCCGCCCGGCCCGGCGACGCGCTGCCCCGGATCGCCTTGCCCGAGTCGGGGGGCACGGGCGCGCTCCAGGCCGACGCGCGCGTCGCAATCCGCGAGATCCGGATCACGGGCAACACCGCGCTGCCCGACGCCGCGCTGCGGGAGATCGCGTCGCGCTACGAGAACCGGTCGCTGGGCCTCGTAGAGATCGAGGCGCTGCGCGACGAGCTGACCCGCGCATACGTCGACCGGGGTTATGTCACTTCCGGCGCAGTCGTCCCTCCGCAGTCGCTCGACGACGGCGTGCTCGAGCTCGAGGTGGTGGAGGGCCAGCTCGAGAAGATCGAAGTCGAGACCGACGGGCGGTTTCGCGAGAGCTATCTCCAGCGGCGGCTCGCACGCGCGGCGGGGTCTCCCGTGAACGCGCTATCGCTGCGCGAGCAGCTGCTGCAGTTCCAGCACGACGAACGGATCCACTCGGTCCATGCGCAGCTCCAGCCCACCGAGGAGCGCGGCAAGGCGGTCTTGCACGTCGAAGTGGACGAGGCGTCGCCGCTCGTCGTCTCGCTGGCCGGCAACAACTACACGACTCCGTCGCTCGGCGAGGGCACCGCCGAGATCGGGCTCGGCTACGGCAACGTCACCGGCTTCGGCGACGCGATCTTCGCAAACTATCGCTGGAGCCCGGGCCTGCACGACGTGCGCGGCACCTACGATATCCCGTTCACGGACTGGGATACGCGCCTCCAGCTGTCCGGGCGCGGGACCTGGGCCAGGATCATCGAGCATCCCTTCGACAATCTCCACATCGAGAGCGAGACCCAATCGTATGCGGTGGGGCTCTACCAGCCGGTGCTGCGGTCGGCGGAATCGGATGTGGAGGTATTCGCGCAGGGCGAATACCGCCGCAGCAAGTCGTTCCTGTTCGGCGATCCGTTCTCGTTCTCGGTCGGACCGGAGCATGGCGTCGCGAAGCTCGCGCTGCTGCGGGCCGGCGCGCAGTGGACCCGTCGCAGCGCGCGCGTGGTGTGGGCGGTGCGCGGGCAGGTCACCGGCGGCCTCGATGCGCTGGGTGCCACCCGGAACTCCGATCCAAACGTGCCCGACGGGCGATTCGTGGCCGGGCTCCTCCAGCTCCAGTGTGCGACGCGCCTCCCGTGGCTCGGGCTCCAGCTGCTCGTGCGCGCGGACGGTCAGGTCGCCGACGATCCACTGCTGGGCCTCGAGCAGTTCTCGATCGGCGGGCGCTACACGGTGCGCGGATATCGCGAGAACCAGCTCGTGCGCGACAACGGCGTGGTCGGTGGCGCGGAGCTGCGCGTCCCGATTCCCTCGCCGCGGATCGGAACGTGGGCACCGCAACTGGCGATCGCGCCGTTCTACGACGTCGGTTATGCGAGCAACAACCGCCGCCACCCCTTTGCGCGCGGCGAAGACCGCGTGCTCGAGAGCGTCGGCGTGGGCGCGCTGATGGAGATCGTCCCGGGTCTCGATTTCGAGGTCTACTACGGCGAATCGCTGCGTCCGGTCCGACAGAGCGGAGAGTGGAGCCTGCAGGACGAGAGCGTCCACATGGAGCTGCGCTGGGGATTTCGCGGATGGCCATGGCCGTGGCAGTAGCGCTTCGAGGCTCTGACTGCAGGCAGCAGCGACTCAGCGGCACCGTCGTGGGTCTAGCGAGAGCACTGCCGGGCGCGAGGCGACCCAGTAGTTCGAAGCTCGTGTCACTGGCCGGGCTTGCGGGGCGGATCCGCTACATCACCGTACCCCCGAGCTGTGCGAAAGTCGCGGACACCCGGCTGCGGGCGAGGAGGTTCGATGCGCTGGCGTCTGCTCGCTTCGCGGCCGATCGCCCTCGCTGCGCTGTTGTTCTGCGCGCCGCGTGTCGCGCTGGCCGGCGCGGGCGACCTCGCTCGCTGTCTCGAGGAGTCGCCGCTGCCGCGCGTCGCGCGCGTGCACACACCGAGCGGCGAGGTGCGCTGGGCGCGCGTGCTCGAGGCGCCCGGCGGCGTGCCGAGCCGCGTCGCGCTGATCGCGGGCGGCGGAAACCTCGCGCAGATCCTCGCGCGGGCAGCTGACCCCCCGGCACGCGAAGCCGAGGAGCTCGCGGTCGCCCTCGAGCAGGCCGCCGGGCAGATCTGCTCGCCGGTGGCGCTGCCGCAGTCCGACCTCGACACCGAGCGGCAGGTCGTGGTGGCGGCCGGGCTCAACTACGCGGGCCACGCGGTAGAAGCCGGTGGGGGCGACGTCTTCTTGTTCCCGAAGCCGGTGCAGCCGACCGCTCCCTACGGCGCGGTGTCGCCGCCGCCCGGTGTGACGCTGCTCGACTACGAGGCGGAGCTGGGCCTCGTGCTGCTCGGCGACGTCGCGCTCGACGCACTGCCCAGCTGGGATGCGCTGCTCGAGCACAGCGCCTTCTTCATCGCGAACGACGTGACGGACCGCGAGCCGATCATCCAGCACGCCACGCTCACGGGTCCCGGCACCGGATTCGTCGAGGCCAAGGGACGACCCGGGTTCCTGCCGCTCGGCCCGTGGATCGTTCGCGGCCGCGAGCTGTTCAACGCAGTTGCCGCGTGCGGCGGCCGCGGATTGCCGATCCGGCTCGAGGTGGACGCGGGCGAGGGCTTCGAGGTGCGCCAGGACGCCAACACCGAGCTGTGGCTGCTCGACCCGGTCGCGTTGCTCGCGCGCGTCGCCGAGCAGGTGCGCAGGCGGGGTCTGCGCAGCGAGATGCCGGCCGAGCGCAACGGCGAGACCCGCTACTACCCGCTCGCAGTCGGTGCGACACCCCGCCTGCCCGCGGGCAGCATCGTCCTCACGGGCACCCCGGCCGGTGTCGCGCTCGGCACCCCCCATGCCGCGGGCTTGCTCGCGCGCGGCGCCCTCCATTTGCGCGGGCCGTTCGAGCAGTTCCGCCAGGACGAGCTCGCGCGCGCGGCTGCGCACGAACCGGGCGGCTATCTCGCCCCAGGGGATCGGCTGCGCGCGCGGATCGCGGGGCTCGGCATGCAGTTGATCCAGATCACTGCGCCCGGATCGCCCCCCGCGGACCCGTGCGGCGTTCCTGAAACTCCCTCAGCTCGCCACTAAACCGATCGTTCCCGAGCCGGACACGACGCGCCGCACCTCGGGGAAGGGGGCCCTCATGCGGCTCGTGTTGCCGCTGTCGCTGCTGCTGTCTGCGCCCGAAGGCGCACTCACGATCAGATCGATTCGGTCTCGCTCGGCTCCGGAAACACCGCCACCTTCACGGTCGCCGCGTATCCGGGTTCGTCTACAACCTCGTGATCCTCCAGGAGCTCGCCGGCGCGTTCACGTTCTTCGACGACTCGGTCGGCAACGCGACGGCCACAGCGCTCTTCGAGCACTGCTCGATCCTGCACTACATCGAGTCGCTGTTCCTGCGCGGCCGCTATCTGACCGCGCGCGACTGCTATGCGCGCAACATCGGGTCCTACCTGATCGACCTGAACCAGGCACCGCACCTCGACGCCGCCGGAATCGTCGGCGCCCTGCCTCGCCCGCTGCTCCAGAGCGGGCACGATCGTCCGCGATCCGATCGAATCCGCCGCCGGCGACGGGCAGCTCGCCGCGGTGATCGAGGATCTCCCGGGCATCCCGATCGGGTCGCCACAGTCGGCACCGTGTGTGGTGAGGTGCCGCACATTGGCCCGTAGGACAATCCCCGCGTTCGATCCAGAGACGATAGGCCCCCGGTTGACGCGGGATGCGTGATCCGTTCCTATTGGCGTTGGGCCGCCACGAGGAGTTGCAGGCATGAAGCGGATCGTTCTCGCTCTCGCATCGTTGGGGTGGATCGCACTCTCGTTACCGGGCATTTCGCGCGCGGAGGGCTTCGTCGACCTGCGCGTGGGCGGTGCGTTCACGGAGGACAACGACGTCCGCGTCAAGTTCGGCAACGCGTCCGTCGACCTTCCGACCCAGTTCGAGGACTCCGTCACCGGAGGCGTTCGCGGCGGATACTGGTTCGATTCGCTGCCGTGGCTCGGCCTAGCAGCCGACGTGTCCTACTTCGCGCCCGACGACGACAGCTCCGGCGGCCCCGAGTACGACTTGATTCCCATCTCTCCGCTCTTGATGGGGCGCATCCCGATCGCGACGAGCGAGGAGTTCCCCAACGGCCGCGTCCAGCCGTTCCTGGGCATCGGGCCCGGGATCTTCGTTTCGCTGATCGACGTCGGCAGCCAGGACGACGACACCGCTGAAGTCGGCGTCGACCTCCACGCCGGCGTGAACGTCCAGGTGACGCGCCTGGTCTCGCTGTTCGCCGAGTATCGGTTCACCTACGTCGAACCGGAGTTCAAAATCCAGGGCGTCAAAATCGAGCCCGAGTTCTCCACGCACCACATCGGCGTCGGCGTCGGCTTCCACTTCTGATCGACGCGCGTTCAGAGGTCCCGCGCGGAGCACCTCCGCAGCCGATCGAGTGCAGCGAGCGCGATCCCCGCGCCCACCGCGGAGAGCGCCGCGGCATTCACGGCGTCGGCGATGTGCTGCGCGAGCGGCATCCGGAACGGGAACGCGCGATACGACGCGAACGCCTCGGCGTCGGCGCGGCGCGAGGCCGGAAACGGCGTGCCGGGGGTGCATTCGTTCGCCGCCGGGAACACGAAGCAGCTCGGATCGTTCAAATTGAACGCGCCGTCGCGCACTTCGAGCACGGGCCCTTCGCGCAGCGCGCCGCGCGGCAGGTTCTCCATCTGGAAGCCGAACAGCGTCTCGTAGCAGGCTAGCTGAGATTCGCCGTGAGCCATCGCGGTGTTGCGGCTCGGAGCGAGCAGGTCGGACGAGCTCGGCAGCGCGTTGGCGTGGATGCTCGGCGCGGCGCCGCGGCGTGCCGCGGCGAACGCCTCGCGCACGGGAGCCGGGTCGTAGATCTGGCGCTGGTAGTAGGTGCGATCGACCGACAGCTCGTGCCACGCGAGCCACGCACACCCCGCGGCGGCCACCCATCCCCGGTGGCGCGCGAGGGACGTGCTCGAATCGAGCGCAGCGGTGCCGGCGAGGATCGCAATCGGCACGTAGACCGAGAGCCAGCGGAACAGCGTGAAGCTGCTCGCGAAGATCGGCAGCGACTTGAGCCACGCGTGCCAGACGGGGTGATGGAAGTTGAGTGCGAGCGGAATCGCGAGCAGCAGGACGGCGCCCGCGAGACACGCGCCGCGCACGCCGCGCAGCGGCCCGCGCGGCACCACCGGCCTTCCCTCCGCGCGACGCCGGAGCAGCGCGAGCCCGACGAGAACGAGCGGGAGCGGCGTGACGCCGTACTCGAACTCGTGGGGTTCGATCAGGAATTTCGTGTTCACGACGACGGCGCGGATCAGCTCTTCCGACGGCGAGAGGAAGAGCGAGTGGAACACCAGGTGCAGGAGATCGGGGATGCTCGCGACCGATGCGAGCGGATACAACGTACGAGGGAACTGAGAGAGGAACGCCGCCATCGCGGCGAGCTTCGCCGCGCACAGCGCGAGCGAGAGCGGGACCGCCGCCGCGACGCGCAGCGCGCTGCGGCGCGGCGTGCACCGCTCCGGTGCGATCGCCGCCTGAAGCAGCCCCGCGATCGCGGTGAACAGCAGCGCCTGGAACAGCACGTGTGCAATCGCCTGGCTGGCGAGATAGGCGAGCACGCCGGCGGCCCCCGCGATCTCGAGCCCGCGCTCGCGCCAGGAAGGACCGCCGCGCGCGAACAGCCATGGCGGCAGCCACGGGACCAGCATGAACGCGTGGAACGTGAGGTGCCCGATCAGCATGCGGGACGAGAAGCAGGTGTTGAACAGGAACAGCGCGGCCCCGAGCGTTGCGATCGGCCGGGAGATCCCGAACAGGCGGCGTTGGAATCGGTAGAAGCCCGCATAACCGAGGGCCGCGAACGCCAGCAGCGTGAGCCGAACGCCCGTAATGGGATCGGTCAGGAAGGTGAGCAGCTGCGGCACCGAGAACGACAGCGATTGAGGGTTCGGGAACTTCGGAATGCCGCCGCAGAACGCCGGCGTGAACCACTGAATCGCGAACGGGCCATTCGCGATCCGCCCGAACTCACCGTCGAGCAGCTGCGGGAGGAAATAGCCGTAGTCGGAGCCGAGATTCCCGTACTGGTTCGGGAAGAACGACGCGAAGATCCAGTAGTGGAGACCGATCCAGGCGATCCCGGCGAAGAGGGCAAGGTGCCGCTGAGCGCGGACCGACGGAGCTCGAGGCGTCACCACCGCCCATGCTACCGGGTCGGCGGACGCGCGGGGCGCGTGGAGGTGTTACGCGAGGGGTCTCGCGCGCGCGCGCCTCAGCGCCCGCGACCGCCGCCACCTCCACCGAAGCCGCCGCCGCCCATACCGCCGCCGCCCATACCGCCACCGCCCATGCCGCCGCCGCCGAAGTCGCCGCCGCCAAAGCCGCCGCGACCACCGCCGTGACCCCATCCGCCGCCACCGCTGCCACCGCGACCGTATCCGCCGCCACCGCCACCGCCGCTCCAGCCCGGCGCGCCGCCGCTGTCGCCGCGGAAGCTGCGATAACTCCCGCCCCAGCCGCCGCCGTTACCGCCGCCGTCGTCGCGTGCGGCCGGCGCGGGTGATCGGAAGGAAGGACCCGCAGAATCCCCCTGCGTCGGCGGCGCCGCGTGGTGCGACCAACCCTGTCCGCGCCCCTGACCACGCGGCTGCTCGGCACGCGGCTGCTCGACCGGCGCGGGCATCTGCGGCTGAGAATGCGGACCGGCGCCCTGGAATCGATCCGCGCTGACCGACGGACGCTCCATGCCGCCGCGTCCGCGACCCATCGCGTGGCCGCGGTCGTGCTGCGGAGACTCGAACACTGGATTCGACGACTGGTGGGGCGAGAACGCGCGCCCGCGGCCGTGGCCCGATGTCTCCGGACTGAGGCCGCGCGTTCGCGCGTCGTTCGGCACCACGCCGGCATCGCGCTGCGGCTGCCCTTGGAACTGGCCGCGACCGCCTCGGCCGAATCCGCGCGATGCTCCCCTCGCGCGCGACTGATCGATCGGAATGCCGCCGGTACCGGGCGCCGTGCGGTGATCGACCTGCTCGAAGTTCCGCCCCGAGCCGCGGTTGAAGAAGAAGCCGCGGTCGCGGCCCGTGTAGCTGGCCGCCCCGAGGCTGGCGCCGGCGACGCTGGGTGTCGAACG
>DATFWW010000233.1:0-11529 GCA_035258825.1 Myxococcota bacterium
ACGCGTGCTCAGCCTGCCACGCGAAGCGCGGCGACGCATGGGCGGCCCGGGCGATGGAGGAGTGGCGCGGTGGGTCTCCGCTGCCCGCCGATTTCGCGGTTCGGCTGCACGCGCGCGAGGGGGGCGGCAGCGCGGCGCGAAGGGAACTCGAATCACTGATGGGGGACGCGAACGCGCCTCCGATCGCGCGCGCCACCGCGCTGCTCGAGCTCGAGGCAGAGCCGCGGCGCGACGAAATCGAGCGAGCGGCGCGCTCGCCCGAGCCGCTGCTGCGCCTGGCCGCGGCGCGATCGGCCTCGGGCCTGTCGCCGCGCGAGCGCGTGCTCGGCATCGTCCACCTGCTCGACGATCCGCTGCGCGCGGTGCGGATCGAGGCCGCGAACTCGCTCGCGGAGGTCCCCGACGACGGGCTCCCGGAGCCGCGGCGCGCCTCTCGCAGCCGCGCGCTCGAGGAGTATCGCGCGGCGTTGACGGTGGCTTCGGATTCGCCTGCCGCCCACGCGAACCTCGCGGTCATCCTCCACCAACAGGAAGACCTGGCCGCGGCGGAGGCCGCCTATCAGACCGCCCTGCGCCTGGGCGACACTTTCGTGCCTGCCTACAGCGGTCTGGTCGATCTGTACGCCGCGCAGGAACGCAACGCAGACGCCGCGGCGCTGCTGCACCGCGGGCTCGAGCGGATGCCCGAATCGGCCGATCTCCACTACATGCTCGGGGTGCTGCTGCTTCGCCAGGAGAAGAACAGACGCGCGATCGACGAGCTCGCGAAGGCGGCGCGCTTCGCGCCGGAGAGCGCGTACTTCACCTACGTGTACGCGCTGGCGCTGTCCGAGGATCGGCATCCGGCGAAGGCGCTCGCCGCGCTGCGCGCGGCCGTGAAGCTCCATCCAGCGGATCAGAACCTGCTCGGCGCAATCGCGACGATCGCGCGCGGCGCCGGGCGCTACGACGAGGCGCTCGCCGCGGCGAAGCGCCTCGCCGAGCTGTTCCCCGATCAGCCAGAAGCGCGCGCGATGCTGGAGGACATCGAGAGCCGGCGCGCGGGCGGGCCCGGCGTGCCGGCGCCTGCTGACGAGACGGCGCCCGCGGCCGACACAGCACCCGCGCCCGAGACGGCGCCCGCGACACCGGAGTGAGAGCGGCCGCGCGGGGCACTAGAATCGCGGCTCCCGCAGCCGAAGGCGAGCGAAGACCATGAGGCGAAAGACCATAGGACGAGGACAGCGATGACCGTCGAGCTCAATGGGATCGCCCACATCCAGCTCACCGTGAACGATCCGGATTCGTGCTGTGCCTTCTGGGAGAAGCTCTGCCACTTCTTCGAGATGAAGACGCTGATCAAGGGCGAGGGCATCGTCTATTGCATCGGCAGCCGCACGGGGATCCTCGTGCGCGGCGCACCGCCCGACAAGCGCGACCATCCGTTCGACCAGGATCGGCCAGGGCTGCATCACCTCTGCTTCCGCGCGCGCGACCGCGGGCAGGTCGACGCGATCTACGACTTCGTGCGGTCCGAGCTCGACGCGAAGATCATCCATCCGCCCGAGGAGGGGAAGCAGTTCGCGCCCGGCTACTACTCGGTGTTGTTCGAGGATCCGGACGGCATCCGCGTCGAGGTGAACTTCGTGCCGGGCAAGGGCCACTTCGGCGAGGGCGGCCGGCTCGGAGAGGGCGGCGCCGGCCCGGCGGACGGGCTCGGCCGAGGTTAGGCGGCATGGTCGAGACGACGCTCAACTATCTCGCCCCGATGGAAGAACGGCCCTACTTCTACACCTATCCGCCGCCGCCGGGGGTACCGGGGCGCAAATCACACGGCGACCGCCGGCGCGTGGAGGTGCACGACGCGCGCGAGCTCGAACAACCGTCGCTCGACGTCGAGGGATTCGCGCTCGTGCCGTTCGCCTCGGCGCTCGCCGATGCCTTCGACCGCGCCGAGGTCGCGCGCACCTACTATCCCGAGGTCGAGGCGCTGGTGCGACGGTGCACGAGCGCCGGCCGCGTGCTCGCATTCGACCACAACGTGCGCAACACCGATCGCGCGAGCGCGGAGAGCGATCTCTCGCAGGGCCCGGTGCACTTCGTCCACAACGACTACACGCAGCGCTCGGGCCCGCAGCGCGTGCGCGATCTCGTCGGGGGCGAGGAGGCCGAGCGGCTGCTGCAGCGCCGATTCGCCGTGATCAACGTCTGGCGTCCGATCCGGGGCCCCGTGCAACAGGCGCCGCTCGCGTTCTGCGACGCGAGCTCGCTGGCGCAGCTCGACTTCGTGCCCACCGACCTGCGATACCGCGACCGCGTCGGCGAGGTCTACTCGCTCAACTATCGCCCGGAGCACCGCTGGTTCTACTACCCCGGGATGCGCGCTGACGAGGCGCTGCTGCTCAAGTGCTACGACTCGGACGCGCGGTTCGCCTGCTTCACGGCCCACACCGCGATCGACGATCCCACCGCGCCAGCCGGCGCCGCGCCGCGCGAGAGCATCGAGGTGCGGACGCTCGCGTTCTTCTAGTTGGAGGAAGCCATGGTGCTCGAGGGCTATACGAGCTTCCGGTTCACTCACGACGGCGAGTCGAAGACCGTGTTCCGGCGCGGCGCGGGGCCCGGGGTGGTGATCATCCACGAGATCCCCGGCATCACGCCGCCCGTCGAACGCTTCGCCAACTTCGTGGTCGACGCCGGTTTCACCACCTTCCTGCCCCACCTGTTCGGCACGCCCGGCAAGCCGCTGTCGGTGGGTTATGCGCTCCAGCAGATGGTGCGCGCGTGCATGAGCCGCGAGTTCCACGTGCTCGCCGCGGGCGGCTCGAGCCCGGTGACCGACTGGCTGCGCGCACTGTGCCGGCACGCCCACGCGGAGTGCGGCGGGCCCGGCGTGGGAGCGATCGGCATGTGCCTGACCGGCAACTTCGCCCTCTCGCTGATGGTGGACGAGAGCGTGATGGCCCCCGTCCTTTCACAGCCTTCGCTGCCCTTCCCCATCACGAAGCGCCACCGCGAGGGGCTCCACCTCTCCGCCGAGGAACTCGAGACGGTGAAGAAGCGCGCGCGCTCGGGCTGCAGTGTGCTCGGCATGCGCTTCACAGCCGATCCGATGGTGCCTCCCGAGCGCTTCGCGCGCCTGCACCGCGAGCTGGGCCCCGGCTTCGAGTCGATCGAGATCGACTCGGAGCGCGGCAATCCCCACGGCATCGCGCGCACCGCGCACTCCGTGGTGACCAACGATCTCGTCGATGAGGCCGGCCACCCGACGCGCGCGGCGCTCGAGCGCGTACTCGGCTTCTTCGCCGAGCGGCTGCGCCCGTCCGCGTGAAACAGGAGCGCGTTTTGGTGCAATACGAGACGATCGAGATCACGCGCGAGGGCCATCTCACCTGGCTCGCACTCGACCGGCCCGACGCGCTAAACGCGCTCTCGATGCGCCTGGTCGACGAACTGCGCGACTTCTTCACGAACCTCGTCGACGACACCGAGACGCGCGTGCTGGTGGTGCGCGGCAAGGGGCGCGCGTTCTGCGCGGGCCTCGATCTCAAGGAGGATCGCTCCGGCGCGAGCTCGGCCGGCATCGCGGGGCGGCTGCGCGGCCAGCGCCACATCGCCGAGATCCCGATCCTGATGCGGCGCGCGCCACAGCCGATCATCGCGGCCGTGCACGGCGCGGCGGCGGGCGGCGGCTTCGCGATCGCGCTCGCCGCCGACGTGCGGATCGCGGGACGGTCGGCGCGCATGAACGCGGCGTTCATCCGCCTCGGCCTCTCGGCGTGCGACGTCGGCGTGAGCTATTTCCTGCCGCGCCTCGTCGGCGCGTCGGTGGCGTCGGAGCTCCTGCTCACGGGCGACTTCATCGATGCCGAACGCGCGCTCGCGACCGGGCTCGTTTCGCGCGTGGTGCCCGACGCCGAGCTCGAGGGCGCCGCGCGCGAGCTGGCCGGCCGGATGCTGCGCAACTCGCCGCTCGCGCTGCGGCTCACCAAGGAGTGCCTCAAGGTGAACATCGACGCCGCGGGTCTCGACGCGGCGATCGCGATCGAGGACCGCAACCAGGTGCTCGCTTCTTCCTCGGCCGATTTCCGCGAGGGCGTCGCGGCGTTCCTCGAGAAGCGCGAGCCGAAGTTCCAGGACCGTTAGGAGAGCGACCCAAGACTCCAACGTCCAGTCATCATGAACCAGACCACTCCTTCGAATTCGCTCGCCTGCGGCTCGCTGCGCGCGCCGCTTCGCGGCGCTTCCCGTTAGTGCTCGCGGCGTTCGCGCAGCGGCTCGGCGCCCGCGCGATGCGCGCGGTGCCCGGGCGTTGGATCGCGCCGCTCGCGGGTCCGCCGACGGTGATCCGCGCGCGCGCGCTCGACCCTCATGTCGCGCTGATCACGCGCGCGTCGCGCGTCCCCGCGCTGCACACGCTCTCGGCCGCGGAGGCGCGCGCGGTGACGAGCGCGTCGCTGGCGCCGGCGGCGGCGCCGCTGCGCCCGCTCGAGCGACGCGAGGAGCACCGCGTGCCCGGAGCGCGCGGCGCGCTCGTCGCGCGGCTCTACGCGCCACCCGGGCTCGACGGAGCGCGCCCGCTCGTGCTCTATTTCCACCAGGGCGGCTTCGTGGTGGGTGACCTCGACTGGTGCGAGCCGTTCTGCAGCGTGCTCGCCACCGGGGCGCGCTGTCCGGTGCTCTCGATCGACTACCGGATGGGACCCGAGCACCGCTTCCCCGCCGCGCAGGAGGACGCGTGGGCGGTGTACCGCTTCGCGCTCGAGCGCGCGGGCGAATTCGGCGGCGATCCGGAGCGGATCGGCGTCGGCGGCGATTCGGCCGGCGGCGGGCTCGCCGCGATGATCGCGCAGCGCGCCCGCGCCGAGGGGGCGCGCGCACCGCGCTTTCAGCTCCTGATCTACCCGTGGCTGATCGCGTGCGCCGACAACGCCGCCTATCGCGACTTCGGTGCGTGCCCGCCGCTCGTGCGCGAGGACATCCCGTGGTTCCTCTCGCACTGTCTGAACTCGGACCACGAGCGCGAAGACGTCCGCTTCGCGCCCGGGCTCGCGCAAGATCTCGCCGGACTCGCCCCTGCGCTCGTCTACACCGCCGGCTTCGACATCCTGTGCGACGAGGCCGAGGACTATGCGCAGCGCCTCGCGCAGGCCGGAGTGCCCGTGGTCTACCGGTGTTTCGAGTCGCTGCCGCACGGCTTCACGGTGCTCGCGGGAGTCGTACCCGCGGCCGCGAGCGCACTCGACGAGATCGCGCGTGACGTCGATCTCGCGCTGTCGAGAGGAGCCGCGTGAGTCGCGTCAAGGCGATCTCGGTCTGGGTGATGGGCGCCTTCTACCTGTTCGCGGGGATCAATCACTTCCGCGTGCCGGAGTTCTACCTGCGGATCATGCCGCGCTACCTGCCGTGGCACCCCGAGCTCGTGTTCCTCTCCGGTGTCGCCGAGGTGGTGATCGGCGTGGGCCTCCTGATTGCGCGCACGCGCGTGCTCGCCGCCTGGGGCGCGATCGCACTGCTCGTCGCCGTCTACCCCGCAAACATCCACCAGGCGGTCGCCGACGTCCCGATCGGCGATCCGCCGCACTCGGCGGGCGTGTTCCGCTGGATCCGGCTGCCGCTCCAGTTCGTGTTGATGGCCTGGGCGTACTGGCATACGCGCCCGGAGTCGAACTGATCAGGCGAGCACCGCCTCGATCAACCGCGGACCGGGCTCCGCGATCGCGCGGCGGTATGCGGCGACGAAGTCGTCGGCGGTGTCAGCGCGCACGCCCGGCACCCCCATGCCGCGCGCGAGCGAGACCCAGTCGAGAGCGGGATGGGAGAGGTCGGTGAGCGCGCGCGCGTGCGGGCCGGGCTCGGCGATCCCCGCGCGCGCGAGCTCGACCTGGAGGATGCGATAGGCGCGGTTCGCGGCGACCACCGCGATCACGTCGAGCGACTCGCGCGCGCACGTCCACAGTGACTGCAGCGTGTACATGCCGCTGCCGTCCGCCTGGAACGCGATCACCTTGCGGTCCGGACACGCGATCGCCGCGCCGACCGCGGTCGGCAGCCCCTGCCCGATCGCACCGCCCGTGAGTCCGAGGTAGTCGTGCGGCGGGGCCCCCGCCGCAAGCGCGAAGTAGGCCAGTCCGCTCGTGGCGCCCTCGTCGACGACGATCGCGCCGTCGGGTTGGAGCGCCGCTAGCGCCTGGCCGAGCGCTCCGGCCGTGAGCGGGCCGGACGGGCGAGCGACTCGCTCCGGTGTCGCGAGCGGCGCCCGTGCAGGCGCATGCACGCGCTGTGCGACCGCCTCGAGCGCGCCCACGACGTCCTCCGCGTCGTCCGCGAGCAGCTCGACGCGCGTGCCGGCCGCGGCGAGCCGGCTCGGGTGGTCCGGGTAGCCGAAGAACGCGACCGGCTCGCGCGCACCTGCGAGCACGAGCTCCGAGATCGGCCGCAGCATCTCGACGCCCTGTTCGGGGAAGTACGGCAGCCGCTCGACGACGGGCAGACCCACGCCGCGCTCGATGCGCGCCGCGAACGTCTCGTGGATCAGCGCGCAGCCGGTGGCCGCCGCGATCCGCGCCGCCGCGCGCAGCCCGGGCGCGCGCAGCGCGCTGCCGCCGACGAAGAGCGCGCTCGGACCGCGGGCCGCGAGCGCGGCGGCCGCCACCTCCACGCGTTCGTCGGGAACGCTGGCGCGCGCGCGCGGCTTCGCGGGCGCGGCTGGCCCGAGGCATCGGTCCCAGGCGCAGTCCTGCGGCACGATCAGTGTGGCGACCTGGCCGGGTGGCTCGAGCGCCGCGGCAATCGCGTCGGCGCCGTCGGACGGGAGATACGACGACGTCGCGCACTTGCGCACCCAGCCCGAAACCGGCCGCGCGAGCGAATCGATGTCCGAGGTGAGCGGCGCGTCGGCGGCGAGATGCCAGGTCGCATGGTCGCCGATCAGGTTGACCACGGGCGAGTGCGCGCGGCGCGCGTTGTGCAGGTTCGCAATGCCGTTCGCGAAGCCGGGCCCGAGGTGGAGCAGCGTGAGCGCGGGACGGCCCGCCATGCGCGCATAGCCGTCGGCGGCGCCCGTGCATACGCCCTCGAACAAGCCGAGCACCGCGCGCATGCCGGGAACCACGTCGAGCGCGCCCACGAGCTGCATCTCGGTGGTGCCCGGGTTGGCGAAGCACACGTCGACGCCCGAGGCGACCGCCGTGCGGATCAGGCCCTCGGCGCCATTCATGTCGTCAGGCGAGCCGCAGGTGCGCCGGCGCGGCGAGGCCGGCGATGTCGATCCCGAACGGACACGCGCCCGCGCACGCGTGATGCGCGCACGAGACGCACGCCTGCGCGTCCCGGCCCAGGCCCGCGTACTCGCGCTTCGCGAACGACAGGTCGCCGTAGTCCTCGGCGTACATGCGCGCGCGCAGGACGTCGTCGATCTGCACGCCCTCCGGACACGCCGCGAGGCAGGCCCCACAACCCTGTCGGCACTGCGTGGAACCGTTGCGCGCCTCGTAGCGCGCGAGCAGCTCGAGGTCGGCGCGGCTCACGCCTGTGGAGCCCGACGCTCCGAGGTATTCGTCGACCTGTTCGGAGGTGGTCATCGTGACGATCAGCGCGTCGACGTGGGGGCCCGACAGCACCCAGCGGAACGCCGCCTGCGCAAACGTGTTGCCACCGCGCTCGTAGGCGCGCAGGTCGTTCAGGCGCGCGCCGCGCAGCGTCTTCATCGCGATCACGCCCACCTCCTTCTCCTTCGCCTTCGCCAGCAGGCGCGGCAGCTCGGGCTCCACGGCGACGAAGTCGAGCGACGCGGTGAATCGCTGATAGAACGCGGGATCCTGCCCGAAGTTGTGCGCGACGAGCACGGCGTCGACGAGGTCGTGGTCGAAAGCGTAGTCGAGGGACTCCGCGAGGCGCCCGCCGTGCCCCGACATGCCCTTGAAGCGGATCTTGCCCTGTTGCACGGCGCGCTCGGTGAACTCGCCCCACGCGGGGTTCTTCAAGACGCCGAGGTCGTTCACGGAGTGGTTGAAGTAGATGTCGATGCGATCGGTCTGGAGCCGGCGCAGGCTGCCGTCCAGCGCGCGGGACAGATCGGCCACGGAGTCCCGCCCGTTGCAGATGACCTTGCTCGCGAGCGTCACCTTCTCCCGCACGCCGCGCAGCGCGCGCCCGAGCGTCTCTTCCGAGGCGCCGTCGGTGTAGCTCTCGGCCGTGTCGAAGTAGTCGATGCCGCGGTCGAGCGCGTGGCGCACGAGCGCGTCGTCGCCGGCGAGGCGGCTCGATCCGAAGCCGATGTCTCCGATCCGCAGGCCCGTGCGCCCCAACGTCACGTGGCGACGCATGCGCGGGGGGTCGGCAGCGCTCGCCTCGAGCATCGGGAGCAGCGACAGCGAAACCCCCGTCACCGCGCTGCGGCGCAGGAATTCGCGCCGGTCGAGCGTCCGGTCCTGCGCCATCGCAGACCTCCGGTTTCGGGTGCTCCGCGATGGTACGCGCCGTGGCGCCGGCGCGCCGCCTCTACGCGGCGCGCGGGGCCGGGAGCTCGCCGGCGCGCACGCGCCT
This sequence comes from Myxococcota bacterium, assembly GCA_035258825.1. Taxonomy (GTDB): domain Bacteria; phylum Myxococcota_A; class UBA9160; order UBA9160; family SMWR01; genus JAHEJV01. The sequence goes on from DATFWW010000233.1 coordinate 8,527, forward strand.
CTCGAGCTCGATGTCGTGGTCGATGTCCGAGGTCGTCTCGTGCTCGTACTGGAGGATGTCGAGCGCGCGGAACCGCTCGCGCTGGCGCTGCGAGAGCAGGCCGAGGCTCTTCACGTTCGGGACGATCTTCGAGAACAGGCGGTGGCGGAACTGCGCGGCGATGCCGGATCGCTCGGCCTGCGCGATGCACTCGTCGGCGTCGAGTTCGAGCCGCTCCCAGACCTCGCGGCTCTGGATGCGGTCGCGCATCAGCACGCACGCCTCGTAGACGAAGTCCTCGCGTTCGCGCAGCTCGCGCTCGGGCAGACCGCTGCAGAACTCGCGCAGCGAGAGCACGCCGAAAGCGACGTGGCGCGATTCGTCCTCCATGACGTACGCGGTCAGGTCGCGCAGCAGCGGGTTGGTCGCGGTGTCGCGGATCGTGCCGAACGCCGCGAGCGCGAGGCCCTCCACGATGATCTGCATGCCGAGGAACTTCATGTCCCAGCGCGAATCGACGAGGATCTGGTCGATCAGGCGCTTCAATTCGCGGTTCACGTCGTATTCGACGCCGAGCTTCTGCTGGATGAAGCGCCGGTACACCTCGACGTGTCGCGCCTCGTCCATCACCTGCGTCGCGCCGTACTGCTTCGCCTCGTACCACGGCACCGAGTCGACGAGCTGCGCGGTGGCGAGCAGCGCGCCCTGTTCGCCGTGCAGGAACTGGCAGAGCTGCCAGCTGATCGCCTCGCAGCGCAGCCGCTCGATCTGCCGCGGCAAGAGCGACGCCCAGATCTCGGTGCCGTAGATGCCGATCGCGGCGTCGGGCACGAGCCCCTTCTCGGGATCGACATCGATCGACCAGTCCAGCCGGTCGGTGGCGTTCCACTGGTCGCGCTTGGCGTTCTCGTACAGCCGCGACAGGCGCTGCCGCGGGCTCGCGTACTCCCAGTTGTAGGTGATGCTCTGCGGCACCTCGATCTGCTCGACGGCGCGGCGATGGGTCGGGTGGAACTGGGTGATCGCATCCATCGGGGCTCTCCTATGCGGGGCGCGTCGGGACGACCAGGTACGCGAGGAACGCGCGCGCGAGCTCGGCGGAGAGGTCGTCGTCGGTCCAGGCGAAGGCGCCGAAGCGCAGCTCGCCGAACAGGATCGTGTGCTCGAGCGCGCCGAACACCATCGTGAGCGCGAACGCAGCCGCGCGCTGCGGGTCGGTGTGCTGGATCTCGGCATGGTGCGCGAGCAGAAGCGCGGACAGTCCCGCGCCGACGTGCTGCGCGAGGCGCTCGCGCCGCGCCTGGAACTCCTGATCCACGCGCATCCGCATCGAGAACGCGCGCAGGAGGCCGCGCTGCTCGCGGTGGATCTCGACCAGGAAGCGCACGACCGCCGCGCTGATCTCGCCGATGCTCGCGCGCTCCCAGCGCGCCGGGTCGAGCGCCGCATCGGCGGTGGCGATCGCCTGGACGAGGAAGCGCTCGTTCAGCGCTCCGAGCAGTGCGTCCTTGTCCGGGAAGCGCGCGTAGAAGGCGCCGACCGAGGAACCCGCGCGCCGCGCGATCTCCGCGACCGGCGTGTCGTCGAAGCCCTTCTCCGAAACCAGCGCCTCCGCCGCGTCGAGGATGCGATCGAGCGTCTGCTGGCTGCGGGCCTGCTGCGGAGGTCGGACCCACTGGAGCACCGGAATACGCGCGTCTTCCGATATAAGAACCATAATTCTGGTTCTTGATATCCCAGCGGACCCAGCCCTGTCAAGGGCTTACGCTCCGGACCTCGCCGGGAGGGCAGCAAGATGCAGGAACTGACGCCGGACGGAGCCTGCCAATGGGTCCGCGATGCGGACACGCTCGCGGTGCCGCTCGGCCCGGGCCAGCCTGTGGAATTCCTGCACGCGCTCGGGAAGCGGGAGCGTTTCGACCGGCTCGACGTCTTCGGCGCGCTGCTGGTCGACGCGTTCGCGCTGTTCACGAGGCCCGGCGTAGCACTGCAATCGGGCTTCTACGGGCCGGTCGAGCGCGCGCTGCGCGACGCGGGTCACGCGGTGCGCTTCGTGCCGGCCGACTTCCGCCGCTTCGCGCGCATAGCCAGGCGCATGGCGCCGCGCGTGATGGCGACGGCGGCCGCGCCGCCCGACCGCGACGGCTTCTGCTCGCTCTCGCTCCACGCGGGCGCGACGGTCGACGAGCTGCTGCGCTGCGGCCGCGACCCGGACCGCGTGCTGATCGTCGAGGCGAACCCGCGCCTGCCGCGCACGCTGGGGCTGCCGCCGGCGCACCCCCACGCGATCCACACCCACGACATCGACGTCCTGATCCACTCGGAGCGCGAGCCCGTCGCGCTGCCCGACACCGCGCCCTCAGATATCGAGCGCGCGATCGCCGCGCACGCCGTCGCGTTCGTTCCCGACGGCGCCACGCTCCAGACCGGCATCGGCGGGATCGCCGACGCGGTGGCGCGCACGCTCGCCGAGGGCAGCGGCGGCAACTACGGCATACACAGCGAGATGTTCACCACGGGCCTCATGCACCTCCACCGCTCCGGCAAGGCGACCAATCGGCGCAAGGGACTGCACGACGGCGTATCGATCTGCACGTTCGCGATGGGCACGCGCGCGCTCTATGACTGGCTCGGCGGCGAGGGGCGCGAACTCGTGCGCTTCCTGCCGGTCGACGAGGTGAACGACCCCGCGATCATCGCGCGCAACCGCGCGCTCGTATCGATCAACGGCGCGCTGTCCGTGGACCTGTACGGCCAGGTGGTCGCGGACCAGATCGGCGGCCGCCAGTACTCGGGGATCGGTGGGCACGAGGAGTTCGTGGCGGGCGCCGCGTTCTCCGAGGGCGGGCGCTCGCTGATCTGCCTGCCGTCGCAGGCGCGCGGGGCACACGGCGCGGTCTCGCGGATCGTGCCCGCGTTTCCGCCCGGCGCCTGCATCACGACGCCGCGCCACCAGGTGGACGCGGTGATCACGGAGTACGGCGTCGCGGAGCTGGCCGGCAAGACCAACGACGCGCGCCGCGA
>DATFWW010000234.1:0-8666 GCA_035258825.1 Myxococcota bacterium
GACTGGGTGCTGCGCGACGTCTCGTTCCGGGTCGAGCCGGGCGCGAGCGCCGCGATCGTCGGCGCGACCGGCTCCGGCAAGACCACGCTGATCAAGCTGCTCACGCGCCTCTACGACGTGGACCGGGGCAGCATCCGGATCGACGGCGTCGATCTGCGCGACTGGCCGCAGCGCGAGCTGCGCCAGCGCGTCGCGATGGTGCTCCAGGACGTGTTCCTGTTCAGCGGCACGATCGAGCAGAACCTCGCGCTCGGCCGCGAGGAGATCGATCGCGAGCGCGTACAGCGCGCCGCAGCCGCCGTGCAGGCGGACCGCTTCATCGCGCGGCTGCCGCACGGCTACGCCACAGAGGTGCGCGAGCGCGGCACCAACCTGTCGGCCGGACAGCGCCAGCTGCTCTCGTTCGCGCGCGCGCTAGCGCACGGCGCGGACGTGCTCGTGCTCGACGAGGCCACGAGCGCGATCGACAAGGAGACCGAGGCGCTCGTGCAGGAGGGCATCCACGTGCTCATGAAGGGGAAGACCGCGCTCGTGATCGCGCATCGCCTCTCAACGATCCAGGACGCCGACTGCATCCACGTGCTGCGCAGGGGCCAGCTCGTCGAGTCGGGTACCCACGACGAGCTGATGGCGCGCGCGGGGGTGTACCAGCGGCTCTACCGCCTCCAGTACGCGGACCAGGCGAGGCCGGTCGCGGCGGCGGGCGGGTAGGGGAGCGACCCGAAGCTCGCTCCTGGATGTCGTGGCCACCCCGGAGGCGACCGTTCGAGGTCATCCGCCCCCCCAATGGTCTTCGCTCGCATGCGGCTCGCTGCGCGAAACTCGCCCCGCTGCGCGCCGGCTTCGCCGGGCTTGCGTAGACGGGCGCGAAATCGGCTGTTTTTCCCGCGCAGCCGTTGCGTCCTCCGACGGTGCGGTGGTAAACCTCCCGCACCCCCCTAGCCTTTCCAAGTTCCCCCATCGCGCGCGGACGCGGCGGGTCTCCCGCCACGCAGCCGGCGCCATCGCGGGGAGGCAGGCGAGGTCAGGTGCGGCTCAAATCCCTGGAACTCCACGGGTTCAAGTCGTTCGTCGACAAGACCGTGGTGTCGTTCAAGCCGGGCATCACCGGGGTCGTCGGCCCCAATGGCTGCGGCAAGTCCAATGTCGTGGACGCGATGCGGTGGGTGATGGGCGAGCAGGCTCCGCGCCGCCTGCGCGGCAGGGGGATGGAGGACGTCATCTTCGCGGGGTCCGAAGGTCTAGCCCCCGTGGGAATGGCCGAGGTCACGCTCACGTTCGACAACAGCGATGGGGCCGCCCCGCCCGCATTCGCTGCCTACTCGGAGATCCAGATCTCGCGCAGGCTGTTCCGCACCGGGGAGTCGGAATACCTGTTGAACCGCACGCCGTGCCGGCTCCGCGACGTTCAGGACTTCTTCCGCGACACGGGGATCGGCACGAAGGGCTACACGATCGTGGAGCAGGGCAAGATCGCCGAGATCGTGTCGGCAAAGCCCGAGGAGCGCCGGTCGCTGATCGAAGAGGCGGCCGGGATCGGCAAGTACAAGGCGCGCCGCCGCGAGGCCGAGACCAAGATCGAAGCCACCGAGCAGAACCTGCTGCGCGTGAACGACATCCTGACCGAGATCCGGCGCCAGATCAGCTCGATCGAGCGCCAGGCCAAGAAGGCGGCGCGCTACAAGCGGCTGCGCGAGACGCTTCGCGTGCTCGAGCTCTCGCTCGCGGCCGACGATCGCCGCGAGCTCGCACGCGGCATCGATAGCGCACGGCACGACCTCCAGCGGCAGCGCGACGCCGTCACCGCGCGCGAGACGCAGCTCGCGGAGCGCGAGCTGGGGGTGCAAGCGAAGCGCCTCGAGCTCGGCGAGTGCGAGCGCATCCTCACGCAGGGCAGTGAAGCCCTGCTCGCACTGCGCGGCGACATCAAGGAGTGCGAGGGCCAGATCGAGTACGGCCGCCGCGAGCGCGAGTCGCTCGCCGCGCTGGTCACCGCGCGCGGCGGCGAGCTCTCGGAGCTGCGCGAGCAGCGCGCGGCGCACGGGCGCGTGGTTGGCCAGGTCGAGGAGGAGCTCGCCTCCGTCGAGCGGGCCGTTGCGTCGGGCGCGGAGTCGCTCGCGCGCGCCGAGGCCGACGTGCGCGAGGCGCGGCAGGGTCTCCAGGCGCTCGAGGGAGACCGCGAGGCGGCCAATGCCGTGCTCGTGAATGCGCTGACGGCGATCGCGCGCGCCGAGGATCGGCTCGCAGCGGTCGACGATCGCCGCGCCGAGCTCGAAGCGCGGCTGCGCAACACCGACGAGGTGCTCGAGCTCGGGCAGGGCGAGGCACAGCAAGCGGATCGCGAGCAGCGCGACCTCGAGGAGGGGCTGCGCAATCTGCTCGCCGAGCGCGACCGCATGATGAACGCGGTGCGCGTCGCGCTCGAGAACTACGACGCCGCCGTCGCGGAGGAGGCCGCCTCCGACGCCGATCTGCGAACGGCGCGCGAGGAGGTGGAGCGCAAGCGCGCGCGGCTCGTTTCGCTGCGCGAGGTGTTGCAGCGCGGCGAGGACGTCGCCGCCGGCACGCGGTACCTGCTCGAGCGCGACGTCGCGACGCGCAACCGGCTCGGCGTGCGCGGGCTCGTGCGCGATTTCATCGAGGCCGACCGCGAGGTCGAGCGCGCGGTCGAGGCCGCGCTCGCCGACCGCGCGGAGGCGCTCGTGGTCGACGCGCCGGCCGGAGCCGTCTCGGCGCTCGAGCTGTTGCACGCCGGCCGCGCGGGTCGCGCCGTGTTCGTGACGCCGACAGCTCGCGCGGGGAACGCGTCGGGATTCGTTCCGCTCGGCGTCCCGCTGCTCGATCGCGTGCGCCTGCGCGCGGGCCACGAGGATCTGCTGCGTGGGTTGCTCGCGGGTGTGTATCTCGTCTCGGACCTCGGCGAGGTGCTGCGCGCGTTTGGCGGCGGCAGGATCCCCGCCACGTTCGTCACGGCAAACGGGGATCTGCTCGCGGCCGACGGCGTGATCCGCGGCGGGTCGGGTGGTGGCGAAGGTCACCTCGCGCGCGCGCGCGAGGTGCGCGAGCTCGATCTCGAGGTCGGGCGCCTCGAGCTGCGCGCCGCGGAGCGCGCGAGCGCCCATCACGCGGCGCGCGCTGCGCTCGCGGCCGCGAGCGACGAGCTCGAGAACCTGCGCAACCGCCACCACACCGCGGCGCTCGCGGTCGCGAACCACGAGAAAGACCTCGAGCGCACCCGCGAGCGCGTGAAGGCACTCGGCGAGGCCCACGAGGGGCGCAAGAGCGAGCGCTCGGATCTGCTCGGCGAGCTCGATTCGCTCGCGCAGGAGTCGGTGCGGCTACAGGCGGCGCTCGACACCGCGCGCGGCGAGCGCAGCGAGCAGCAGCGGTTGCTCGACGCGCTCGCGCTGCGGATCGGGTCGGCCGGCCGCGAGGTGTCGCGGCTGGAGGCGATTGCGACCGAACGGCGCGTGGAGCACGGCGGTCGCGCGGCCCAGCGCGATCGGCTGCACGCGGCGCGCGAGCGCGCCGCGGCGTCGCTCGCCGAGGCCGAGACGTGGATCGCGCGCCGCGAGACCGAGATCCGCGAGGCCGACGCGCGCCGCGCCGAGCTCGCGGGCAGCATCGAGGCCGCCCACGCTCGACTCGAACAGCTGCTGCGCGAAGAGGAGACGGCCCGCCTCGGCCACGATGCGAAGCGCGAGGCGTTCGAGCGCGTGTCGGGCGAGGTGCAGTCGCTCGACGAGGCCGCGCGCGAGCTGCGCGCGGCGATCGCGCGCGAACGCGAAGCGCTGTCGCAGTCCGAGCTCGCGCTGCGCGAGAGCGAGTTGCGCCTCTCGCACCTCGACGAGTCGATCCGCGAGAAGTGGGGCGTCGAGATCGCGACCTGGGAGCCTCCGGCCGCGGATCCGGCCGCTGCACTCGCATCGGCCGCTCCGGCGATCGCAGGGTCCGAGCCGGCCGGCGAAGAAGAGGAGGACGCGGTGGACGCCGCGCGCGACGCCCACGCGAACGCGCTGCTCGCGCGCGCGCCGGCGGCGGAGCGGCGGCGGGAGCTCGACGAGGTGCGCAGGAAGCTCACGGCGCTCGGCGAGGTGAATCTCGGCGCGATCGAGGAGCACGAGGAGCAGAAGGAGCGATTCCGGTTCCTCTCCGATCAGAAGCGCGATCTCGAGAGCACGCTCACGTCGCTGCGCGATGCGATCGCGCGGATCAACCGCGCCAGTCGGCGCCGCTTCCGCGAGACGTTCGAGGCCGTCAGCAAGCGCTTCTCCGAGAACTTCCCGCGCCTGTTTCGCGGCGGCCGCGCGAGCCTCGCGCTGACCGAGAACGAGGACGTGCTCGAGGCCGGCATCGAGATCATGGCGTCGCCGCCCGGCAAGCGGCTCCAGAACGTCAACCTCCTCTCGGGCGGCGAGAAGACGCTCACGGCGATCGCGCTGCTCGTGGCGGTGTTCCAGGTGCGGCCGTCGCCATTCTTCCTGCTCGACGAGGTCGACGCGGCGCTCGACGACGCCAACGTCGGGCGGTTCAACGAGATGGTCGCCGAGCTCGCGGTCGAGTCTCAGTTCGTGCTGATCACGCACAACAAGCGCACGATCGAGGTCGCCGACGTCCTGTACGGCGTGACGATGGAGCGCCGCGGCGTATCGAAGATCGTCGCGGTGGAGATGCACTAGAGAGACGGTTCCGACCGGCGCGGATCCGAGTGGTATGTTCCGCGCCCGATGGACGCCGCGCTCTGGCAGCAGATCGCCGACTGGGCCACCGGCCACGAGCTCTGGATCGCGGGCGGCGCGGCGATCGCGCTGCTCTCCGGCGCACTCGCGCTGGTCCGGCGCCCCCGACCTCCCGCGGAAGCCATCGAGCCCGCCTCCGTTGCGCCGCCCGTCGAGGTGGTGCCGCAGCCGGAGATGGAGGTCGCGCTGGCGGAGCCCGCCGCGGCGCCGCGTCTGCGCGACCGCCTGCGCCGCACGAGCGATGCGCTCGTCGGCGGACTCGGGAAGTTCCTCGGCGCGAGCGTCGACGACGCGCTGCTCGATCAGCTCGAAGAACAGCTGCTGCATGCCGATCTCGGGGTGAAGACGGCCACCGGGCTGCTCGATCGCGTGCGCCGCGAAGGGCGCGGCCGCGACGCCTCCGCCGTCCGCGGGATCCTGCGCGACGCGATCGCGGAGAAGTTGCGGCGCGTCGAGTCTCGCGACGGGCTCGCGCTCGCCGCGAAGCCGCACGTCGTGCTCGTGCTCGGTGTGAACGGGTCCGGCAAGACCACCACGATCGGCAAGCTCGCCGCGCGGCACGTCGCGGCGGGCCGCCAGGTCCTGCTCGGCGCCGCGGACACGTTTCGCGCCGCGGCGATCGAGCAGCTCCAGGCATGGGGAGAGCGGAGCGGCTGCGAGGTGATCGCAGGCCGCCGGGGCGGCGATCCCTCGGCGGTCGCGTTCGACACGGTGAAGGCGGCGGTCGCGCGCGGCGCCGACGTGGCGATCATCGATACGGCCGGTCGTCTGCAGACGAAGAAGCCGCTGATGGAGGAGCTCGCGAAGCTCGCGCGCGTGCTCGGGCGCGACGCGCCGGGCGCCCCGCACGAGACGCTCCTCGTGCTCGACGCGAACACGGGCCAGAATGCGATCTCCCAGGCGAAGCTATTCACCGAGGTCGCACCCGTCAGCGGGCTCGTGCTCACGAAACTCGACGGCACGGCGCGCGGCGGCGTGATCGTCGGCCTCGCGGACGAGTTCGGCATTCCGGTGCGCTTCGTGGGTGTGGGCGAGGGGGTCGAGGACCTCCGCGACTTCGCCGCCGACGAGTTCGTGGACGCGCTCTTCGCCGAGTAGGCCAGTGCGAGAACGGTGATTTTATCATTTAATCCGGACGGTTAGACGAATTAGTAAGTATTTACTAAGATGATGCGGTCGCCGCGCCGTTACGAACCGCATCCATGTCGAATCAGGCCTCTTCCCAACCCAACGCCGCCCGCCGGGCGAGACGTCCGACCGCAGACGAACGGCGCGAGGCGATCCTGCGCGAGGGCCTGCGCTGCTTCGCCGCGCACGGCTTCAGCGGCACCACCACGCGCGAGGTGGCGGCGCGCGTCGGGATCACGGAGGCGGCACTCTACCGTTATTTCCCGAGCAAGGAATCGCTCTACGCCGCGATCATCGCGCGCAAGATCGAGACGCCTTCGCTCGTCGAGCGCCTAGCCGAGGACGCGGCGCGCCGCGACGACCTCGCGGTGCTCACGGGCGTCGCACGCGGCGTGCTCGAGCGCGGCGCGCGCGATCCGGAATTCGTGCGGATCATGTTCTTCACGGCGCTCGAGTCGCACGAGCTCGCCGCGCCTCTGTTCGCCTCGCACGTCGGGCCGCTGCGGGAGTTCATCACGCGCTATGTGCGGCAGCGGATCGAGGAAGGCGCGTTCCGGCCGATCGATCCCGTGCTCGGCGCGCGCGCGTTCCTCGGAATGATCCGCGACCACCTGATCGTCTGCGTCGTGCACGACCCCGCCGAGATCCACCGCCAGCCGATCGAGAGAGTGGTCGCGACGTTCGTCGAGCTGTTCCTGACCGGCATCCGGGCAGATGCTGCCGCGCAGCTCGAACGGAGCGCCGCATCATGAGCCCGGCGCGCAGATTCGTCGCGTCGCTGCGCGGCGGCAATCCCGCGAGCTGGCTGTCGATCGGAGCCGTCGTCGCGCTGATCGGATTCGGCCTCTATCAGTGGCACGTCCTCAGCGGCCGTGAGACGACCGACGACGCGTTCGTCGAGGGGACGCTGTCCTACCTCGCGCCGGAGATCTCGGGCCGCGTCGTCGCGATCCTCGTCGACGAGAACCAGGAGGTTGCGGCCGGCCAGGTCGTCCTCCGGATCGACCCCGCCGACACCGAAGCGCGCGTGGCGCGCGCGCGCGCCGACCTCGCGGCCGCGCGCAACAAGATGATGTCGGGCGAAGCGGCCGCGGCGTCGTCCGATGCCCAGGGCAAGGCGGCCGAGGTCGCGGTCTGGCGCACAGGGCGCGAGCTCGAGCGCGTAGAGAGCCTGGTCGAGCGCGGCGCCGCGAGCAAGCAGCAGCTCGACGCCGCGCGCGCAGAGCACGACGCGGCGAAGGCGAGCTCGCGCGCGTTCGCGATGCAGGCGCAGGCCGAGCGCGCGGAGCTCGGCAACGAGGCCCCCGTGAAGCAGGCCGAGGCCTCGCTGCGCGAGGCCGAACTCGCCCTCGCGCGCACCGAGCTCGCCGCGCCGTTCGACGCGGTCGTGGGGCGTAAGACCGTGCACCTCGGCGACATCGTCCGTCCGGGGCAGGCCCTGCTCGCGCTGCGCCGGCGCGAGCCGAGCTGGGTGGTGGCCAATTTCAAGGAGACGCAGCTGCGCCGGATGAAGCCGGGCGCGTTCGCCACCGTCTACGTCGATGCGTTCCCGGGGTACACCTGGTGGGGACACGTCGAATCGTTCTCGCCGGCGAGCGGCGCGAAGTATGCGCTGATCCCGCCCGAGCCCGCGGCGGGAAACTTCACCAAGGTGGTGCAGCGAATCCCGGTGAAGATCGTGCTCGACGAGGTGTCGAACGGGGACGGGCGCCATCCCGTGACCGACGCGGCGATCGCGCCCGAGCTCGCGGTCGGGCTCTCGGCGCGCGTCACGATCCATGTCCGCTGAAGCCGTCGCGGCGCCGCTGCTGACCTCCGAGGAGGACTACCGCCTCGACCTCCCGCGACTGCTGATCGTCGTCTCGGTGATGATGGCCGTCATGCTCGAGATCATCGACACGAGCATCGTCAACGTCTCGATCCCGTCGATGATGGGCAATCTCGGCGCGACGATCGACGAGATCGACTGGGTGATCACGTCCTACATCGTCGCCAACGTGATCGTGATCCCGCTGACCGGATGGATGTCGGCGCGTTTCGGCCGCAAGCGCTATTTCGTCGTCTCGATCTGCGTGTTCACGGCCGCATCGCTGATGTGCGGCGCCTCGCAGAGCGTCGAAGCGCTGATCTTCTGGCGGCTCGTTCAAGGGCTCGGCGGCGGGGCGCTGGTCGCGACGTCCCACGCGGTGATCGTGGAGACCTTCCCGCCCTCGAAGCAGGGCGTGGGTCAGGCGCTGTTCGGCATGGGTGCGATGGTGGGGCCGAGCCTCGGCCCCACGCTCGGCGGCTTCATCACCGACAACTACTCCTGGCACTGGTGCTTCCTGATCAACGTGCCGCTCGGAATCGCGGCGGCCTTCCTTTGTTCCCTGCATCTGCACGACCCGCCTCATCTCGAGCGCAAGCGGGGTGGCCGGGTCGACTGGCCCGGGATCGTCCTTCTCGTCGTGGGAATCGGCGCGTTCCAGACCGTGCTCGAGCGCGGCAACAAGTACGATTGGTTCGAAAGCCCGTTGATCGTGGCGCTCTCGATCGCCGCGGCAGTCGGCATCGTGGGTCTGTTGATTCGCGAGTTCACGACCGACGATCCGGTGATCGACTTCCGAGTGCTGCGCCACAAGCAGCTCGCACTCGCCTGCGGACTCGGCGGCGTCACGACGATGGGCCTGTTCGGGTTGATCTTCCTGTTCCCGCTCTACACGCAGACGCTGCTCGGCTGGACCGCCTGGCAATCCGGCCTGGCCGTGCTGCCCTCGAGCCTCGCCACGGCGGTGATGATGGGGATCATGGGCCGCGCGG
>DATFWW010000235.1:0-7693 GCA_035258825.1 Myxococcota bacterium
CGAGGAGTAGCTTGGCGTCCCGCGACGACCATCCTACAACGAACTGGAATGGCGGTCTAGAAGAGATTTCGCCCGCACACTCACGTCCGCTCGCTCTACGACGACGCTCGATGACCGCTCCTCTGAGGTCTCATCGCTCACGACCCTTACTGGCGCGGCTGGCCCTCACGCTCCGCCACGATCGCGCATAACGAAGCATGCCAATTGGCAACTATCAACGCCCTGACGATGCTTGACCTCGCCGACGGTGCGCGTGTAGTCTCCGCTCGCTCGCTGAACTAACGCGAAGGAGTCGAGCGATGTCGGTCGAGATCGGGAACGTGAGAGTCGAGGGTGAGTGGGGCGGCAGCTGGCTAGTGCACACCGAGACGGTGGGCCTTCTCCCTCGGCCCCGCCGACGAGGTGGGCGGGTTCGAGGTGAGGCGCATACAGGAAGCGCTGCACCTCTTCGGGTTCGGGCTGCACGGGATCGTCGAGCGGCGTCTCAAAAACGCCTGAACCCCACGACGCGCCCGAACGCTCCAACAGTGCGCCGCGCCGAGGGCGTCACCAAGCGCTAGTCGCGGCTCACAGACGGTCGACTACGAGACACATGGAGGACACCGTGAAGATCGCCCTGTACGCCCGCGTCTCGACCGAGGACCAGCACGCGGAAGCGCAGCTCCACGCGCTCTGGGAGTACGCGCAGCGGCGCGGTGTCGTTGGCGTCGAGTACGTCGACCTCGGCGTGTCTGGTCGTAGGGCCTCACGGCCGCAGCTGGACGCGATGCTCACTGCGTGCAGGCGGCGCGAGTCGGCGCCGTTGTTGTCGTCCGTCTCGATCGGCTAGCTCGCTCACTGGCCCAGCTGGCCAACCTCGGCGAGGAGCTTCGGGCGCTCGGGGTGGAGCTCGTCTCGCTCTCGGAGGGCCTGGATCCGTCCACACCTACCGGCCGCCCGCTGTTCGGCATGTGCGGCGTCTTCAGCGCGCTGGAGGTCGATCTCCTTCGCGAGAGGACCCGAAACGCGGAGACGCTCATCCGCGAGGTCGAGCCGCTGCCGAAGCGCGGGCTCTTGCGCGAACTCCAGGACGCCATCGAGGGCGGCGAGGTCTGGCGCGAGCAGATCGCCGAGAGCGAGAGCTCACGGGACTGGGTGAACGGCATCCGTAGGCCGTGATGGGGAAGGGCGTCGGCTGGAGACATGCGGAGCTCCACCACGCCGACGGGGACGCAGAGTTCTGGCTGGGCTCTTGCGTCCTCGTCATCCCAAGGCCCGGGGCGGCGTGTCGGGGATCGGGCACCTCGCGCGCCGTCCCGTGGCCGTCCTGCTGCTCGACCTGAGCTCCTCCTGGAAGCATCGCCTATCGCGGAGTCCGAGGACTTTTTTCTGCTCCACCTGCGCGCTCCACGTGTGCTCCACGCTCCGATCCGCTATGCAAGGATTCCAACAACTTCGAGGACTTGGCAGAGCGCGCTCTCACCGCCCGAGGATGATCCGGCACACCGCTTCGAGCCGCTCGAACGCGTCCTCGAAGCGACGGCGATCGCCCGGGTCGGAGAACTCGCGCGCATCGAGCTGCGGCAGCAGCGCCAGCGCGGACTCGGCCGCACCCGAGAGATCTGCGCCCGCGCGCTCGATCAGCGGCGTGAGCGCGCGCTCGGTGTCGGGCGCGATCTCGGCAGCGCGCAGCGCCGCGAGCAGGTCCTTCAAGAGACGGCGGAACTCGCCGCGCACCGACATCAGGATCGCCGCGCGCGCTCGACGAGGATCGTGCTGCGCAGGCCGGGCACCACGCGCAGCCGCGCCACCCGGCCACCCCAGCTCCGCACTTCCTCGCTGCCGACGATCTCGGCGGGCCGCCATTCGCCGCCCTTCGCGAGCACGTCGGGCCGCAGCGAGCGGATCAGCGCGAGCGGCGTCGGCTCGCCGAACAGCACCACCCAGTCGACGCAGGCGAGCGCCGCGAGCAGCTCGGCGCGTTGGCGCTCGCCCACGATCGGCCGCGACCGGCCCTTCAGGCGCCGGACCGACGCGTCGCGATTGACGCCCACCACCAGGCGGTCGCCGAGGCTCTTCGCCTGCTCGAGGCTCCGCACGTGCCCGACATGGAGCAGATCGAAGCACCCGTTCGTGAACACCACGCGCTCGCCGCGCCGCTGGGCGGCGGATACCGCCGCACGCGCGGCCCCGCGCGAGAGGATCCGATCGCGCGCGCGAGCTCGGGTCGTCCCCTGCACGGGGCGGAGGATGGCCCAGATCCGATCGGCCCTCCCCGGGGAGAGCGGAGCACCGGCCTTCCTCGGCGCCATGCCCCAGCGCGACGCCGGCCGATCACGCGTGTGCGTCCGCGCGTCGGATCCCTCGCTCGCTCCAGCGGATTGGGGTTGCGGGGCTCACCCCTCAGCTAGTGGCCAAGACCGCATTTTCCCTAAAGAAAACCTTCGTCCGGACGAAATGCACACCGTGGGAGTTGAGCCCAGTCGGCGGGAGTCCGGCCGACCGAAGGGGGTGGGTGCGCATGGAGAGCAATCGATCGAGGGCGATCACGATGAACCGGGTCCGCGAGCTGCGTGAAAACCGGCTGATGACGCAGGCCCAGCTCGCTCGCAAGGCGAAGGTTGCACTGCGCACGATTCACAGCGTCGAGAAGGGCATGAACTGCCGCATGGACACGAAGCGGAAGATCCTGCTCGCACTCGGTCTGCGCTTCGAGGACAAGGACCACGTGTTTCCGTCGGCCCGCTCGCTCGCGGCGAATCTCGCGAGCGATCCGACGCCGTCCGTTCCGTCGGGCTACTAACCCCGATCGCTCGGCCTCCCCGGTGGCTCGGACGCCTGCGTTACCATCCCGGGATCGGTGCGCGCGGAGGGGCCCGTAACGCGAACCGAGGGCCGCGAAGGGACCAGCCCATTTCCGACCGCGTCACACTGCTCGCGGACGTCGCCGAGATCGTCGCGCGCTCGCACGATCTGCACGAGACGCTCGGCAACGTCGTGGATCTCGTCGGCAAGCGTCTCGGCGCCGACGCGTGCTCGATCTACCTGGTGGAGGCCGACCTCACGCGTCTGACGCTGTCGGCCACCAACGGCTTGAACCGGGAGGCGATCGGGCGCGTGCAGATGCCGCTCGGCGAAGGCCTGGTCGGCCTCGCCGCGCTGCGCCGCCAGCCGGTCGTGAGCGACGACGCGCAGAACCATCCCCACTACAAATACTTCCCGGAAACCGGCGAGGAGCGCTTCACGACGCTCGTGGCGGTGCCGCTGCTCATGCGCGGCGTGACGATCGGCGTGCTCGTGATCCAGACCGTCGAACGCCGCACCTTCGACTCCCACGACATCGACCTGTTCCAGACCTGCGCGCAGCTGATCTCGCCGATCGTGATGAACGCGCGCCTGCTCTCGCTCGTGGACTTGTCGGAAGAGGAGATCCAGAGCAGCAACGCCGAGCTCGCGTCGCACGGGATCCGCGTCGCGGGCGGGCCGCGCCCGCGCGCCGAGCACAACGTCGAGTTCCGCGGGATCGGGACCTCGCGCGGGATCGCGATCGGCACGGTCTACCGCATGGAGAACCCACTCGACCTCGCGGTGCTCGAGTACACGCCGCGGCCGAGCGCCGACGCCGAAGAGAGCGATCTGCTCCAGGCGATCCAGCTCGTGCGGCGCGATCTCGACGACAACCGCGAGGAGCTCGGCGACCGGTTCGGCCCCGACTTCTCGGCCGTCTTCCACACCCACATCCAGATCCTCGAGGACAAGGGCTTCGTAGCGAAGCTGCGCAAGGCCGTGCACGAGACCGGCAACGCGCGCAACGCGCTCGTCGAGGTGCTCTCGGCCTATCGCAAGACGTTCGGCAGGATCGAAGACGCCTACTTCCGCGACCGCATGATGGACGTCGAGGACGTCGGCCGGCGCGTGATGGAGCAGCTGCTCGGCGACCGCCACGTGCGGCCGACGCTCGAGCGCGGCTCGATCGTCGTGACCGACAACCTCTTGCCGGGCCACTTCGCGCGGCTCGATCTCGACCGGATCGCGGCGATCGTGTCGGAGCACGGCGGCCCGACCTCGCACGGCGCGATCTTCGCGCGCACGCTCGAGATCCCCGCCGTCACGGGCGTCCCGGGCCTGAGCGCCGCGATCCGCCCCGGCGAGCTCGCCGTCGTGGACGGCGGCGAGGGCACCGTGTTCCTGTCGCCGGACGATCGTCTGGTCACCGAATACCAGCGCGCCCGCGAGCGCTTCGAGATCGCCGCCGAGCACCTCGACGCGCTGCGCGCGCTGCCCGCGGAGACGCGCGACGGCCGGCGCATTGCGCTCACCGCCAACTGCGGCCTCGTCTCCGACCTGCGCCTCGTCGAACAGCACGGCGCCGAGGGCGTCGGCCTGTTCCGCACCGAGATGCTCGCGGTCGCGCACCGCGGCTTCCCCGAAGAGGAGGAGCAGGAGCAGCTCTACGAGCGCGTCGCCACGCTGCTCGCGCCGCGGCCCGTGACGATCCGCACGCTCGACCTCGGTGGCGACAAGGAGGTGACGAATCTGGCGCTGCCGCACGAGGAGAACCCGCAGCTGGGCTGCCGCTCGATCCGCCTGTCGTTCACGCACCTCGAGGCGTTCCGCGCCCAGCTGCGCGCGATCCTGCGCGCGAGCGCGGGCGGCAACGTCCGCCTGCTCCTGCCGATGATCTCCTCACTCGAGGAGCTGCGGCGCGCGCGCGGGATTCTCGAGGAGACGAAGGACGGCATGCGCAGCGCCGGCGTCGCGTTCGATCCCGATCTGCCGGTCGGGATCATGATCGAGGTGCCATCCGCGGCGCTGATCGCCGACACGCTCGCGCGCGAGTGCGACTTCTTCAGCATCGGGACCAACGACCTCACCCAGTACACGCTCGCGGTCGACCGCGGCAACGAGCACATCGCGCACCTGTTCGATCCGCTGCACCCGGCGGTGCTCGGGCTGATCGACCGCAGCGTGCGCGGCGCGATGCGCGCGGGCATTCCGGTCTCGGTCTGCGGGGAGATGGCGAGCAACCCGCTCGCGGTGCCGATCCTGGTCGGGCTCGGCATCGGCGAGTTGTCCGCGACGCCGAGCGCGGTGCCGATCGTGAAGGAGATCGTGCACGCGCTCGACCAGCGCGACGCCGAAGCCGACGCGCGGCGCGCGCGCGAGGCGGGTACCGCGAAGGAGGTGCGCGCGATTGGCGCCGAGCGGCTGCTGCGCGTCGGGCTGCTCGAGCACCCCGACATCGGCCCGTGGCTGCGCCTGATCGTGGAAGCCGAGCTGGAACCGGCGGGGGCGCATTCGCCGCAGCAGCCGCGCAGCCAGCGCTCGCCCGCGCCGTAGCCCGCGCGGCTACTCCTTGCCGAAGATCGCGATCATCGCGACGCCCGCGACGGTCGCGGCCGCGCCGAAGAGCCGGGGCCGGCTCGGCCGCTCGCGCAGCCACAGCGCGCCGAGCGCCACCGCGAATAGCACGCTCGATTGGCGCACCGCGACGACGTAGCTCGCGAGCGCGGTCTCGAATGCGCGCAGGATCAGCGCGTAGCCGACGAACGAGATGGCCGCTGCCGCCGCCGCGCGCGCGAGCTGCTCGCGGGCGGCGGCGCGCAGCGCGGTGACGCTGCGGGCGCGGAAGAACAGCGGGGCGAACGCGAGCGCGTGGGCGACCTGGAGCAGCAGCGAGTAGGTGATCGCGCGCGGCACCGGACCCGGCCACGCACCCGACGCAAGCCGCGCCATTGCGGCCTTGTCGATCAGCGAGTACGCGACGGTCGCGAGCAGCGTGAGCAGCGCGAAGCGCGTCGCGGGTCCCGCGAGCGCCTGCCGCTCGAACCCGGGCCCCAGGTGCACCAACCACATTCCGAGCACGACCATGGCGATGCCGAGTGCGCCGACGGGGCGCAGCGCTTCGCCGAACAGCGGCACCGCGACGAGCGGCAGGAACGCGGGCGTCGAGCGTGCAATCGGATAGACGAGCGAGAGCTCGCCGTGCTCGAACGCACGGCTCATCCAGTAGAGGTAGAGCGCGTGCGTGGGGCCAGTCAGCAGCACGAGCGCCCAGACCTCGGCGGGGATCGCACGCCACGGCACGAATGGCGCCACGCAGGCCAGGCCGATCGACCCGATCCAGGTCTGGAGCAGGTTGAAGCAGAGCGGGTCGCCGCTCTGCTTGATCGAGACGCTCCAGAGCGCGTGCAGCAGCGCGGACGCGAGTACGATCGCGAGATCGGTCGGAGACAAGCGTGCAAGATGGGCCGAGTTGCTCGCTACGTGCTACCCCCTGCGCCACCCCGCCATGGCCCAATCTGCTCTCCAGATTGCGCGCGGTTACGTCGCGCTGACCAAACCGCGCATCCTGCTGCTCGTGCTGTTCACGGGATTGCCCGTGATGGGAATGGCCGCGGGCGGCTGGCCCGCGCCCGCGTTCGCGACCGCCACGCTGGTCGGGATCGCGCTCGCGGCGGCCGCCGCCAACACGTTCAACTGCTACATCGAGCGCGATCGCGACGCGCTGATGGAGCGCACGCGCTCGCGCCCGCTCCCGTCGCACGAGATCTCACCTGCGCCGGCGCTCGCGTTCGGCCTCGCGCTCGCGCTCGTCTCGACGCTGCTGCTCCAGCTCGTCGCGGGCCCGCTCGCGGCGGCGCTCGGCGTCGCGAGCATCCTGTTCTATGTGTTCGTGTACACGGTCTGGCTCAAGCCGCGCACGCCCTGGAACGCGGTGATCGGCGGCGCAGCCGGGGCCGCGGCGCCGCTGATCGCGGACGCGGCCGCGAACGGGCGCGTCGGCGCCGCGGGCTGGCTCCTGTTCGCGATCATCTTCTTCTGGCAGCCGCCGCACGTCTGGGCGATCGCGCTGTTTCGCAAGGCCGATTACGCGCGCGCGGGCATCCCGATGCTGCCGAACGTGATCGGGGACCAGCCCACGCGCCGGCGCATGCTGCTGTACGCGATCGCGCTCGTGCCGTTCACGCTCGCCCCGACGCCACTCGGCCTGCTCGGCCCGCTCTATCTCGCGTGCGCGATCGCGCTCGACGCCTGGTTCCTCTGGCACGTCGTGCGCGTGCTGCGCGAGCGCACCGACGCCGCGGCCCGGCGCGCATTCGGCGTCTCGCTCGCCTATCTGTTCGCGTTGTTCCTCGCGATGCTCGTGGACCTGGCGGTCTGACCCCGCTACTCGTCCGACCGGGAATCCTCGCGAACCGGCTTCCCCGCGCGCTTGAGCGACGGCGCGGACCGCGTGCGCACGGGGGGCTTGCGCGCCGAAGGGCGTTCGGCGAGTCGGAACGGCGGGTAGACCGGCACCTCGACCACGATCGTCGATCCGTCCGGCCGGGTGAGCGATCGCTTCACGACCCGGATCGGGTCCAACTTCGCCCCCTCGACCTCGCCGACCTTGGGGGTCTCTTCCGCTTCCGCACTGTTTCGGGCCACGACGACTCCTCCATCCAGCACGACTTGCACGGGCGATGCCAGCTCGCACGCACCACCCTCTGATCGGCCGATCGCCGAGGGAATTACAGGCCCGCGGGGTGAGCCATGGCGAAAGTGGTGCGAATCGCAACCGAAGTTGCCGGTCCGTGTCCGGGCCGAGGCCCGGCTAACCGACCACGTTCACCAGCCGCCCCGGGACCACGATCACCTTCTTCGGCGGCCGGCCATCCAGATGGCGCTGCACGTGCTGAGATGCCAGCGCGGCGGCTCGGATTGCCGGCTC
>DATFWW010000236.1:0-4371 GCA_035258825.1 Myxococcota bacterium
GCACCGGGACGAGATCACAACCGAAGCGGAGCGCCAGCCGCGCCGGCGTCGTCAGTGTCGGTGTCTCGATGCCGAAGAACGGCACCATCTCTCCGATGTCGTAGCGATGGTCGACCACGAGCGCGACCGACCGGCCGCTCGCGAGCTCGCGGACCAGCGCGCGCATGCCGCCGTCGCGCGGAACCAGGTCTACGCCGATCGCACTCCGCCGCCGCTCGATCATCCGGTGCACGGCCGGATTCGAGTCGCGCGCGAAGATCGCGCTCCCGCTCCGGCCCACCCGCTTGCCCGCCAGCAGGGTGAGCCCGACGTTTGCGAGATGTGCGGCCACGAACACCGCCGGTCGGCTGCTCTGGGAGACCGCGGCGGGGACGCGCTCCACGATCTCGATGCGCTGCGGCTCGGCGATGATCCGGTCGAGATGGGCGTAGTCCGCGAAGTGCGCGCCCCAGTAGCCCCAGATCTCCCGCTCGATCGCCGCGCGCTGCTCGGGAGTCTGCTCGGGGAACATGATCGCGAGGTTGTCGCGGATGTTTCGCGACTTGGCGAGGCGCGGTCCGATCCGCGACATCACCGCGCGCATCGCGCGCACCGCGCGGTCGGGATCGAAGCAGCGCAGGAGACCCCACAGCGCCGCGACCAGCGCACCCTCGACCGCCCACAGCGCGCGCTGCAGCCTGGGCAGCCCTGCGATCCGGTCCCGGAGCGCGCGCGGGAGATAGGGGTGTCTGGCCATTCGCACAAACGTACCAACCCCGCGCCCGGGGCGGACACGCCCGTTGAGCGGCCCCCGCGCCTGTGCTTCCGTGGCCTCATGCGGACCCGTCGCGCGGACCCGGTCCCGGCTCGCCCCCCCGCTGCGGCAACACCGCCCCGGGTCTGGAGCCTGACCGGCGAAAAGCCCGGCGACAACGCGCTGGTTCGCGTGGTGTCGGGCGCGCTCGGCTGGCCGGTGGAGGAGCGGCGCATCGCGATGCGCGCGCGCTGGGTGCGCGGCAAGCCGTTCGTGCGCGCATCGCTCCACCACGTGGATCGGGAGCGCTCCGACCGGCTCGAGCCGCCGTGGCCCGACCTCATCATCACGATCGGCCGGCGACTCTCGATGGTGGCGCTCTGGATCCGCGCGCAGTCGGGCGGGCGCACGCGGATCGTCATGCTCAACGTGCCGCGGCGGCGCGCGCGCGACTTCGACCTGATCGTGGCGAGCGCGCAGTACCGCGCTCCGCATCGCGCCAACGTGGTGCGGCTCGGGCTGCCGCTCGTGCGCGTCGACCGCGCGGCCGTGGACGCCGCGAGCGAAGCGTGGCGCACGCGGCTCGCGGATCTGCCGCGCCCGATCACGGCGCTGCTCGTCGGCGGCCCGACCAAGCCCGTGGTGTTCGGCGCGGCGGTCGCGCGCGACCTCGGCGCCGCGGCCGCCAGGCTGGTTTCGGAATCCGGCGGGAGCCTGTTCGTGTCGACCAGCCGGCGCACACCGGTGGAGGTCGCAGATGCCCTGGCCACCGCGCTGCCCGACACCGCGCGGTTCTACCGCTGGCAACCCGACGCGAGCGAGAATCCCTACCTGGCGCTGCTCGGGCTCGCCGACGGATTCATCGTGACGAGCGACAGCATCACGATGATGGTCGAGGTGGCGCGGCTGGGGCGCCCGCTCGCGGTCTACGAGCTGCCGCCGGCGCGCGGCGCGCTGTGGCGCGCGTGGAGCGCGCGCGATCTGCACGCCGTGCCGCGCCTGCTGCTCGAGCAGGGATTCGCCACGCCGCTCGGGATGCCGCTGCGCGCGCCCGCGGCGCCTCCGCCCGACGAGCTGCCGCGCGTGGTCGCGCGGATCCGCGCGCTGTGCTAGCGCCGTATCCATGTTCGACTTCGCCCGCGACGTCCTGGCGAGCCTCCCGGAAGCTCGCGCGAGAGTGGCGCGCGTGGCGCGGGTCTGGCTGGCCTCTTCGCTGCCGGCGGCGAGCCGCCGCAGCTTCGAGCGCCGCCAGCGCGGCCGCGAGCAGGTCGCGATGCTGCGCCGCGCCGACGCGGCCGTCGTCTCGTACGGCAAGGCGGGGCGCACCTGGCTGCGCGTGATGCTGTCCGGCTACTACCAGCGGCTCTGCGGCCTGCCCGAGCGCAGCCTGATCGGGTTCGCGAACTACCACCGCCGCGACGCGCGCGTGCCGCGCATCTTCTTCACCCACGACAACTACATCGTGGACTTCACCGGGCACCGCGGCACGAAGCGGGACTTCTACGGCACCAAGGTCGTGCTGCTCGTGCGGAGCCCCCAGGACACCGCGGTCTCGCAGTACTTCCAGTGGAAGCACCGGATGCGGCGCGCCAAGCGCGAGCTGAACGACTATCCGACCGACGACGCGACCTCGATGTTCGACTTCGTGATGAGCCCCGGCTGCGGGCTGCCGAAGATCGTGGACTTCATGAACCTGTGGGCGGCCGAGCACGCGCGCGTCGCCCGGTTCCTGGCGGTCCGCTACGAGGACATGCGGCGCGATCCCGAAGCGGAGCTCCTGCGCGTCGTCGGGTTTCTCGACGGATCGGCGGACGTGGGCTGCGTCGCGCACGCGGTGGCGTTCGCCTCGGTCGACAACATGCGCGCAATGGAGGAGCGCAAGGGATTCTGGCTCGCGGGTCGCCGGATGCGACCGGGCGACCGCGCCAACCCCGATTCGTACAAGGTCCGGCGCGCAAAGGTCGGCGGCTATCGCGACCAGTTCGACGCCGAGCAGATCGCGCGCATCGACGAACTCGTGTCCGCCAAGCTCTCGCCGCTCTACGGCTATGGCGCCGGCGGAGTGACCGGTCCCGCCACCGGGTTCGAGCGGAGGACGCCGTGAAGCCGTGCGTGTTCATCCACACCAACGACCGTCAGCGCCTCGGCGCGGTGGTGGCCGAGCACGCGCTGCGGCGCCATTCCGCGCATGCGGGCGACTTCGAGATCCGGATCATCCGGCGCGAGGACCATCCCTTCTTCGTCGCGCGCGAGGGACAGCGATACCTGCGCGACGGCGGTTGGCGCGCCTGGCGCAACGACGACCTGCAGTCGTTCACGCCGCTGCGCTTCCTGCCGCCAGAGCTGATGGGGTACGCCGGGCGCGCACTCGTGATCGATCCGGACATCTTCGCCGTCGGGGACGTGTGGGAGCTGCTCTCGCGCGATATGGGCGGGAAGGCGATCGTGTGCCGGCGGCGCTCGGGCTCGAAGAAGAAGAGCTGCTTCGCGTCGAGCGTGATGCTGCTCGATTGCGCGAAGCTGCGGCACTGGCACTGCGAGGAGCAGTTCTCGGAGCTGTTCTCGGGTGCACGCGACTACGCCGACTGGATCTGCCTGCGACTCGAGCCGCCCGACTCGATCGGACCGCTCGAGGACGAGTGGAACCACTTCGACCGGCTGACGCCGCAGACCCGGCTGCTGCACAACACGCGGCGCTGGACGCAGCCCTGGAAGACCGGCCTGCCGGTGGATTTCGTGCCGGCAGACCAGATCGGATGGCTGCCGGGCGCCGCGTGGTTGATGCGCAAGCGCCGCGAGTGGTTCGGCGACTACGCAATGCTCGGGAGATACGTGCGCCATCCCGACCCCGCCCAGGAGCGCCTGTTCTTCTCGCTGCTGCGCGAGTGCGTCGAGGCGGGCACGGTGAGCGAGAATCTGCTGCGCGAGGAGATCGAGCGGAAGCACTTGCGCCGCGACGCAATCGAGGTGATGCGGCGCGCCGGACCGCTGCCAGCCTGAGTATCGGAGAGCGGATCAGGGATGGGTGAGGGGCTGCTCCGAACCCCTTACCATGCGCGGGGCGCCCTCGGCCATCAACAGCCGCACCCGCGCGACCGCGCGGGACACGTCCTCGAGCGGAGGCACTTCGCGGCTCGACAGCTCCTCCCCGAGCCACGAGACCCGGCCCGACGCGAGCAGATCGTGCTGGATGATGCGGATGTCGCGGGTCAGGCGCGTCGGCCCGACTCGCATCGTCTGGCGGTAGACGAACGCCTTGAGATGAGGCCGATCGAACCGCCTCCAGAACGGCTCCGGCGGCGGAAACAGAGCCTCGCGCATCCCATAGCGACCCAATCCGGTGTCGTAGAGATGGACGCGCTTCCCGGTCGCACAGGCCTCCGTCATCATCGAGATGCTGTCGGCGGTCACCACGATCTCGTCGGCGAGCCCGAGCAGCCCGTAGTAGGGGTTGCTGGCCGCGTCGGGCGTCCAGCGATAGAAATACGCGGGCCCGGACACCGCGCCGAATAGCGCGTCCGCAGTTTCGGGCGGCGTGCGCGCGCTCGTCGTCACCATCAGAGAGCCGCTGCGCCGCGCGGCGAGTTCGCTCGCCTCGCGGCCGAGCCGGGCGCCCGACGAGGCGTTGAACGGATAGG
>DATFWW010000237.1:0-8784 GCA_035258825.1 Myxococcota bacterium
CGACCACGCGCCGCGATTCTGAGGGTCAGTCGCGGCCGAACAGGACCCAGAGGCCCACGGCGACGAAGCCGAGCCCGGCGGCCCAGCGGAGCGCCCGCGGATCGACGTGGTCGGCGATGAACGACCCCGCGAGCACGCCGAGCGCGGAGGTGAGCACGAGCGCCGACGCCGACGCCGCGAACACGGTGAGCCGCGGGTGCGCAGCGTCGGAGGCGTAGAGGATCGTCGCGAGCTGGGTCTTGT
The DNA here is from genome assembly GCA_035258825.1 of Myxococcota bacterium. Lineage (GTDB taxonomy): Bacteria > Myxococcota_A > UBA9160 > UBA9160 > SMWR01 > JAHEJV01. The sequence goes on from DATFWW010000237.1 coordinate 244, forward strand.
CGCCGAGCTCAGCGATGAACACCGTCGAGAAGACGGTGGCGAACAGCCGCAGTTCCATGGGGCCTCCGTGATCAGTGCAGATACGCGATGCTCGCGCCGTCGCCGCCCTCGCCCGGCTCCGCGGACTCGAGCCGCGCGACGTAGGGTGAAGCGGCGAGATGCTCGCGCACGGCCTTGCGCAGTGCGCCGGTGCCGAGGCCGTGGATCACGAGCAGGCGGTCGCGGCCACCCGATGCCGCGCGGTCCAGCGCGGCGCCGAGCGCGTCGAGCGCCTCGTCGACGCGCTGGCCGCGCAGATCGCAGCGCTCGGTGCCGCCGCCAGCGGGAGCCGGGCGCGGATCGCGCCCCGTCGGCTTCGCCGCGACCTCGCCGGGCCCGGCGGATCCGACCCGCTCGGCGGGCACGACCATGCGCACGGATCCGACCGTCACCGCGACGCGGCCGCGCCGATCCGGCAGCGCCTCGAGCACACCGACCGATCCGCCCGCGAGCTTCACCGCGTCGCCCGCGCGCGCGCGATTCCAGTCGACCGGCGCCAGCAGTTCGGCGGGATCCGCGACGAGCCCGGCGTCCTGCTCGGCGCTGCGCCGTCGCTCGGCGAGCGACACGAGCCGCTCGCGCGCGTGCGCGGCCTCCTGGGCGGTGGCGGGCCCGCCGCGCTGGAGGTCGCGGATCACCGCGGCGATCTGCGCGTGGGCGTCCTTGAACTGCGCGTCCAGGTCTTCGCGCATCGCGCGGTAGAGCTCGTCGCGGCGCTGCGAGAGCTTCTCGAGCTTGTGGCGGTACTCCGCGCGCACCGCCTCGGACTCCTCGCGCAGCCGCGCTGCCTCGCGCTGCTCGCTCTCGAGCGCCGCGCGGCTCGCGGCGAGCTCGTGGAGCATCCGGTCGAGCTTGCGGTCCTCCCGGCCGAGGAACTGATTGGCGCGCTCGAGCACGGAGCTGGCGAGCCCCATGCGCGCGGCCACTGCGGTGGCCGACGAGCTGCCGGGCAGCCCGACGCGCAGGCGATAGGTGGGCGCGAGCGTTTCGGGATCGAACTCGACGCTCGCGTTCGCGAAGCGCGGGTCGACATCGGCCATCTCCTTGAGCAGGCCGTAGTGCGTGGTCGCGATCACGCGCGCGCCCGCGTCGGCGAGCGCCTCGAGGATCGCCTGCGCGAGCGCGGCGCCTTCGCCCGGATCGGTGCCCACGCCGACTTCGTCGAGCACCACGAGCGCCCGCTCCGACGCCTCGTTCACGATCCGCGCGAGGTTTGCCATGTGCGCCGAGAAGGTCGACAGGCTCTGGCCGATCGACTGCTCGTCGCCGATGTCGGCGAGCACGGCGTCGAACAGGTCGACGCGCGCGCCCGGCGCGGCCGGCACCTGGATCCCGCTGCGCACGAACAGCACCGCGAGCGCCGCGGCCTTCATCGCCACGGTCTTGCCGCCTGCATTCGGGCCCGAGATCACGAGCACGCGCAGGTCGCCGCCGAGGCGGATGTCGTTCGGCACCGCGCGGCGCGGGTCAAGGCCGGGGTGGCGCAGCTGTGGCAGCCAGAGCATCCCCTCGTCGCCGATCTCGGGCTCCGCCGCATCGAGCTCGATCGAGAGCTCGGCGCGCGCGAACGCGAGGTCGAGCTGGGCGAGCGTGTCGAGCCCCGCGTCGATCTCGGGCGCGGCCGCCGCGGCCGCCTCGGAGAGCTCGCGCAGCACGCGCGCGATCTCGCGCTCCACCTCGAGCTCCGCGCGCTTGTGCTCGTTGTTGAGCTCGACGAGCGCCTGCGGCTCGATGAACAGCGTGGTGCCCGTGCCCGACGCGTCGTGCACGATGCCGCGGATCTCGCCGCGGTGGTCTGCGCGCACGGGCAGCACATAGCGGTCGTTGCGCACGGTGAAGTAGTCGTCCGACAGCGCGCTGCGCACGTCGGGGTCGCGCAGGATGCGGGCCAGGCGATCCGAGAGGCGCGCGGCGAGCTCGTGTGCCTCGCGCCGTGCGGCCGCGAGCGCGGGCGAGGCCTCGTCGCGCACGCGACCCTCCGCGTCGAGACAGCGCGCGATCTCGCGCTCGAGGTCGCCGCAGTCGGGCAGCAGCGCCGCGAGGTCGGCGAGGCGCGGCGCGTCGCTGGCGCGCTGAGCGGCGAAGCGGCGCGTCTGGCGCAGCGCGGCCAGCGTCTGTGCGACGCCGAGCAGCTCCTCGCCCGCGAGCACTCCGCCGCGGCTCGCGCGCGAGAGCGCCGCCGCGGGGTCGATCGTGCCGCCGAGCGGGGGTCCGTCGCCGGACGCGTGGATGGCGCGCGCCTCCGCGGTGAGCGCCTGGCGCTCGCGCGTCTCTTCGGCCGTCGCGGCGAAACCGCTCGCGTCGGCGGCGTCGGAGAGAAGAGCGGCGCCGCGCGGGGTGCGCGCGAACCCGGCCAGCCGGCCTAGAATCAGAGGCCAGTCGAGGCGTTCGAGGGTCTTCTGCGCGACCGTGAAGGGCAGCGGGGGTCTCTCGATGGGGTGGCCGCCTGCCTGCGGGCGGGAATCGCTTGCCTGCAACTTACACTCGACCGAAAGGCATAGGCGATGGGTGAGCAATCCCCGACCGAAGCCGTGCTCGACTCCACGCGCGACATCGACGAATGGAGCGCGGAGCGGATCGTGCGGGCGATCCATGCCGAGGACGGGCGCGCCTGGGAGGCGGTCGGCGCCGTGCTGCCGCGCGTGGTCGAGGCGGCCGAGGTGCTGGTCGTGGCGCTGTCGGGCGGCGGACGCTGGTTCAACGTGGGGGCCGGCACGAGCGGGCGGATCGGGGCGCTCGACGCCGCGGAGATCCCGCCCACCTTCGGCGTCCCACACCACCGCGTGCAGGCGATCGTCGCCGGCGGCGAGTCTGCGCTCGGGCGCGCGGTCGAGGGGGCCGAAGACCACCCCGAGCGCGCCGCGTTCGCGCTGCGCGAGCGCGGGCTGCGCGCGGGCGACGCGGTGGTGGCGATCTCGGCGAGCGGCTCCACCCCCTTCACGCTCGGCAGCCTCGGCGCCGCGCACGAGGTTGGCGCGCGCACGATCGGGATCACCTGCAATCCCGACTCGCCGCTCGCCGAGGGCGCGGAGATCGCGATCGTGCCCGCGGTGGGCCCCGAGGTGATCGCGGGCTCCACGCGCATGAAGGGCGGCCTCGCCCAGAAGATGGTGATGAACCTGCTCTCGACGACCGTGATGGTGCGGCTCGGCTACGTGGACGGAAACCTGATGACGCACCTGGTCCCTGCGTCCGAGAAGCTGCGCGAGCGCGGGCTGCGGATCGTGATGTCGCTGGGCGGCCTCGACCGAACTGCCGCCGCCGCGCTGCTCGCGGACTGCGAGGGGAGCGTCGCGGAGGCGATCCGCTGCCTGAATGCGAAGGGCTCCGCGCGCCGCGCCCGCTGATCACAGCGCGCGGTGGCCCGTGATCGCCTCGCCCAGGATCAGCGTGTGCACGTCGTGGGTGCCCTCGTACGTGCGCACGGTCTCCAGGTTCACCATGTGGCGCATCGCCTGGTAGTCGTCGACGATCCCGTTCGCTCCGAGCAGGTCGCGCGCGAGCCGCGCGATCGAGAGCGCCGCGTCGACGTTGTTGCGCTTGATCAGCGAGACCATCGCGGGATCGAGCTGCCCCGCGTCCTTGATCCGGCCGACGCGCAGCGCGAGCAGCTGCGCCTTCGTGATCTCCGTGAGCATGAATACGAGCTTCTCCTGGGTGATCTGCTTGGCCGCGAGCGGACCGCCCTGCACCTCGCGCGCAAGGCTGTACTGGAGTGCCTCGTCGTAGCAGGCCATCGCGGCGCCGATCGCGCCCCAGGCGATCCCGTAGCGCGCCTGGGTTAGGCACGAGAGCGGTCCGCGCAGCCCCTCCGCCTTCGGCAGCCGGTTCTCCTCGGGCACCTCGACGTCGGACAGGAAGAGCTCCGAGGTCACCGAGCCGCGCAGTGAGAACTTCCCCTTGATGTCGCGCGTCTCGAATCCGGGCCGCCCGCGCTCGACGAGGAAGCCGCGCACGCCGTCGTCGGTAGTCGCCCAGACCAGCGACACGTCGGCGAGCGTGCCGTTGGTGATCCAGCGCTTGGTGCCCGACAGGACCCAGCCCCCACCGCGGCGCATCGCGCGCGTGCGCATGGCGCCCACGTTGCTGCCTGCGTCGGGCTCGGTGAGCCCGAAGCAGCCGATCGCGCGGCCGGCGGCGAGCTCGGGCAGCCAGCGCTCCTTCTGCGCGTCGGAGCCGTAGGTGTGGATCGGATACATCACGAGCGAACCCTGCACCGATGCGAACGAGCGCAGGCCCGAGTCGCCGCGCTCGAGCTCCTGCATCACGAGCCCATAGGCGACGTTGTTCATGCCGGCGCAGCCGTATCCGGTGAGGTTCGCGCCGAACAGCCCGAGCTCGGCGATCGCGGGCACGAGCTCGAGCGGGAACGACCCATCCTGCCGCACGTGCTGCTGGATGCGCGGCAGGAATTCGCGCGTCACCCAGTCGCGCACCGTGTCGCGCGCAAGCCGCTCCTCGTCGGAGAGCAACTCGTCCAAGCGCAGGAAGTCGAGGGCCTGGAAGTTCGCCAACGCCGAGAAAGCTACCGCAGCCAGAAATGCCAGGAGCCGACAGAAGTCGGCCGCAAGTTTCGCGCAGCGAGCCGAAGGCGAGCGAAGACCATCAGGGGCGCAGCGAGGCGAAGCCGAGCGAAGGCCCTGGCGAGACGTGGGCCCGGAGGCTGGGAAGGCCTCCGGGCCCGAAGAGCGACCGGGGGGAAGGGGAGGGGGGAACTAAGCGGTCGCGGTGCCGTTGGGGCGGCGACGGCGACCCATCTCCTTCATCTGCTTGTTGATGGCGGAGATTTTCCGGTCGATCCGCTCGAGATCGCTCGTCGAGGCGATCTGGAGCCGGTTGAGCACACCCGCGACGCTCTGCTCGAACTGCCTGGTCGCATCCTTGCGGAGCGTTTCGAGGCGCTTCACCGCGGGATACTTCTCGAGCTCGCTGCGCAGCCGCTGCGTGCGTTTCTCGATCTGCTTGCGCTGCGTCTCGAGTCGCTTCTCGAGACCCTTGCGCTGAGCCGACAGGCGCTTCTCGATGTCCTTGCGCCCCGTCTCGAAGCGCTTCTCGATCTGCTTGCGGCGCGCGCGCAGCTCGCGCTGGACGCGCTGGATCTGGGGACGGAGCGAGTCGGCGGCTTCGCGGACGCGATCGACGCCGTCCTGGAAGATCGTGGTGGTCTCGGGCATGGAGGATTCCTCTTGGGCGCGCACGGACGCGTGGCGCCGTTGTTGGGAGTCGGGAATGGGGTTGGGACCGTCGGCGCCGGGGATCCCCGACCTGGCAGTGTCCTCGGGCTCGGGCTGATCAGGTGCTGACCCGACGCAATCTAACACGGTGCGTCAATGCGTCAAGATCGGGAGGCGAACTTTTTCGTTCCCAGAGCCCCCTAGAGGCGCGCGATCGCGCTCGTCCACGAGAATCCCGATCCGAAGCTCGTCATCGCCACGAGCTGGCCGCGCCGGATCCGACCCTCCCGCATCCCTTCGTCCAGCAGCATCGGGATCGAGGCCGCGGAGCAGTTGCCGTACCGGTCGATGTTCGCCGGGCACTTCTCGGGCGGGATTCCGAGCTGGTGGGCGACGTACTCGTTGATCCGCAGGTTCGCCTGATGGAACAGGAAGTGATCGACGTGCTCGATCTTGAGGCTCGCCGCCGACAGCGCTTCGAGCAGCACCTCGGGCATGCGCCGCGTGGCGTGCTTGAACACGAGCCGGCCCTGCATGCGCGGGAAGTGGCGCTTCTGATCGATCAGCTCGTGCGTGATGCGCGTGGGCTGGAACGCCGAGCCGGGCGCCTCGATCCAGAGCTTGTCCGCGTGCTCCCCCTCGGCGTGCAGGCGGACTTCGATGATCTCCGCGGGGTCGTTCGGATCCTCGTTCGCCTCCACCACCACGGCGCCCGCGCCGTCGCCGAACAGCACGGCCACCTCGCGACCCTCGGTGGAAAGATCGATGCCGGTCGAGTGGATCTCGCAGCCGATCACGAGCACGCGCCGATACTGGCCGCTGCGCACGAACGCGTTCGCCACGGACAGCGAGTAGACGAACCCGCTGCATTGCGCGCGCAGGTCGAAGCAGGGCGTCTCGTTGAGCCCGAGCCGCTCGTGCAGGAAGAACGATGTGCCCGGGAAGTCCGCCTCGGCCGAGAGCGTGGCGAGAATGATCATGTCGATGTCGCGCGCTTCGAGGCGAGCGGCCTCGAGCGCGCGCTGGACCGCGACGTGCGCGAGCTCCGAGGGCTTCTGCCCGGGCTCGACGTAGTAGCGCGTGGCGATCCCCGACCGCTGGCGGATCCACTCGTCGCTCGTGTCCATCATTTGCGCGAGATCGCCGTTGGTGACCAGGCGCGTCGGCACGCACATGCCCGTGCCGCTGATCTTTGCCCGCGTCATCACCTTCCCCCCTGTGCGACCGCGCGCGCGAGCACGTCCGGCAGCTCGCCGGCGCGCTCGGGCGACAGTTCGCGCTCTGCCCGCTCGATCAGATCCGAGAGCCCACTGCGCGCGAGCGCCGAAATCGCGACGCCGCCGTGCCGCGCCGCGATCGCGGCTCCGACGCGCGGCGGCAGCCGGTCGATCTGGTTGAACACGAGCAGCTCCGGTGCCTGCGCGAGTCCGATCTCGGCGAGCACCTCGCGCACGGCCTCGATCCGGCGCTCGAAGTCGGGCGCCGCCGCATCCACGACGTGGAGCAGGAGGTCGGCGTCCTCGAGCTCCTCGAGCGTCGCCCGAAACGCCGCGACCAGGTCTTCGGGCAGATCGCGGATGAATCCCACCGTGTCGGTGATGATCACCTCGCGCTCGCGCGGGAAGCGCAGCCGGCGCGAGGTGGGATCGAGCGTGGCGAACATCGCGTCCGCGACGTGGACCTCGGTTTCGGTGAGCGAGCGCAACAGCGTGCTCTTGCCCGCGTTGGTGTAACCGACGATCGAGAGGATCGGCACGTCGCGCCGGGCGCGCCGCTTGCGGCGCGACTCGCGTTGCCCGCGCAGTCGAGCGAGCTCTCGCTCAAGGCGCGCGATCCGGCCGCGCACGCGGCGGCGGTCGGTCTCGAGCTTCGTCTCGCCGGGCCCTCGGCCGCCGATCCCGCCCATCAGGCGCGAAAGCGAGATGTCGGCGCGCTGGGCCAGGCGCGGGAGCAGGTACTTGAGCTGGGCGAGTTCGACCTGGAGCTTGCCGTCCGCCGTGCGCGCGCGCTGCGCGAAGATGTCCAGGATCAGCTGGGTGCGATCGATCACGCGCAACTCGAGCCGATCGGCCAGGTTGCGGGCCTGGGTAGCGGACAGGTTCTGATCGAAGATCACGAGGTCCACGTCGCTCTGGAACGCACGGATCACGAGATCCTGGAGCCGTCCCGGGCCGATCAGGAACTTGCGGTCGACCTGCGGCCGATGCTGCGTGACGGCGTCGACGACCTCGACCCCGGCCGACCGCGCGAGCTCGCGGAGCTCGTCGAGCTGTCGGTCGAAGTCGGCGGGACGGCGCCCCGCGGTGACCGAGACGAGGATCGCGCGCTCGCCGAGCCCCACCTCGCGCGTGCGGTCCTGGCGCGCGAGCTCCTCCTCGCGCGCGCGGATCCAGTCGCGGAAGTCGAGGTCGAGCAGGGCAGGCGGCCTGGGCTCGAGCCGCTCGATCCCGGATTCCGCGTCGCGCGTCGGGCGCAGCGCGGCCACGTAGGCGAGGCCGGGCAGCCCCTCGTGCGTGGTGCCGATCGCGATCATCGCGTCGAGCCGGAGGACCGCGAGGTCGGTCTCGTCGTCGCGGTCGAGCGGCCCGTCGCCGACATGGGTGTGGATGCAGCGGAGTCCCCGCAGCCGGCCGCGGCCTGCGCGCAAGCGCCCCCAGTCGGGCATCGAGATGCCGCGCGCGTCGCCCACCATCACATGGGTCACGGCGCCGCGCCGATCGACCAACACGCCGACCTGCCGTCCGGTTTCGCCCGTGAACTCCGATAGCTGACGCGCGAATTCGTGGGTGACCAGGCGCTCCGGCGGAAGGCGGCGCTGAGCCAGGCGTTCGAGCTGGCGGGTCTGGCTGGCTTTCAGGCCGTGCGTGTTGCCGGTGACGTGGATCTCGGACCCCAGGTACTGGCGGCGCAGCGCGCGCCAGTCCGTTCGAAATCTAGCAGCGGATTCCCGCTGCCGAGCAGCTCGCCCGACCCCGCTCCGACCCCACCCCCGGACCCCCCACCGGCCCATCTGGCTTCCGCGGCCGCGGTTGGTAGCGTCGGCCGTGAGAAATCCGAATCAAACCCGCCAGCTCGTGCCCGGACTCGCCGATGAAGGAGGCAGCATGGCCGCTCGCGAACTCGCCGCGCTGATCCTCGCCGCCGGCAAGGGCACGCGCCTGAACTCCCGGCGCCCGAAGGTCCTCCACGAGGTGGGCGGGCGCCCGATGCTCGGTTTTGCGCTCGAAGCCGTCCAGGCTCTCGGCGCGCAGCGCTGCCTCGTGGTGGTCGGCTACGGCGCCGAGGCGGTAGAGGAGCGGTTCGAGGGGCGGGCCGAGTTCGTGCTCCA
>DATFWW010000238.1:0-13409 GCA_035258825.1 Myxococcota bacterium
ATGGGCGGCGCCCGCGAGGCGACCTTCGCCGCGCTCGCCGAGCCGGCGCTGTTCCTCGCGCTACTCGTGCTCGTGAGCCTGCGCGGAGATCTCTCGCTTTCGGGCCTGATCGGTTCCGGAACCGGCACGCTCTGGGCAACCGCCGCCGCTCCGACCGCGCTGGCCTGTGTCGGCCTGTTGATCGTGCTGCTGGCGGAGAACTCGCGGATTCCGTTCGACGATCCGACCACCCACCTCGAGCTCACGATGATCCACGAGGTGATGGTGCTCGATCACGGCGGGCCGCTGCTCGGCGCCGCCCTGCTCGGCGCCGCGCAGAAGCTGTTCGTCCAGGGGGCCCTGCTCGTGCGGATCATCGTGCCGCTGCCGATCGGCTCGCCGCTTGCGGCATGGGCGGTCTTCCTCGCAGCGATGCTCGCGCTCGGCGTCGGCATCGGCCTGGTCGAGTCGACGATGGCGCGGCTCCGCCTGCGCCAGATCCCGATGCTCCTGATCGCCGCGTCGCTGTTGTCGGCGTTCGGCATCGTGCTCGTCGTGAGGTGAGCCGTGTCCGAGAGTCTGAACCTCTTGCTGGTGATCTTCCTGCTGCTGAACTTCTGGATGCTCGGCACGAGCCGATTGCGCGCGGTGATCCATTGCGCCGGCGCCCAGGGGATGCTGCTCGGTACCGCCTATCTCTCGATGCATGCCGCGAGCGGACCGCGCGCGATCGCGCTCGGCATCGCGATCGTCGCGATCAAGGGGATCCTGATCCCACGCATCCTGATCGGAGCGCTGCGCAGCCAGCCTATTCGGCGCGAGGTGGAACCGTTCGTGAGCTTCACCGTCTCGCTGTTGCTCGGCGCGCTGGCGACCGGCCTCTCGGTGCTGTTCGCGCGAACCCTGCCGCTGATCGAGGCCGACGCCGGAGCGCTGCTCGTGCCGACCTCGCTCGCCACGGTGCTCACGGGCTTCATCGTGCTGACGACGCGGCGCAAGGCGCTCACCCAGGTGGTCGGCTACCTGACGCTCGAGAACGGGATCTTCATCTTCGGGCTGACCCTGATCGAGGCGATGCCGTTCCTGGTCGAGGCCGGCATCCTGCTCGACGTGCTGGTCGCCGTGTTCGTGATGGGAGTCGTCGTCGAGCACATCGTTTCCGAGTTCACGAGCCTGGGGGGCGACGAGCTCGTGGAGCTGCGCGAATGAGCCCGCTCCTGCTCGCGGTGGCGCTCCCGCTCGCGTTCGCGCTCGCCGCGCTCGCGATCCCGTCCGAGCGCGTGCGTCCGTGGCTGATCCCGATCGCCGCGCTGTGCCAGGTGCCGCTGCTGGCCGCGCTCGCGAGCTCCGCCCGTCCCGCGGACCAGAACCGCTGGCTGGGCCTCGACCCGCTCGGAACGCTGCTGCTCGCCTACCTGACCGTCTTCTTCGTCTGTTGCGCGTGCTATGCGCCCGCATACCTGCGGCTGCGCGCGGAACGGCCGAACCGGGTCTTCTGCACGATGATGCTCGTGTTCTTCGCGATGTTGAACCTGTACGGGATCTCGCAGCACGTCGGCCTGATGTGGATCGCCATCGAGGCGACGACGCTCGCCACCGGGCCGCTCCTGTATTTCAATCGCAACCCGCGATCGATCGAGGCCACCTGGAAATATCTGCTGATCGGCTCGGTCGGAATCGCGATCGCGCTCCTGGGCACGTTCTTCCTCGGCTACTCCGCGCTGCGCGCGGGACTCGAGAGCTCGCTCGTGATCGGCGACGTGATCGCGCACGCGGCCGATCTCTCGCGTCCCTGGCTGCGCGCCGCCGTGGTGCTGCTGCTGATCGGGTATGGCACCAAGATGGGGCTCGCTCCGATGCACACCTGGAAGCCGGACGCGTACGGCGAGGCACCCGGCCTGGTCGGTGCGATTCTCGCCGGCGGTGTCACGAGCTGTGCGTTCATCGGTGTGTTGCGCTTCTACAGCGTCGCAGTGGCGGCCGGCGACGCCGGCTTCGCGCGCGAGCTCCTGCTCGCGTTCGGCTTGATGTCGATGGCCGTCGGCGGCGTGTTCATGGTGCGGCAACGCGACTACAAGCGGATGCTCGCGTACTCGAGCGTCGAGCACATGGGCATCCTCGTACTCGGCGCATCCGTAGGCGGCGCAGGGCTGTTCGGCTCGCTCTTCCACATGCTGAACAACGGGTTCACGAAGGGCGTGCTGTTCCTGTCGGCGGCGAACATCCATCGCCACTTCGGAAGCCGATCGATCGACTCCGTGCAGGGCGCACTGCGCGCGCTGCCCGCGTCGGCGACGCTGTTCCTGATCGGCTTCTTCGCGGTCACGGGCGCTCCGCCGTTCGCGCCGTTCCTCTCCGAGTTCACGATCCTGCGCGCGGCGGTCGCCGATGGGCGGATCGCCTTGGCGTTTGCGTTCCTGGCGCTGCTCCTGCTCGTCTTCATCGGCATGGGCGCCACGGTCCTCGCGGTGGTGCAGGGCGAGCAGAGCCCCACACACGATCCGGCGCGAGCGCGCGAGCGCTTCGCGCAGATCGCACCGATCCTCGCACTGCTGGCGCTCGTGCTGCTGCTCGGGTTGTGGATTCCCGCACGGCTCGAGGCCGCGCTCTGGGCGGCCGCGCGGTTCATCGAGGGCACGCGATGAGTGGCGCGGGCGACTGGCTGGTGCTGCGCAACGCCGCGCGTACCCCACTCGTACGAATTCCGCATCACGACTTCGACGGTCTCTCGCAGCAGGTGCTCGCGGCGGTGGCACGCCGCGAGCGCGTCTGCGCGTTGGTCGGGTGGCAAAGGCCGGAGGGCGGAGCGGAGATCATGGCCGTGCTCGCGGCCGACTCCGCGGGGCTGTTGCGCGTGGCGATCGGTGTGCTTCCGGGCCGCTCGTTCCCCTCGCTCACGCCCGTTTGTCCGCAGGTCCACCTGTTCGAGCGCGAGCTCGCCGAGACGCTCGCGCTCGAGCCGGTCGGCCATCCCTGGCCGAAGCCGGTGCGCTTCACGGACGAGCGCGGTCCCGAGATCGGCGTGATGGACTACTACCGCGTGGAAGGGGACGAGGTCCACGAGGTGGCGGTGGGCCCGGTCCACGCGGGCGTGATCGAGCCCGGCCACTTCCGCTTCCAATGCCACGGCGAGCAGGTGCTCCATCTCGAGATCTCGCTCGGCTATCAGCACCGCGGCGTCGAGCGGGCGCTCGTGGCGGGCGACCCGCGCCGGCGCCTCCACTACGTCGAGACGCTGGCCGGCGACACGACCGTGGGGCACGCACTCGCCTGCGCCCAAGCGCTGGAAGGGCTCGCTGGCGCGGCCCCGTCGCCGCGTGCCGAGATCATCCGCGGCATCGCGCTCGAGCTCGAGCGGCTGGCCAACCACACCGGAGACCTGGGCGCGCTCGCCGGCGACGTCGGCTTCCTGCCCACGGCGTCGTTCTGCGGGCGTCTGCGCGGCGACTGGCTGAATCTCTCGGCAACCATCTGCGGGAGCCGTTTCGGCCGCGGCCTGGTCCGGCCCGGTGGTGTCGGCTTCGACATCGACGAGGAGCGCGCGGCGCAGATGCGCGACCGCGTAACCGCCGCACTGCGCGACACCAGCGACGCGGTCGACCTGCTCTGGACAACGCCGTCCGTGATGGGGCGCTTCGAGGAAACGGGCTCGCTCGGCCAGCGCGATGCGGAGGAGCTCGGCTTGGTCGGCCCCGTCGCGCGCGCGTGTGGGCTGCAGCGCGACGTCCGGTCCGACTTCCCGACCGGGATCTATCGCTTCGCGCAGATCGCGCGCGCGCGCGTCGACAGCGGCGACGTATTCGGCCGCGCCTACCTGCGGTGGATCGAGATCCAGCGCTCGGCCGCGTTCGTGGCGGAGGAGCTCGACAAGCTCCCGCAGGGGCCGCTGCGCCGGCCGCTCCCGCCGTTCGCGCCCAGCTCGGTGTGCGTTTCGCTCGTCGAAGGATGGCGCGGGGAGATCTGTCACGTCGCGCGCACCGACCAGGCCGGTGCGATCGCCGGGTACAAGGTCGTGGACCCGTCGTTCCACAATTGGATCGGGCTCGCGATCGCGATGCGCGGCCAGGCGATTTCGGACTTCCCGCTCTGCAACAAGAGCTTCAACCTGTCCTATTGCGGATTCGATCTGTAAGGCGACGAGGAGCACCTCGCGATGTGGAACATCCTTCGAACGCGCTCGCGGCAGGGGACCCGCACGATCGCCTTTCCCGACGCACCGCCGGCGCTTCCGGACCGGTTCCGCGGTGCGCCCGCGCTCGACGCGTCGCGCTGCCCGGATGGATGCCGCGCGTGCGCCGACACCTGTCCGACGCAGGCGCTCGCGGCGGACGACGCCGGGCTGCGCATCGATCTCGGGCGGTGCCTGTTCTGTACCGACTGCATCGATGCGTGCCCGGAAGGTGCGATCGCGTACGGCTCGGACTGGCGTCTCGCCACGCGCCATCGCGAGGACCTGGTCACCGATGGCCGGACCCTGCGCTTGGCCGAAGCACTCGACGCGCGCGCGCGCCGGCTGTTCGGCCGCTCGCTCAAGCTGCGCCAGGTGAGCGCCGGCGGCTGCAACGCCTGTGAGGCGGACGTGAATGTGCTCGGAACGATCGTCTTCGACCTCGGCCGGTTCGGCATCCAGTTCGTCGCGTCGCCGCGCCACGCCGACGGAGTCTTGGTCACGGGCGCCGTGAGCCGCAACATGCGGCTCGCGCTCGAGAAGACCTACGCCGCGGTGCCGGACCCGAAGCTCGTGATCGCAGTCGGCGCTTGCGCGATCTCGGGCGGCCCCTACGCCGGCCATCCCGAGGTTCACGACGGCGCCGCAGCGGTCGTCCCGGTGGACCTCTACGTGCCGGGCTGCCCTCCCCACCCGGTCACGATCCTCGACGGCCTGCTGCGCCTGCTCGGCCGGATCGATGACGCGCGGCTGCGTCCGGCCGCTGACTAACGAAGCGAGACGTCGCTCGGAACGCCGTCGAAATAGGTCACCACGCCGCTCGCGAGCGAATACTTCGCGCCGACGATCCGCAGGCCGTCCGTCTCGATGAGCCGCTCGAGCAGCTCCGAGCCGTGGCGGAGCTTCTGCACCGACGCGCGCACGTTGGCGAGCACGGCCTCGCGGACCAGGAGCTCCGGATCCTCGGCGTGCGGCCCCGCGAGCAGATCCTCCACCGACGGCCGCACGCGGTCGACGATCGAGCGCAGGTTCTTCGACTCCGTGGTCGCCCTGCCGAGCAGCTCCTCGAGCGTCGCGACCACCGCGCCGCACTGCGAGTGGCCGAGCACCACCACGAGCCGCGTGCCGAAGCGCGCCGCCGCGAACTCGACGCTGCCGATCTGCGACGGCGCCACGATGTTGCCCGCCACGCGGATCACGAACAGGTCGCCGAAGCCCTGATCGAACACGAGCTCGGCGGGCACGCGCGAGTCCGAGCAGCCGAGGATGATCGCGAACGGCTCCTGCCCCGCAACGAGCTCGGTGCGCCGCTCGCGATTGGCGTGGTTCGCGGCCGTGCGGTCCGCGACGAACCGGCGATTGCCCGCGCGCAGGCGGTCCAGGGCCTCGATGGCGCCGATCATGACGGCGCACGGTAGGGCGGGTGAACCCCGCCATCCACCCGCTATGGGGAGCCCTCGAGCGCGGGCTGGTCGTCGAACGGGGCGAGCCGCTCGTCGGCAGTGGGCATCGGCCGCGCGGGGCGCGGCGGAGCGCTCGCGACCACCCCGCTCGCGACTGCCTCCCCGCACCGGCGGGCATGCCCGATCTCGACGAAGCGGCGCGCGAACTCCACCGGATCGGGGATCTCGAGCGCGTGGCCGATCTGGCGCACGTACTCGCGCAGGAACAGGTCGGGCGGCAGCGCCTCGAAGCGCTCTGCCTCGATCGCCTCGAGGTAGTGATCGCGGATGCGCGTGCGCTCGTGGAGCGCGCGGAGATCGAGGCCGAGCTGCTCACGGCGCGCGCGCAGGTAGCGACCCGGTGCAGTCGCGCGGTACACCGCGGGCGGCTCCGGAAGCGGCTCGCCGCGCGGACCCACCCGATCGTCTTCGCTCGCCTCCGGCTCGCTGCGCGAGGCTTGCAGGAGCGCGAGCGCGCGCGTCGCCGAGGCGGGCGCGTCGGCGAACAGGGACGCGACGAGCGCGTGGACGTCGGCGCAGAACCGGGCGGCCGGAAACAGCTGCATCACCGGCACACCGCGGTCGACCGCGGCGGGCACCGACCCGTCCTCCGCGAGCGATCCCGCGAGGCGCACGTGAGTGCCCAGCTGGGCGCGCGCGTCGGCGGCGATCTTCTCGCCGAGGTTCCCTCGCTCTTCGCCGCCGACGCGGTTCACCACGAGGAAGACCTCGAACTCGCGCAGCCGCGAGCGCAGTCGCGCTCCCGCTCGCGCGTCGGCATGCGAGGCGGCCTCCACCAGCTCGCGCGGCGTGGCGCCGCCGCGCCGCGCTTCGTCGAGCACCGGCGCGAGAGCCAGGTACAGGTGAGGGTCGGCGGCGAGATCGCGCACGGCACGGAAGAACGCCGCCTTGAGGAAGTGATGGGCGTTCTCGATCGCGGTCGCTTCGGGCGTCACGACGAGCAGCCGGCGGTCCGCGGCCAGGAACGCGTCGATCGTGTGGAAGCTCGTGCCCGCGCCGAGATCGAGCACCACGTGCGCCGCGTCGATCTGCGCGAGGCCGCGCAGGATCTTCTGCGTCTGCTCGCGCGAGGCGTTCGCCGCGTCGAGCGCCGCGCGCGCGCCCGAGAGCAGGCTCACGCCGGGCACCGTGGTGCCGGCGAGCGCGTCCGCGAGCGAGCTCACGCGGCCGTGCGCGAGGTCGGAGAGCGTGCGGCGCGCGCGCGCGCAGCCGAACAGCGTGTGCAGGTTGCCGCCGCCGAGATCGAGATCGACAGCGACCGCGCGCGGTCCGGTCTGCGAGAGGCCGACCGCGAGGCTCGCGCACACCACCGACTTTCCGACGCCGCCCTTTCCGCTCGCGACCGCCCAGATCGTGGGCCCTGCGGTGCGCGGCGCGAGTGCCGTGCGGCCGGGTTGCGCCTCTAGCTGAACGAGTTCGAGCATGTCGAGGAGTGCCCGAGCGCGCGCAGCGAGTGTCGAGTTGCGCGCGCGTGAACGCGCAGCAACGCCCACCAGCACGGCGATACGGCGGCACTTCTCGGGGTTGACGGCGGCGCCGCCGCCCGTGAGGTTTGCCGGCCGACAATCACCGCGAAATCCGCTGACCCCTGGGGGAACAGAGGAGGAGATCGACGTGGTCAAGAAGATCGCGCTCGCCGCGGCCGCGCTGATCGGCTTCGGGCTCGGGATCGACTACGCAGCTGGCCGCGGCGCGTTCGGCGCGCACGATGGCCCCGGCGAGATCGCGGGGCGCCGGCGGCCGCTCGCGGAGATCGAGGCGCGCGTGCGCGGCGACCGCGAGGCGGGGCGCGCGCTCGGCGCGGCGCGCCCGAAGCAGGTGTTGTTCGGCGACCTGCACGTCCACACCACGTTCTCGTTCGACGCGTTCACGTTCAGCCTGCCGATGGTCGGCGGTGAAGGCGCCCACCCGCCCGCCGATGCGTGCGACTTCGCCCGCTACTGCTCGTCGCTCGACTTCTGGTCGATCAACGATCACGACTTCTCGATCACGCCGCAGCACTGGCGCGAGACGATCGACTCGATCCGGCAGTGCAACGCGGTCGCCGGCGACCCCGCGAGCCCGGACATGGTCGCCTACCTCGGCTGGGAGTGGACCCAGGTCGGCACGACGCCGGACAAACACTACGGGCACAAGAACGTCGTGTTCGAGTACACGGACGACGCGCGCATTCCGGCGCGGCCGATCTCGGCGCTGGAGGGCATCGAGGGCGGCTCTCCGCCGCCGCTCGGGCTCGGCCTGCTCGCGCTGCGATCGGGCGGGCGCACCCACGACTTCGCGCGCTATTTCGCCGAGCTGGCGGCCGTGCCGCTCTGCGATTCCGACACGAACACGCGCGACCTGCCGCGCGACTGCCGCGAGCAGGCGAAGACGCCGGCCGACCTGTTCCGCAAGCTCGACGAGTGGGGCTATGACGCGATCGTGATCCCGCACGGCACCACGTGGGGCTTCTACACGCCGCCGGGCTCGTCGTGGGACAAGCAGCTCAAGGGAGACATGCACGATCCGCAGCGCCAGCGCCTGATCGAGGTGTTCTCGGGCCACGGCGACTCGGAGGTGTTCCGGCCCTGGCACGAGATCGAGTTCGCCGCGGACGGCAGCCCGGTGTGTCCGGCGCCGACCAAGGACTATCTGCCGACCTGCTGGCGCGCGGGTGAGCTGATCCGCGAGCGCTGCACCGCGGCGGGCGAGAGCGCGGAGACCTGCGAGCAGCGCGCCGTCGCCGCGCGCGCGAACGCGGCCGCGGCGGGCGTCGCCGCGCACAAGGTGGTGCCGGGCGCGGAAGCGGCCGACTGGCTCGACGCCGGCCAGTGTCGCGACTGCCGCGAGCCCGCGTTCAACTACCGCCCGAAGTCGTCGGTGCAGTACATCGAAGCGCTCGGCAACTTCGACGCGCCCGGCCCGCCGCGCCATTTCCGCTTCGGCTTCATCGCCTCGAGCGACAATCACTTCGGCCGGCCCGGCACCGGCTACAAGCAGAAGTACCGGCGCGGCATGACCGAGTCGCAGGGCGGCCCGAACGGCGGCGGCATCGCCGCGTTGCTCGGCGTGAAGCACGAGGCGCCCGCGGCGGAATCGCGCCCGATCTCGGTCGACCAGCCCGGCTTCAACACGTTCGAGGTCGAGCGCGCGGCGTCGTTCCTCGGCACCGGCGGCCTGGTCGCCGTGCACGCGACCGGCCGCGACCGCGAGTCGATCTGGGCGGCGCTCCAGCGGCGCGAGGTGTACGGCACCACGGGTCAGCGCACGCTGCTCTGGTTCGACCTGCTCAATCCGCCCGGCTCGCGCGGCGAGCTCCTGCCGATGGGCAGCGAGACGCGCATGGACGAATCCCCGATCTTCTCGGTGCGCGCGGTCGGGTCGTTCGAGCAGAAGCCCGGCTGTCCGCCGGACGCCGCCGAGGCGCTCGGGCACGAACGGCTCGAGCGCCTGTGCAAGGGCGAGTGCTACCACCCGGGCGACCAGCGGCGGCCGATCACGCGGATCGAGATCGTGCGGATCGTCCCGCAGGCCGCGGCGACCGAAGGCATCGAGCACCTGATCGACGATCCGTGGCGCGTGTTCGAGTGCGATCCCGACCCGCAGGGTTGCGCGGCGACCTTCAACGACCCCGAGTTCCCCGACCTCGAGCGCGACGTGCTCTATTATGCGCGCGTCTTCGAGGCACCCGAACCCGCGATCAACGCCGGCAACCTGCGCTGCGAGCGCGATGCGCAGGGAAACTGCACGAAGGTGAACCTGTGCCCGGGTCCGCAGGGCGACGCCGACGACTGCCTCGCGCCGCGCGAGCCGCGCGCGTGGTCGTCGCCGATCTACGTCGATTTCGACAAGCCGTGAGCGGCGTTCAGAACCATCCCCTTCCGGCTTCGACGAAGTCGGTCTGGACCACATAGGGCGCGCTGGGCCGCTCGGGCCACGCGGTGTCCTCGGCGGTCAGGATCATCCGGAACTTGTCGAACGGCACGGTGCCCGCCCACTCCGCGGTGCCGTCCTTGGCCACGGCGATCCGGCCCAGCAGCACCTGGCGTCCGAACTGGCTCTCGGCCCAGATCACATAGGTGGCGCGCGGAGACGGCGCGAGCTGCTCGAGATCGAGCTCCACCCAGGCGTTGCCATTGGCGTCGAGCTTCGCGTGCACGTTGCCGGTCGCGCTTGGGCTCGCGCTCGCGCTCGAAGGCAGCAGCGGGATCTTCGTGGCGCACGCGAGCACCCCGCCTAGCAAGGCCGCGAGCGCAATCAGCGCGGCGAGGGGGGACGAGCCCCTGCGAGTGCGTTGCATCGGAAAGCTCCGGTAGGTGGGCAATTCGAAGCCGCGCCGACTCTAGCAAGGGCTATGATGGCGACACCCCTGCAGCCATGGCGAACCGCACCCGTCACGAAGGGCCCGAGCCGCACTACGACCGCGTGGTCTCCGGCTATTCCACGTTCCACCACCCACAGCCGTTCCGCTTCGAGTGGGGCGGCGAGCTGCCCGAGCTGACGATCGCGTACGAGACCTGGGGCACGCTCTCGCCCGCGCGCGACAACGCGGTGCTATTGCACACGGGCCTCTCCGCTTCCTCGCACGCGCGCAGTCATCGCGCCAATCCGAGCCCGGGCTGGTGGGAGGAGTTCATCGGCCCCGACCTCGCGGTGGACACGAACCGCTTCTTCGTGATCTGCAGCAATCTGCTCGGCGGCTGCTACGGCAGCACCGGGCCCGCTTCGACCGATCCGCGCACGGGGCGGCCCTACGCCACCGACTTCCCGATCCTCACCGTGGGCGACATGGTGCGCGCGCAGCTCGCGCTGCTCGACCACCTCGGGATCGAGCGCCTGCACGCGTCGTCGGGGGCGTCGCTCGGCGGGATGCAGTCGCTGCTGCTGGCGGGGCTCGTCCCCGAGCGGGTGGCCCGCGTGATCAGCATCTCGGCGGCGCTGCGCTCGCACCCGCAGTCGATCGCGTTCCGCTTCGTGCAGCGCCAGGCGGTGATGGCCGATGCCGACTGGCGCGGCGGCCGCTATTACGGCCTGAGCTTTCCGCACCGCGGGCAGAAGATCGCGCGCGAGATGGGGACGATCACCTATCGCTCGGGGCCGGAGTGGCAGGTCCGCTTCGGCCGCGCGCGCACCGCCGAGGACACCGCGCCGCGGCTCGACGAGGACTTCGAGGTGGAGCGCTATCTCGCCCACCAGGGCGAGAAGTTCTGCCTCCAGTACGACGCGAACTCGTATCTCTACATCTCGAAGGCGATGGACCTGTTCGACCTCACCGACGGTTCGCGCGGCCGGCCGCCGATCGAGCGGATCGCCTGCCCGACGCTCGTGATCGGCGTGAGCTCGGACCTGCTGTTTCCGGTCTGGCAGCAGCGCGAGCTCGCCGCGGCGCTGCGCAAGCAGGGCGCGCCAGTGACATACGTCGAGCTCGACGCGCCCTACGGCCACGACACGTTCCTGATCGACCGCGAGCGCGTCGGCGGCGCGGTCAAGGCGCACCTCGAGGACGCGGAATAGCGCCTCGTCGGTGAAATCTGTCATGGTGGCCGACGGCCTGGGACGCAAACCCGGGCCGAACCCGCGCATCCGGCACCGCTCGCGCTGCGCGAGCGCCGAGATCGTCGATCTCGAGGACGACACTTCGACCGTATTGTTCGTCCAGTTCGACGACGATCCGGTACCGGAAGCGGGCTGGCGAATGTCCACACGATGACACGATTAGCTGACGCGATTCACTCGTCGCGCGCGAGTGCGTGATCGATGGACGCGACGCGCAGCGTGCGGCTCTCGCAGAACGGCGTGCCCGGTCCGGAACGTCGAGGCGCCAACACCGGGGGCAGCGTGCGCCGCGGACCCCTCGGGTCACATAGTCCCCTCGGTTCGCGTAAGCTGTGGCTTCCGACGGAGGCCCCCCATGAAGCTCGGGCTCGCGATCGAATACGCCGGTCGGGGCGTAGACGTGCCGATCGAACGGATCAAGAAGTGCGAGGCGCTCGGCTACGACTCGGTGTGGTCGGCAGAGGCCTACGGCTCCGACGCGATCACGCCGCTCGCGTTCGTCGCCGCGCACACGAAGCGGATCCGGCTGGGCACGGGCGTGATGCAGGTCGCCGCGCGCAGCCCGGCGATGGCCGCGATGCAGCTCGGCACGCTCGACGCGCTCGCAGGCGGCGGGCGGGCGATCGGCGGGCTCGGCGTCTCGGGCCCGCAGATCGTCGAGGGCTGGTACGGCGCGCCGTGGGGCAGCCCGAAGGAGCGCATGCGCGACTACGTCGCGATCCTGCGCAAGATCTTCGCGCGCGAAGCGCCCGTCTCGCACGAAGGCGAGGAGATCCAGCTTCCCTATCGCGGTCCCGGCGCGTCGGGCATGGGCAAGCCGCTGAAGTCGATCCTGCACTTCGAGCCGCGGCCTCGGATCTGGCTCGGCACCGGCGCGAAGGAGACGGTGACCCTGACCGCGGAGATTGCCGACGGGTGGCTGCCGTTCGGGCTGCGCCCGGGCAACGCGAAGACGTTCACGGCGTGGCTCGAGGAGGGCTTCCGCCGCGCGGGTGGCGGCAAGAGCTACCGCGACTTCGAGATCCAGGGCGGGGTCATGGTGACGATCACCGACGACGTGAAGTCCGCGCTCGCCGCGGGCAAGCCGTTCGTCGCGCTCTACGTGGGCGGCATGGGGCACCCGAAGCAGAACTTCCACAGGAAGCGCATGGAGCGCGAGGGCTGGGGCGATGCGGCGAACCGGATCCACGAGCTGTTCCAGGCCGGACGCCGCGACGAGGCGATCGCCGCCGTGCCCGACGACTACATCGACGAGGGCGGCCTCTACGGTCCCGTGGCGCGCATCCGCGAGCGCTGGCGCAAGCACTGGGAACCCATGCCCTACACCGGCGTCACCGTGCGCACGCAGCAGGACGCGGCCTACGCGTTGATGTCGGAACTGGTGGGAGCTCGCGATGTCTGACTACGAGCGGATCGCGATCGCCGAGGCCGCGCCGGGCGTCCGGATCGTCACGCTGAACCGGCCCGAGAAGCGCAACGCGATCGACAACAAGATGCGCAGCGAGCTGCTCCAGGCGCTCCAGCGCGCAGACGGCGACGCGGGCGTGCGCGTCTCGATCGTGCGCGGCGCCGGACGGTGCTTCTCGTCGGGCTACGACCTCAAGTCCGATCTCGGCGCGAACCAGCCCTACTTCACGCCCAACGTGGGCCTGCAGTGGGCGCGCCACGTCTCCGAGGGCTGGATGTCGCTCTGGGATCTCGCCAAGCCGGTGGTCGCGATGATCCACGGCTATGCGATGGCGGGCGGCCTCGAGCTCGCCGGCGCGTGCGACCTCGCCTACGCCGCGGCGTCGGCGCGGCTCTCCCACCCCGTGCTGCGCTTCGCGGGCCTGCCCGACTTCCCGTGGTTCCCGGCGCTGCTCTCCGCGCGCCATGCGATGGAGCTGCACGTTGCGGGCCGCGAGTACACCGGCACCGAAGCCGCCGCGGCAGGGCTCGTGAACCAGGCATTCCCCGACGACGAGCTCGAGGCGCGCGTGGTCGAGATCGCGCGGCGCATCGCCGAGGTGCCGCCGGCGGTGGTGACCGTGAACAAGCGCTTCGTGTACGCGGCGCTCGAGGCGCGCGGCGCGCGCACGGCGATCCGGATCGGCAACGATCTCCAGGCCGGGCCGCACCTCGCCGCGATCGGCGGCGACACGGCCGGCCTGATGCAGGCCGTGAAGGCGACGCGCAAGTCGTGAAGGTCGAATTCCGCGTCTGCCCGCTCGAAGACGAGCCCGCTGCGACGCTCGCGCAGGGGATGCGCGACGAGATCGCCGCGC
>DATFWW010000239.1:0-5032 GCA_035258825.1 Myxococcota bacterium
GTGTGGGTGGAGGACGACGCGATCCGGGCAGAGGCATCGGGTCGCGATCCCGCCACCACCAACAATCGCATGGAGCTCGCCGCGCTGATCGCGGCCTACGAGCTGCTGCCACCCGACGCGGCCGTCACGATGTACTCGGACAGCCAGCTCTGCGTGAAGACCGTGAACGAATGGGCCGCGGGCTGGGAGCGGCGCGGCTGGCGTCGCAAAGGCGGCGCGATCGCGAACCTCGAGCAGGTCAAGCGCCTGTGGGCGCTCGCGCAGGATCATCCGAAGGTCCGATTGCAATGGATCCGCGCGCACGACGGCTCGAAGTGGAACGAGTACGCCGACGCACTCGCAAACGGATATCTGCGCGGGGTGTGATCCGGAAATGAGCGAGCGCATCGCCGTGCTCGGCGCGACCGGGGTCTACGGGCGCCACCTGGTGCCGCGCCTCGCCGCGTCCGGGTACCGCGTCCGAGCACTCGTGCGGCGGCCCGAGGCGGCGGTGATCGCGGCGGCTTGCGGCGCCGAGGTAACGGCCGCCGACCTCTTCGACGGGGCATCGCTGCGGAAGGGGCTCGCCGGTTGCGACGCCGCGATCAACCTCGCCACGGCGCTTCCGACTCCGAAGCGCGCGGGCGACTACGCGGCCAATGATCGACTCCGCCGCGAGGGAACGCCGATCTTCGCGCGCGCGTGCCGCGAGGCGGGCGTCGCGCGGATCGTCCAGCAGAGCATCGCGATGGTCCACGCGGGCGGCGCCGGCGAGCTGGCCGACGAGACGAGCTTTCACGCGGTGAAGCTCGAGGTGGCGGCGGCCGCGATCTCCGCCGCGCGCGAGATGGAAGCCGCCGTCGAGCGATCGGGCCTCGATTGGCTGATCCTGCGCGGCGGCCTGTTCTACGGCCCCGGCACCGATTTCGACGAGGACTGGTTCGAGCGCGCGCGCGCCGGGAAGCTCCGGTTGCCCGCGGAAGGCACGGACTACGTGTCGCTGATCCACATCGCGGACATGGCCGGCGCGACGATCGCAGCCCTCCGGCGATGGCCGTCGCGACAGGCGCTGATCGTCGCCGACGACGAGCCCGCGCGCTGGCGAGATCTGTTCGCGTACATCTGTGCCGTCCTGGGCGCAGCACCTCCCGAGCCCGGTGGCCGCGCGCTCCTGCCCTCGTTCCGCGTCTCCAACCGCCGCGCGCGCGACCTGCTCGCGTGGGCACCTTCGTACCCGGACTTTCGCAGCGGACTCGCCCGCTGAGAAGCGACGCGGCGCGGCCGATCCCTAGAGCTTCGTCTTGCCGAGCGCGAGGATCCGCGCGAACGCGCGCGGATCGATCGGCATCACCGAGAGCCGCCCCTGGCGCACGAGCGCGAGGTCCGCGAGCGCCGCGTCGCGCTTGATGTCGGCGAGCGCCACGGGCTGTCGCAGCGGCGCAACCGGCGCGAGGTCCACCACGACCCAGCGCTCGTCATTTGTGGTGGGATCGGGATAGGCGGCTTTCACCACCTTCGAGACACCCACCACTTCCTTGCCCTCTCCGCTGTGGTAGAAGAGCGCGAGGTCGCCCACCTGCATCGCCTGGAGATTGTTGCGCGCCTGCGCGTTGCGCACGCCGTCCCAGCGCGTCGTGCGATCGCGGACGAGATCGTCCCAGCTGTACGTGCCGGGCTCGGACTTCACGAGCCAGTGCGACGGACGGCGCGCCATCACTGGAGGTCCTCGGGCGTCTGCCGCCGCGTATACTCGTGTGCGAGGTACGCCACCATGGAGCGCGGTGCGATCCGCTGCGAGAGGTTCGCGCGCAGCCAGTTGTACCAGCCCGACACCACGGAAGGTTGGCGCCCGAGCGCCTCGAGTGCGGTCTCCACGACGGCCTCGGGCGACTCGCCCGCGTGCGGCAGCTCGTTCGCGACGCCGTGGAACTCGGTCTCCGTGGAGCCCGGCTCCACCACGAGCACGTCGATGCCGAATCGCCGCTGCTCGACGTAGAGCGCCTCGCCGAGCAGCTGATCGAACGCCTTGGTGGCCGCGTACACGCCGTGCAACGGCAGCGGCTGCCGGCCCGACACCGATCCGGTGAAGATCACCGCGCCGCGGCCGCGGTCCTGCATGCGCGGCAGGATCCGCCGCGCGAGCAGCATCGGCGCGACGCAGTTCACGGTCACCATGTCGCGCAGGCGCTCGGCCTGGAGCTTGTCGAAGCGGCCCGCAGCGCCGAAGCCCGCGTTGTTCACGAGCACTGCGATCGGGAGGTCCGACACCGCGCGCGCGACGCGCTCGGCGCCCTCCGCGTTGGCGAGATCCTCCTCTACCACGCGCGTCTGCACCGAAAACGTCTTCTCGAGCTCGGACGCGATCGCCTCGAGGCGATCGCGCCGCCGCGCCGACAGCACCACCGACATCCCCTCGCGCGCGAGCGCGCGCGCGAAAGCCTCGCCGATCCCCGCCGACGCGCCGGTCACGAGCGCCCACTCGCCGTAGCGCTCGCGCATCGGCACGCGCTCTTCGTCGAACAGCGGCTCCGCCCGCCACAGCTCGCGCGCGAGCAGCGCGAACGGCACGAACCCAACCGCGCCCATCAGCAGGGCGAAGCTCTGCTGGTAGAGCAGCGGCCACACGAGCATTCCGATCGCCACCGAGGCCGCGTAGGCGGCCGCCCACGGCCACATCCAGGATCGCATCCGGTAGAAGCCGTAGAAGCCCGCTGCGTAGATCGCCCAGTGCAGTGGCTCGGTGAGCTTCGCGCCGAGCCCCGTGAGCATGATCCCGAGCCAGACCTCCTGGTCGCGCGCCATGGGCTTCACGAGGAAATCCCACGGCACGTACACGAACGCCATGAACGCGCAGAACACCATCAGCGCGTTGATCCAGGCCGGGCGCCCGGCGAAGAAATCGGAGAGCCAGTCGCGCACGGATCGACCTCGCGGCCGGAGTAGAATGGCGCACCGACATGGATGTGGGGAGGGAACGGCTTGGCAAGGCAAGTTTCGGCAGCGAGCGCAAGCTTCGCACAGCGAGTCGCGGGCGAGCGAAGACCATGAGGGGGGCGAGCGAAGGCCATTGGGCCGGACCGCTCGCTGGGATCCGCATCGTCGACCTCTCGATCGCGCTCTCCGGGCCGTGGGCGGTCGGCATCCTCGCGGACCAGGGCGCCGACGTGGTCAAGGTGGAGCCGCCCGGCATCGGCGACATCGGGCGCTGGGTGGGACCGGCGATCGGCGGAGTGTCGGCGATGGCGCAGATCGCCAACCGCGGCAAGCGCTCGATCGCGGTGGATCTGCACAAGGAGGCCGGCCTCGATCTGGTGCGCCGCCTCGCCGCGCGCGCCGACGTGTTCGTTCAGAACTTCCGGCCCGGTGTGATCGAGCGGCTCGGACTCGGCTACGAAGCGTTGTCCTCCGCGAATCCGCGGCTCGTCTACGTGTCCATCAGCGGCTTCGGCGCCACGGGTCCGTACGCGCACAAGAGCGCCTACGACCCGGTCGTGCAGGCCTACGCCGGGCTCGCCGCGGTGCAGGCGGGTGCCGAGGGCGTGCCGCAGCTGATCCGCCACACCGCCGCCGACAAGATCACCTCGCTCACCGCGTCGCAGGCGATCACCGCGGCGCTCTTCGCGCGCGAGCGGGCAAGTCGCGCGCAGCGAGCCGACGGCGAGCGAAGTCCGTCGGGTGGGTCAGGCCAGCACCTCGAGATCTCGATGCTCGAGAGCGTGGTGAACTTCGTCTGGGCGGACGCTGCAGGCAACGAGGTGTTGCTCGACTCGGATGGCAAGCAGCCGTCGAGCTTCTCGCGCGATCAGAAGCTCTGGCCGACGAAGGACGGCTACGTGATCGCGGCGCCGGTCTCCGACGGCGACGTCGCGGCGATCTGCCGCGGCGTCGGCGTAGACGGCTACGACGATCCCATGGTGGCGACGATCTTCGCCAGGCGGCAGAACCCCGAGGCGTTCCAGGCACTGCTGCGGCGCGTGTATGCCGCGGTCGCGGACATGACCACGGCGGAGGCGATCCGCGGCATGGAGGCCGAGCGCGCGCCGTGCGGCGCGGTGGTGGGTCCCGCGGAGCTGCACCGCGACCCTCAGGTCGCCGCGCTAGGCGTCCTCGAAGACTCGTTGCACCCGGCGGCGGGCCGCGTGCGTCAGCCGCGCCCGCCGGCGCGATTCGGCGCCACGCCCGCGAAGACCGGCGCCCCCGCGCCGACGATCGGCCAGCACACCGACGAGATCCTCGTCGAGCTCGGGATGGGCGATCAGATCGCCGCGCTGCGCGCCGGGAAGATCGTGGCCTAGGCGAGCCATGGCTACTTCTCGGCTTCGCCGCGGAGCGGCACGAAGCGCACCGGCATCAGGCGCCTGCGCTCGACGCCGCGCTCGGTCTTCGTGTACAGCCAGAGCTCCTGGTCGTTGCTGCCGCCGACGGGGATCACGAGGCGGCCGCCCGGTGCGAGCTGCGCGATCAGATCGGGCGGCACGTGGTCGGGCGCCGCCGTGACGAGGATCGCGTCGAACGGCGCCGCCTCGGGCCAGCCGCGGTAGCCGTCGCCCGTGCGCGTGTGCACATTCGCGCAGCCGAGCTGTTCGAGCGCCGTCTTTGCGTGCTGCGCGAGCACGGGCTCGAGCTCGATCGTGTACACGTCGCGCGCGAGCGCGGAGAGCACCGCTGCCTGGTAGCCCGAGCCCGTTCCCACCTCGAGCACGCGCTCGCTGCCCGTGAGCGCGGCGGCCTCGCTCATCGCCGCGACGATGTAGGGCTGCGAGATCGTCTGGCCTTCGCCGATCGGCAGCGGCCGGTCCTCGTAGGCCTCGTCGCGCTCGCCTTCCGGCACCAGCTCGTGGCGCGGCACGCGACCCATCGCCACGAGCACGCGGTCGTCGCGGATCCCGCGCGCCACGAGCTGCTCGCGCACCATGCGCGCGCGCGGCTCGGCGTACTCGTCGTTTGCCGGCGCGGGGGCGTCGCGATAGCTCACGCCGCACCCGAGCCACCAGAGCAACGCGAGAAGAGTGCTCCGGATCCGGCTCCGCACGGACTCACACCTCGAACTCCA
>DATFWW010000240.1:0-38004 GCA_035258825.1 Myxococcota bacterium
CGGACTTCCACGGTCTCCA
Organism: Myxococcota bacterium; assembly: GCA_035258825.1. GTDB lineage: Bacteria > Myxococcota_A > UBA9160 > UBA9160 > SMWR01 > JAHEJV01. Next base: position 20 of record DATFWW010000240.1, read on the forward strand.
CCGCGCGCACGTTGCCGACGTACTCGCGCCGGTTGGGCACGGCACCCTGCCGCACGGTGGCCACGATCACCTCGGGCGGCGGCGCGCCGCCCGGATTGCCCCGGCCGCAGCCGAGCGCCGCCGCCGCGAGGACCGACGTGTACAGCAGCGCGAGCCCGATCCATCCGCCTCGCCGCGTCATCTCGCTCCTCCGTGAGCCGGGTCGCGGCGCAGACGCCCTCCGATCCACTCCGCGAAGCTCTGCACGATCACGAACAGCGCGGGCACCAGCACCAGCGAGAGCAGCGTAGCCACGAGCATGCCGCCGAACACCGTGGTGCCGAGCGAGCGGCGGGCCGCGGCGCCCGCCCCCCTCGCGATCACGAGCGGGACTACGCCGAGAATGAACGCAAAAGCCGTCATCACGACCGGCCGCAGCCGGACCTCCGCGGCCTCGCGCGCCGCGTCCACGAGCGACAGGCCCTCCGCGTGGCGCCGCTTGGCGAACTCGACGATCAGGATCGAGTTCTTCGAGGCGAGCCCGATCAGCGTGACGAGCCCGATCTGGCAGTAGAGGTCCCTCGCGTAGCCTCGCAGCGCCTGCCCGGCGAGCGCGCCCGCGAACGCGAGCGGCACGACCAGCAGGATCGCGAACGGCAGGCTCCAGCTCTCGTACTGCGCCGCGAGGAACAGGAACACGACGATCAGCGAGAGCCCGAGGATCACGCGCGCCTGGTTGCCGGCCTGGCGCTCCTGATAGGCGGTGCCGGTCCACTCGAACGACATCGAGTCCGGCATCACGTTGCGCGCGAGCTCCTCCATCTTGTCGAGCGCCTGACCGGAGCTGTAGCCCGGCGCGGCCTGGCCCTGGATCTTCGCGGCGCGGTAGACGTTGTAGTGCGGGATGTCGCGCGGCCCCGAGATCCGCGACAGCGAGATCAGCGTAGAGAGCGGAATCATCTCGCCGCGCTCGGATCGCACCCACAGCCGCTTCACGTCATCGGGGCTCGTGCGCAGGTCGCCCTCCGCCTGCGCGTACACGCGGAACAAGCGGCCGAAGCGATCGAAATCGTTGATGTAGATGCCGCCCATGAACGCCTGGAGGGTCTCGAAGATCGAGTCGACCCGCACGCCGAGCGTCTTGGCCTTGATCCGATCGAGGTCGAGGCGGATCTGCGGCGCGTTCGGCTGGAACGACGTGAACAGATTGCGCAGCTCCCTGCTCTTGCCGGCCTCGTCGATGATCTGCCTCGCCACCGCGGCGAGTTCGTCGACGCTTCCTCCGCCGTGGTCCTGGAGCTGGAACTCGAAGCCGCCGACCCGCGACAGCCCGCGGACCGGCGTCGGGTTGAGTGCGACCACGCGCGCGCCGGGAATCTTCGCGAACAGCGGCTGGATGTGCGCGAACACCGCGTCGATCTCCTGGCCCTTCGCGATGCGCTCGCTCCAGGGATCGAGCGTGACGAACACCGTGCCGAAGTTGGGCGGAGACGTTCCGGTCAGCACGTCGAAACCGCCGAACAGGTTCCAGCCGGCGATGCCCGGCGTCTCCTCGAGAATCTTCTCCACCTCGTGCGCCACCGCGTCGGTGCGCTCGATCGAGGCGCCGTCGGGGAGCTGGAAGCTCGTGATGAAATAACCCTGGTCCTCGTCGGGGATGAATGCGCTCGGCACGGTGTTGAACAGCACGAGATTCGCCGCGAACAGCACCGCGAGCACGCCCAGCACGATTCCGCGGCGCGGAAGCAGCGCGCGCACGCCGCGGTCGTAGCGCTCGACCACGGCGGCGAATCCGCGGTCGAACGCGCGGAAGAACGCCGATTTGTGCTCGCGCTCCGGCCGCATCACGAGCGCGCACAGCGCGGGCGAGAGCGTGAGCGCGTTGAGCAGCGAGATCATCACCGCGCACGTGACCGCGACGCCGAAGTGGCGGAGCATCACTCCGGTGGTCCCGGGCAGCAGCGCCACGGGCGTGAACACGGCGCCCAGCACGAGCGTGGCGGCGACGATCGCGCTCGTCACCTCGCCCATCGATCGCAGCACCGCTTCGCGGCGCGGATATCCCTCGGACAGCAGGCGCGCCACGTTCTCGACCACCACGATCGCGTCGTCCACGACGAGCCCGATCGCGAGCACGAGCGCGAACAACGTGATGAAGTTGATGCCGAAGCCGATCGCGTAGAGCAGGGCCAGCGTGCCGACCAGCGAGACCGGGATCGTGACGGCCGGAATCAGCGTGGCGCGCCAGTCCTCGAGGAAGAGGTAGACCACCGCGAACACGAGCGCGATCGCCGTGAACAGCGTGCGCATCACCTCGGAGATCGACTCCGCGACGAACTGGGTCGGGTCGTAGCGGACGACCTGGTCGACGCCGGCCGGGAAGCGCTCGGACATCCGCGCGAGCTCCGCGCGCACCGCGCGCGCGACCTCGAGCGCGTTGGCCTCCGGCAGCTGGAGGATGCCGAGCGTCGTGGAGGCCTGGCTGTTGACGCGCGTGAAGCTCGCGTAGTTCTGCGCCCCGAGCTCGACGCGCGCCACGTCGCCGAGGTGCAGGAGCGAGCCGCCCGGCTCGGCGCGCATCACGATCTTCTCGAACTCCTCGACGGTCGAGAGCCGGCCCTGGGTGCGCAGCGGGAGCTCGAGCTGCACTCCCCGGGAGGGCGGCGAGCCGGCCCGGCCGGCCGCGATCTGCACGTTCTGCTCGCGCACGGCGGCGATCACGTCGGACGCGGTCAGACCGAGCTTCGCGAGGCGCTCGGGATCGAGCCAGATCCGCATCGCATAGCGCCGCTCGCCGAAGACGTTGACGTCGCCCACGCCGGGCACGCGCTTGAGCGCGTCGAGCATGTTGATCAGCGCGTAGTTCGACAGGAAGGTGGCGTCGCGCGAGCCGTCCGGCGAGATCAGGTTGGCCACCAGCAAGAGATCGGGCGCCTGCTTGCGCACGGTGACACCGAACCGGCGCACGTCGTCGGGCAGGCGCGGCTCCGCCACCGACACGCGGTTGTTCACGTTGACGGCGGCGAGGTCGGGGTCGCGGCCGAGCTGGAACGTGACGGTCATGCTCATCGAGCCGTCGTTCGCGCTCGTCGAGGACATGTACAGCATGCCCTCGGTGCCGTTCACCTGTTCCTCGATCGGCAGCGTGATCGTCCGCTCCACCACGTCGGCGCTCGCGCCGTTGTAGGTCGCCGACACCTGAACGGTGGTGGGCGCGATCGGCGGATACTGCGAGACGCGCAGCTGCGAGAACGCGATCGACCCGATCAGCGTGATCAGGATCGCCACGACCGAGGCGAAGATCGGGCGGTCCACGAAGAACGCGACGAACGCAGGCGCACGCGGGCCCGCGGCTTCGTGGGAATCGGGGGGTCGCGGGGACGCGGACAAGCGGCTCCGAGGCGGCGTGGATGGGGCGCTTCCCCGCCAGGCCCAGACTTACCACAGCTGTGGAGTAGTTCACACCCGGAATCGCGGTGGAGCGCGATCCCGCCCGCAAGGTGCGGCGGGATCGCCCGATCGAAAGTCGACGAGCACTCCGAGCCGCGGGGGGCGATATCCGACGCTCTCCGACCTCCGGATCCGCCGACTCCCGCGCGCCGCGGGCTCCTCCAGCGGATCGTCCACCGTCAGCGCGGCGACCGCGCCTCGAGCGTCTTCTTCATCGCCTCGAGGCCCTGCGCGATCATGCTGCCGATCGCGGGGGCGAGCTCGTGCGGCAGCAGGTCCGCGATCCACACCGCGCGGCTGCTCTCGCCCTCGGCGAAGATCTGCAGCGACGCGTTGTGGTGCTTCATACGGCCGCTACCCCGATGGACTTCGCTCGCCTGCGGCTCGCTGCGCGAGGCTTGCACCGACCACGCGAGCCGGCGCTGCGCATCGTCGCAATCGACGATCAGCTCGCGCGCGACCACCCGTTGCCGAACGTCACCACGCCGCGGCGCCGCCGTCCTCGAGCTGCGTGCCGGTGACGAAGCCCGGCGCGAGCCGCTCGTGGATCGCGCCGACGTCGCGCACCGCGTCCCATACGCGCTCGGGGCACGCCTCGATCGGGATCTCCCGGTGAATCGAGGCCATGTTCACTGCTCCCGCGCGAGGCACACGGCCTCAACGTTGTTGCCGTCGGGATCGATCAGGAACGCCGCGAAATAGGTCGGCCCGTAGTCGGCGCGCAGCCCCGGCGCGCCGTTGTCGCGCCCGCCCGCGGAGAGACCCTTCTTGTAGAAGCGCTCCACCGCCGCGCGATCCGCCGCGCGGAACGCGAGGTGCGCGCCGCGCTCACCCGCGCCCGGCGACTGCGCGAGCCAGAGCCCCGTGCCGCCTGCCGAGCCGAAGCCCGCGCTCGACGCGTCGCCCGACGTCTGCTCGTGGCCGAGCGCCGCGAGCGCCGACTCGTAGAACCGCACGCTCGCCGCCAGATCCCTCACCCGAAGACCGATGTGGTCGTACATGCCTGACCTCCTTGGAGGCGAGGCTAGTGACCGCGCGCGAGCCGATCTTGGAGAATCTTGCGCTCGCCCCGAGCGGCGCGGGAGAAGCGGCGCGGCGAGACGCCGGCCGCGCGGTGGAACGTGCGCACGAAGTTCGAGAGGTCGCCGAAGCCGACGTCGAGCGCGACGTCGGTGACGCTGCGTTCGCCATCCGAGAGCAGGCGCGCTGCGCGGCGCAAGCGCGCGCGCACGAGGTACTGGTGCGGCGTCACGCCGAGCGCGCGAGCGAACACGCGCAGGAAGTGGAACGGCGACAGCTCGACGGCCTGCGCGGCGCGCTCGAGGTCGACGGGCTCGTGCGCATGGGCGTCGATCCAGAGCGCGGCTTCCACGGCGCGGCGCCGGTCGGCCGCGCGCACGGAACCCGCCGCGCGCGGCCCATCCGATACGATCGCGGCCAGGCGCGCCGCGAGGTACAGCCCGACCTCGTCGAGCCCGAGATCGGTGCGCTGCTCGGCGGTGGCCTGCGCGAGCTCGCCCAGCACGACCAGCCCGGGCAGCGGTGGCAGCGCGCCCGCGCGCCAGACCTCACGCCGCGCTCCGAGCGCCTCCGCAACCTCGGGCGCGAGCGCGAACGAGAGACACTCGTCGCCGCCCGCCGCGTGATCGTGCGTGCACATGTACTCGTCGCCGGGGTGGCCGACGAGCACCGAGCCGGCCACGAGCTCGAAGCGGCGGCCGCGCGTCTCGATCCCGAAGCTGCCCCGGCGCACGTACGAGATCGTGAAGGCGCTGTGCTGCTCGACGTAGGGCTCGTCCGCGGGGCCCGCACTGCAGCGGTAGTCGGTCGCGGACAGCGGACCGCGCCGCAGCGCGGTGGTGCTCGGCATCCCGACAGTCTAGCCGTGCGCCGCCTTGTGCTCCGCTACGTGGTGGCGGAACCGCGCGAGCTTCTCCGCGGGCCAGACCGCCGCGAAGTCGGTGTACATCGCCGGGAATGCGCGGGCGCCCTCGGGCAGCGCGAGCCACGGCAGCTTGCTGCGCGTGAAGATGTGCACGTCGGGCGCGACGGAGGTGGGGTCGTCGAGCGTGCCCGCGCGCACGAACAGCGTGTCGCCGGGCGGCGCGTGGTAGCGGCTCCAGAGCGTGGTGCTGCACACTTCGCAGAAGTGGACGTCATGGGGCTGCCCGGTGCCCGCCGGAAGCCGGACGAACCGCGGCTCCGCGCCCGACCGCTCGACGAAGCGCCGCTCGATCCACAGGTTGATCACGAACGCGCCGCCGGTGAGGTACTGGCAGTCGCGGCAGTGACAGGCGTGGACGATCAGCGGCTCTTCCGCGAGCCGATACCGCACCGCTCCGCACGCGCATCCGCCTTCTCGCATCGCCTCGATCCTCCTCGCCCGAACGCTACCGCGCCGCGCGGCGCAGACTTGGAAAATATTGCGGTCACTCCGCATAGCCGAGCTCGCGCAGCGCGTCGCGCTCCGAGGGGGTGGGCTCCGGTCCCGCGAGCCCGCGCTCGCGCTCGGGAACGCGCGCGAGCTGCGCCGCGAGCCAGGCGTCGAGCCGCCCGCTCACGTCGGGGTGCTCCCGCGCGAGGTCGGTCTGCTCGCGCGGGTCGGCGGCGAGGTCGTAGAGCTCGCCGCCGCCGTCGGACGAGACGATCCTCTTCCACGGCCAGTCGAACACGGCGCGCCGCACGCGGCGGAAGCGCGCGGCCCAGCGCGGATCGCCGAGGTCCTTTGCGCGCGTGAAGTAGTTCTCGGCGAGCAGCGGGCCCTGGCCGGGCGCGCGCGGAAACCGCGCCGCGAGCGGCGCCGCGCGCGCGCCGAGCTCGCGCGCGATCAGCTGCGGCAGGTGCGCGAGCGAGACGGGAGCCTCGATGCGCTGCGGCGCCGCACCCGACACGCCGCGGATCGCGAGCGGGATCCAGAGCGCCGCCTGATAGACGTCCTTCGAGTGCTCGACGAGATCGTGCTCGCCGAAGTACTCGCCGTGGTCCGAGGTGACGACCACGACCGTGTTCGCGGCGAGCCCGCGCGCCGCCAGGCCCGCGAGCAGCGCGCCGAGCGCATCGTCGTCGTGCGCGACGCCGTGGTCGTACTGCGCGATCACGCGCGCCACGAGGTCGGGCGGCGGCGGATCGCCGCCGCCGAGCACGGTCTCGATCAGGCGGTCGAGCAGGCGCGCGTCCGGGTCCGCGGGCTCGAGGCGCGCCACGGGCGCGCGGTCGTAGGGCCGGTGCGCGTCCATGTAGTTCACGAACAGGAAGAACGGCCCGTTGCGCGGCGCGTCGAGCCACGCGAACACGCGCGCGTTGAGCTCGGCGCTGCGCGCCTTCACCACGTCGTAGTGCGAGAAACCGCGGTCGAGGCCGGTCCAGCGGTCGAGATAGGCGACGTTGGCGGCGATCGCGGCCGTGTCGTAGCCGGCCGCGGTCAGTTCGGCCGCGAGCGTCGCGTGCCGCCGGTCGAGCGGATGCGCGTTGCGCGGCTGCGTGGAGAGGAACGAGTGCGCGCCGTGCTCGATCGGGTAGAGGCCCGTGAATAGCGACGCGTGCGACGGCAGCGTCCACGGCGACGTGGCGAACGCGCGCGTGTAGAACGCAGCGCCAGCCGCGAACCCGTCGAACGCGGGAGAGGTGGGCCGCCCATAGCCGTAGGCGCCGAGGTGGTCGGCGCGCACCGTGTCGAGTGTCACCACGAGCAGGTTCGGCGGCGCCGCGGACCTCGCGCACGCACACAGCACTGCGGCGAGCGCGAGGAGCCTGGCTCGCTGCACTAACCCTCGACCAGGTGGACCGCGACCTGCCGCGTGCGCGGGCCGTCGAACTCGAACAGCCACACCGCCTGCCACTTGCCGAGCAGGAGCTCGCCGTCGACGATCGGGATCAGCTCGGACGGGCCGAGCAACGACGCCTTCACGTGCGCGTGCGCGTTGTCGTCCTTCAGGTCGTGGAGCCAGTCGTTCACGGTCGGCACGAGCGAGCCGAGCGCGCGCAGCACGTCGGCGCCGATGTTCGGATCGGCGGTCTCGTTCACTGCGATCGCGCAGGTGGAGTGCAGCACCATCACGTGGCACAGCCCGCGCGCCACGCCCGCGCGCTCGGCGATCTCGCGCACGCGCGCGGTGATGTCGAACGACTGCTGCGCCTCGCGCGTCTCGACCGTGAAGATCTCGGTGCGCCCCGGCATCGCGGGTGACGTTAGCAATCAGTCGGTCGGCGGCTTCGCGAGCTTGTCGAGGATGGCGTCGCGCTGGTCGGGCGGCATCTCCTGCAGGCGGCGCCAGGCGGCGCGCAGCCGCTCGCGCTCGGCGGGCCGCAGCGCCTTGAAGCGCGCCGCGTTGTCGCGGATGCGGTCGCGCTCGCCGGGCTCGAGCTGACGAAGCGCGCCGAGCCGATCGCGCAGCTCCTTCTGCTGCGCGGGATCGAGCGAGCGATAGCGATCGATCCGATCGCGCAGCGCGCGGCGCTCCGGTTGCGGCAGCGCGATGATCGTCTCGCGCAGCGCGCTCCGTTCGTCCGGACCGAGCTCGCCGAGGTCGCGGCGCAGCGCCGCGCGGTCCTCGCGGTGGGCCTGCCATTGCCGGATGCGATCGCGCCGCGCTTCGATCCGCGCCGGCATTCCGGGCGGCGGCCGGCGCCAGTGCTCGCCCGCATCGGGCGGAGGCGACGCGCGGTCCTGGGCCGCAGCCGGCGCGCCGAGCGCGAGCAGCGCGAGCGCGATCGCGAGCGCGCAGCGGCAGAGGCCGCTCACCCCCTGCCCTCCTCCTCGAGCGCGACCATCGCCTCGAGCATCTCGAGGTTCGCGATCACGTCGAGGTCTTCGACCGTGTCGAGATCGATCGCCACTGCGAGGTCTTCGGGCGACGCGGCATCGAGCGGATCCGACCGCGTCGCCGCGAAGTAGAACGCGAGCGCCGCGGCGGCGCCGGCCGCGGCGGCCCACCGCGCCCAGCGGGCCGCGCGCGCGAGCTCGGCGCGCGCGCCGCCCCCAGCGCGTCGCAGCACCTCGGCGAGCGCATCTGGCCGCAGGTCGCGCAGCGGGATCGCGCGCAGCTCGCGGTCGGCGCGGCGCAGCCCGTCCGCGTGAGCGCGGCACGCCGCGCACGTCGCGACGTGCGCGGTCACGTCGGCCGCGCGGGCCTCGGGCAGCTCGCGATCGATCCACGCCGAGAGGTCCGCGGCAAACTCCGCGCAGCTCATCGCGCCACCTCGAGCACCGCGTCGCCGGCGTCCTCGAGCCCCGCCAGCGCCTCCGCGAGCGACGCGCGCGCGCGGTGCACGAGCGACTTCACGGCCTTCTCCGAGGTGGCGAGCGCCGCGGCCACCTCCGCATAGCTCTGCCCCTCCACCGCGGCGAGCCAGAGCGCTGCGCGCTGGCGGTCGGGCAGCGCCGCGAGCGCGACCTCCACCTCCGCCGACACGCGCCGCGCGTGGACGAGCTCGTCGACGGGTGCGCCCGCGGCCCGGATCGGCGGCGCCTCGTCCGCGTCGAATGGCTCGTGCCGGGCGCGACGGCGCGGCCGGCGCAGCTCGTTCCAGGCCAGGTGCGTGGCGATCCGGAACAGCCAGGTCGAGAAGCGCGCCTCGGGCCGGTAGCTCTGCCGCGCTCGGTGGACTCGCACGAACGCCTCCTGAACCAGCTCCTCGGCGGTGGCCGCCTCCCGCACCAACCGCTCGAGGTAGCGCAGGAGCGGGCGCGACCAGCGCTCGAAGAGCGCGGCGAAGGCCGCTTCGTCACCGGCGGCGAACGCCAGCATCAGCCGAACGTCGTCGTCGCGGTCTCGCAAACGAGCCTCCGACCCCGGTCGAACCCGCGGGCGCCCGTTTGGTTTCGGTCAGCCGGCCAACTGGTTGAGGAAGGCCACGACCTCCGCGTCGAACGCCTCGGGCGCGTCCAGGTTCACGATGTGCCCCGCGCCGGGGATCGTGCGGCGCTCGGCGCGCGGCAACCGCGCCGAGAGCACATCGGCTGCGCGCAGGTAGGCGTCGTCCTTCTCGCCCACGATCACGAGCGCGGGCACGGCGATCTCGCCGAGCCGGTCGATCACGGGCGAGGCGGGACCGGCAACGCGCCGCGCGAAGTTCGCGATGCCGTGGGGCGTCTGGGCCGCGACCGCGGCAAATGCGGCGCGTGCCGCGGGCTCGTCCGGGCGCAGCCCCACGAGCTGGGTGGCGGCGCGGGCCGCGTACTCGGCCATCCCGCGGCGCTCGGCCGCCGCCGCGATCCGCTCGACCCGCGCCTCCCAGCCCGCCTGCGCCTCGGGGTTCTTGAAGCCAGGCCCGGTATCGACGAGCAGCAGCGCGCGGACGCGGTCCGGCTGCGCGAGCGCCAGGTGCATCGACAGCAGCCCGCCGAACGAGAGCCCGCCCACCACCGCGGGCTCGCCGCCGACCGTCCGGTCGAGCACGCGCGCGAGGTCGTCGACCACGCGGTCGATGTGATAGGCGGCGGGATCGGCCGGGGCGTCGGAGAGCCCGTGGCCGAGGAAGTCCCAGAGCACGACGCGCGCGCCCGCGGCCACGAGCGGCGCCACCTGCGGCCGCCAGTTCTCGTGCGTGGTGGCGAGCGCGCACGAGAGCACCACGGGAATGCCCGCGCCGTGCGCCTCCGCGTAGACCGCGTGGCCGTCGCGCGTGGCGATCTTCAATCCTCTTCCTCGAGTCGCTCGCGCAGCGCGCGCGCCATCTGATCGATCTGATCGCGCATCGCGCCCTTGATCGTGAACTCGGGCACGAGCGCCTTGGTGCGGCCGTCCATCTCGATCCGCACGCGCGTGCTGCCCGCGCGCTGCTGGAACGAGACCGTGCCGCGCAGCTCGCGCCAGACGTTGCCGTCGCAGACCTTCTCGAAATCGATGTCGCCGTCGGGGCGGAAGTCGAAGTGGAAGGTGGCGGTGCCCTCGCGGCCGAGCGCGGTGTACGTGGTGCGCGTCGTGCGGCGAGTTCCCTTGGCCGCGACCAGTTCCGTCTTCGTGTCCGGGAACAGCCCGAGCAGCGTGTCGTCGCGCGCCGCGATCGCCACCGCCTGCTCGCGCCCGCACTTCACGTCGAACTGCTTCTCGAGGTGCATCGGAGGAGCCCTCCGACGCGCATTCTACTCGGGGGCTCAGTGGATCTCGATCGAGAACGGCAGCATCGCGAGCACCCCGCGGTCGGCCGCCGCGGCGGCGGCGAGCCAGCGCTCGAGCGGGCGCAGCCATGCCGCGCCCGGACGCTCGGCCTCCGCGCGCGCGTGCAGCTGCCCGAACATCTCGCCGATCTGCTCCGCGAGCGGACGCGGCGGCGGGTACGGCACCAGCGCGACGTCGGCGTCGGGGGCGAGCTTCGCCTGCGCCTTCGCGCGCATCACGGCCTCGTGGAGCCCGCCGAGCTGGTCCACGAGCCCGCGCTCGGCGGCCTGGGCGCCGGTCCACACGCGGCCGCGGCCGACCGCATCGACGGCCGGAACCCCGAGCTTGCGCCCGTCCGCGACGCGCTTCACGAATAGTTCGTAGATCGAGTCCACCTCGCGGCGCATGCGCGCGCGGCTCTCGGGCGAGAGCGGGCGCGTGGAGAGCTGGAGATCGGCGTGGGCGCCGCGCGTGATCGCCTCGGCGCCGATCTCGAGCTTGGCGAGCAGCCCGCCGAGCACCGGCTTGAGCGCGAACACGCCGATCGAGCCCGTGAGGCTCGCTGGCGAGGCGACGATCGCGTCGGCGCCCGCGGCCACGTAGTAGCCGCCCGACGCCGCCACGTCGGAGAACGAGGCGATCAGCGGCTTGCCCTTCGCGCGCGCGCGCTGCGCCGCGCTCCACACCACGTCGGCGGCGAGCGACGAACCGCCCGGGCTGTCGATGCGAAATACGATCGCGGAGATGTCGGGGTCGTCCGCGGCGTCTTCGAGCGCCTTGGACACGGTCTCCGACGCGAGCACGGGCCCGCCGGTCGGCGACGCGTATCCCTCGCCCGTCGTCACCATGCCGCTGCCGTAGACGAGCGCGAAGGTGGCGACCGGGTTGAAGCCCACGCTCGCGGGGTCGACGTTCCGGTAGACCTCGTCCTTCACGACCGGGCCCCCGCCCGCGCGCGCCACCACCTCGTCGAAGCGCAGCGTGCCGTCGACGAGGCCGAGCTTCTCGAGCTCGCCGGGCTCGGCGGGCGCGTAGTCGATCGCGGCGCGCACCGCCTCGGGCTCGAGCCCGCGCGACTTCGCGATCCCCGACACGAACTGCGCGTCGAGCGAGTCGATCAGCGCGGTCTCCATCTCGCGGTTCGCGTCGCTCATCTGGCGGCCCGCGAACGTCTCGGCGGCGCTCTTGTACGCACCGACGCGCTCCACCTCGAGCGCGATGCCGAGCTTCTCGAACAGCCCGCCGAAGAACAGGAACTCCCCCGCGAGCCCGATCAGCGGCACGCGCGACGCCTCGGAGACGAACACCTCGTGCGCGGCGCTCGCAACGTAGTATTCGAGATTCCCGCCGAACGACTCGACTTCGAGGTAGGCGATCGTGCGGCGGCCCCGATCGTCGAGCCGCGCGATCGCGTTGCGGAGCTCCTGCGCCTTCGCCCAGCCGATCTCGAGCGACCGCACGCGCAGCACGACGGCGGCGAGCCGGGGGTCGCGCTCGGCGACCGACAGCTCGGAGAGCAGCGATGCGAACGGGCGCGGGGGCTCGGAGGTCAGCCGCGAGAGCAGCGGGGGCTCGGCCGCCTCGACGTAGGAGCCCTCGAGGTCGATCACGAGCACGCTGCCCTTCTCGATCCGAGGGCCCTTCGGCGCGAGCCACCACGCGATCGCGAACAGTGCGATCAGCGCGATCAGGACGCGGCGGAACACCTTCATCGACCACCCCCGCACAGCGCGCGATTCACACCGGCAAGCGTAGGTTATCTTCGGATGCGATGGCCAAGGAGGTGTACGTCGCCGCGGTCGGGCTCACCAAGGTCGACCTCACCGGACGCATCTTCGGCTCGATCTTCGACCTGTTCTCCGACGCGTACGCCCGCGCCCTCGAAGACTCCTCGGTGCGCAGCTTCGACGCCGTGCAGGTCGGCGTGATGGACAGCGAGGAGTTCGAGAATCGCGCCAACATCGCGACCGTCGTGGTCGATCGTCTCGGGCTCACAGGCATCCCCGCAGTGCGCTCGGAGACCGCCTCCTCGACCGGCGCCTGCGCGCTGCACGAGGCCTACTACAAGATCGCGTCGGGCGAGGCCGAGAGCGTGCTCGTGCTCGGCGGCGAGCGCATGAAGACCGTGAACACGGAGGTCGCCACCGCGATCCTGTCCAAGACGGTCGACCCGGAGGAGCGGCGCTTCGGGTTCACGATGCCGGCGCTGATCGCGCTGATCACGCAGGCCTGGTTCCGCGACCTCGGGCTCGACGAGGAGGCGGGCGAGCAGGTGCTCGCGCGCCTGATGCACCGCGCGCATGCGCTCGGCGCGCACAACCCGCTCGCCGCGTTCTACGGCCGGCCCGAGCCGCTCTCCGCCTACTTCGACCCGCGCGCGAACCTGCCCGTGGCGACGCCGCTGCGCCGCAAGGACTGCTCGCCGATCTGCGATGGCGCGGCCGCGCTGATCCTCACCGCGAAGCCGCAGGCGGTGCGAATCGCCGGACTCGGCTCGGCGACCGACACGTCGTCGATCCTCGATCGCGGCGGCCTCACCTCGCTAGACGCCACGCGGCGCGCCGCGCAGCTCGCCTACTGGCGCGCGGGCGTCGCGGACCCGCGCGAGCTCGAGGGCGTGGTGGCCGAGGTCCACGACGCGTTCAACAGCCTGCTCCCGATCGGCCTCGTCGACCTCGGCCTGTTCGAGGCGTCGGAGGTGATCGACGCGCTGGTCGGCGATCCCGCGCGCGAGCCGGGCGACCCGCTCGAGAATCCGATCACGGGCGTACACGGCCGGCTGCCGACCAATCTCTCGGGCGGGCTCAAGGCGCGCGGGCATCCGATCGGCGGCACCGGCCTGTTCCAGATCTGCGAGAACTACCTCCAGATCACCGACCGCTTCCCGAACCGCGAAGCGCAGGTGCGCGGCGCGCGCTTCGGCATCTCGAACTCGATCGGCGGCCCCGGCAACAACAACTACGTGACACTGATCGAGCGCGCCGACGGCCGCCGCCGCCGCGACGAGGTACCCGAGCCGCGGCGCATGTTCGAGTCGCGCGAGAGTCGGCGCGAGCGCGAGCGCGCGCATTCGCTCTCGGGCGCCGAAGCGCGCGTCGAGGCCGTCACCACGATCCACGTCACGGCGGGCGGCACCGGCCCGGTGCACGTCGCGCTGCTCGAGATCGACGGCCGCCGCGTGTTCGCAAAGCTCGATCAGGCGCCGAGTGAGGCCACGCCGGTAGAGCAGGTGCTCGCGGGCCAGCGGGTGAAGTTCCTCGTCAAGGACGACGGCGACCACTATTTCCAGATCCCGCGCGAGCGCGGGCAGGGCCTCGGCCGCGTGGTGCAGGCGATCCGCAGACGCGTGGGCGCGTAGACTGGATTAGGCCGAGAGCCTTCCTCCGCCATTCCGTGCATGATGCGGCATACTTCGCGCATGCCGATCCGCCCCTACCGCCCGAGCGACGCGCCCGCCCTGGCTGCGCTCGCGGTGGAATGCGCGCGCGGCGAAGCCGACTTCGTGCTGAACCCGCTCTGGGAGACCCCCGAGGATCTCGAGGCCGAGTTCACGCGCTTCGGGATCCGCCCCGAGGAGCACGTGCTCGTGGCCGACGAGGGCGATGGCGGCGAGGTGCAGGGCATGGTGGGCTTCCTGCGCCGCCCCAAGGATCCGTCGGCGGGCATGCTGTGCCCGATCGTGCGCCGCAAGGACCGCGGCCGCGGCATCGGAGGCGAGCTGCTGCGCGCGGCGCAGCGGCTGGGGGCCGGGCGCCTCGGCATCGAGCTCGCCACGGCGGGCGTCGGGACGCGCAACCGCGCGGGCTATTCGCTGCTCACGAGCCACGGCTTCCGCCCCGTCCGCCAGGCGTACGTGATGAAGTGCGAGCGCGCGCCGGCCGTGCCGGAGGAGGCGCTCGCGGGGCTCGACGTCGACGTCGCGAAGCCCGAGGACGCGGCGGCGATCCTCGAGCTCTACCTCGCGTGCGGATTCGAGTCGCGCAGCGAGGAGCGCATGCGCGAGGTGCTCTCCGACGGGCGCCACGTCCACGCGGTGGCGCGCGCGGCGCAAGTTTCGCGCGGCCCGCAAGGCCGCGAAGCGCGCGAACACCATCGGGGCGGCGCGCTCGCCGCGTTCGTCGAGCTCGAGACGCACTGGCCGAAGCGGCCGTGGGTGGCGTTCCTGGGCGTAGCCAAGGAGCGGCGCGACCGCGGCGTCGGCTCGGCGCTGATGGCGTGGCTGCTCGAGCGCCAATTCTCTGCGGGCGCCAAGGCGGCGCTGCTCGCGCTCTCGCCCGCCAACCGCACCGCGCTGCGCGCGTACGAGAAGGTGAGGTTCCGGCGCTTCCGGCTGATCGACGCGCTGGAGAAGAAGCTCTAGCGACTCAAGCCGGCTCGAGCTCGAGCACTGCGATCTCGCGGTTGCAGTGGATCCGCACCGCCGGACCGCCGACGCCGAGGCCGCGGTTCACGTAGAGCAGCGACGATTCGCTCTGATAGGCGCCGCGTGTCAGCGGCGTCATCACGCGCGCGAGGTTGATCCCGCGCCGGCCCACCGGCAGCGCGATCTGGCCGCCGTGCGTGTGGCCCGCGAGTACGAGCGGAAATCCGCGGCGCGCCGCGTGGTGGAACATCTCGGGCTGGTGCACGAGCAGCACGACCGGGCCGTCGGCGGGGCGCTGAGCGGCGAGCGCGTCGATCGCGGCGACGTGCATTCCGCGCTCGAACCAGCGGCCGCCGGGGTCCTCGACGCCGGCGAGGTAGAGCGGCTCCGCCACCGGCAGCCGCACGAGCTCGTCGCGCAGCAGCCGCATCCCCGGCGCGTGGCGCGCGAGCGCCGCCACCACGAGCTCGGTGCCGACGTAGTGGTCGTGGTTGCCGAGGATCGCGTAGACGCCGAAGCGCGCCCGCAGGCGCGCGAGGCGGCGCGCGCCGTCGTCGAGGTGGCGCGGATCGAAGTCGAAGATGTCACCCGTCAGCGCCACCACGTCGGCGCGCGTCGCGTTGACGCGGTCGATCATCGCATCGAGCCGGTCGGCCTCGAGCCGGTTGCCGATGTGCAGATCGCTGATCTGCACGATCCGCAGGCCGGCGAGATCCGCGTGCAGCTTCGGCAGCGGTACGCGCGTGGTGGTGACCTCGACGCGGCGTTGCCCGAGCGTGAAGCCCCACAGCGTCTGCGCCGCGACCGCCCCGACGAACGCCGTCGACACGGCGCGAAAGAGGCCCGCGAAAACGGCGTGCGGCGCGCCGAGCAGGAGCGCGATACCGCCGAACAGCGCGTAGGCGGCCCAGCTCGCGAGCACCGCGAGCCCGACGATCATCGTCGCGACGCCCGTCTCCATGTACCAGTGCGCGAGGCGCCGCAGCCTGCCCTCGCCGCGGCGTGCGCGCTGGAGCACGGGCACGATCGCGGCGTTTCCGACCGCGAGCGCCAGCGCGGCGGCGAGCCACACGAGCGCGCCCGCGCTCGGCCGCGCGAGCACGACGCCGTACGCCCAGTGCGCGATCAGCGCCTGGAACACGCCCAGCAGCGCGGCGAGGTTGCGCACGAGGCGCGACAGCAGCTGTCGGCGGAGAAGGGTGAGTCCGGGGATCTGCATGGTGGAGGTGGGGCGCGGAGCCAGTCTAGCCTCCACTGAGCTAGGGTGGCTCACATGCGCGCGGACGCCGCGGAACTCGAGGATCGCGTGGCGAAGCTGCGCGCGCTGCTCGACCGCGACCCCGACGACCCGACGAGCTGGTTCGCGCTCGGCCGCGCGCTGTTCGACCTCTCGCGCTTGCGCGAGGCGGGGGACGCGTTTCGCCACGCGCTCGCGCGCAACCCGCGCTACACCGCGGCGCATCGCGACCTCGGGCGCGCGCTGCTCGAAGCCGGCGAGGTGGCCGAGGCGGCGCGCGTGCTGCGCGGCGCGCTCGAGCTCGCGCGCGAGAGCGGCGACCTCCAGACCGGGCGCGAGATGGAGACGTTCCTGCGCCGCGCTGAGAAGATCCTCGGCGTGCAAGCGCCCGCAAGTCTCGCGCAGCGAGCCGAAGGCGAGCGAAGATCGGAACGGCGGATACCTACCTCCGACTCGCCTCGCCGGGAGAACCCCGAGGCCAAGGCGCTCTACCGCCGCGGCTTCGAGCACTTCGCCAACGACCGGCACGACGAGGCGATCGCGCTCTACGACGAGGCGCTGCGCCTCGACCCCGCGCTCGCGATCGCCTGGAACGGGCTCTCGCTCGCCTATCGCCAGAAGGGCGATCTCGAGGCGGCGATCGCGGCCGGGCGCCGCCTGATCGAGCTCGAGCCCGACGACGCGCTCAGCCACACCAACCTCTCCATTCTCTATCAGCGCCGCGGCATGATCGCCGAGGCCGAAGAGGAGAAAGCGATCGCCATGCAGATCCAGATGAAGCAACAGTCGCGAGGCCGGCGATGACCGAGATCAAGTCGCTGGGCCTCTCGCCCGAGCTGCACGCCTACCTCGTGGCACGCGGCGCGCCGCCCGACCCGGTGCTCGATTCGCTGGCGCGCGAGACGCAGGCGCTCGGACCGATCTCGATCATGCAGGTGGCGCCCGAGCAGGGCGCATTCCTCACGATGGTCGCGCAGCTGATGGGGGCGCGCCGCGCCGTGGAGATCGGCACGTTCACGGGCTACTCCGCGCTGTGTCTCGCGCGCGGGCTGCCCGAGGACGGGAAGCTCCTGTGCTGCGACACGAGCGAGGAGTGGACCGCCGTCGCGCGCCGGCACTGGGAGAAGGCCGGCGTCGCGCACAAGATCGAGCTGAAGATCGCGCCCGCGATCGAGACGCTGCGCGCGCTGCCCCGGACGGCGAACCTCGACCTCGCGTTCATCGATGCGGACAAGACCTCCTACATCGACTACTACGAGGAGCTGCTCGGGCGCCTGCGCCCGGGCGGCCTGATCCTGGTCGACAACGTGCTCTGGTCTGGCAACGTCGTGAACCCCGCGGCGAACGACGCGAACACCGCGGCGATCCGGCGCTTCAACGACCACGTCGCGGCCGACCGCCGCGTCGAGAGCGTGATGCTGCCGATCTCCGACGGCCTCACGTTCGCGCGGAAGAAATAGCCCACCGTCGATCAGCGCAGAGCCGCGATCGACTCCGCGAAGTCGCGCGGATCGGGGCTCTCCGCGCGGATCTCCTCGAACGCGAGCGACCGCGCGTGCAGCATATGGCGCGCCGCACCCGTCGCATCGCCGTCGGGCGCGTAGGTGCGGTCGCCCGCGAGCGGGTGGCCCAGGTGTGCGAGCGTCGCGCGCACCTGATGCAGGAAGCCCGTCACCGTGCGCACCTCGAGCAGCGTCGCGCCGCGCAAACGCTCGAGCACGCGCCATGCCGTGACCGTGCGCCGCGTGTCGGTGCGCTCGCCCGGATGCGCCGCGCGCACGAAGGCGGGGCGATGGCGCGCGATCGCGAGCGGCAGCTCGATCTCGCCGTCCGCGGCGACGTGCCCGAGCGCGAGCGCGCGGTAGCGCTTGTCGACACGGTGCTCGCGGAACGCTGAGCGCAGCCGCCGCCACTGCGCCGCGTCGATCGCGAGCAGGAGCGCACCCGATGTGTCGACGTCGAGCCGGTGCACCACTCCACTGCGCAGCCCGCCCTCGCCGATCCCCTGGATCTCGGGATGCCGCGCCGCCACGGCACCGAGCAATGTGCCGCGCTCGCTCGCCGCCAGCGGGTGCACCGGCACGCCGGCGGGCTTGTCGGCGACGAGCCAGCCGGGCCCGAGCGCGAGCACGCGCAGCGCGGCCTCGGGCTCCTGCGGGATGCGCTCCGCGTCGGCGCGGGCCGCCGCGGCCACCTCGACGCGCTCGCCCGCACCGAGCGCGAGGCCCTTGTCGCCCTCGGCGAGCGCGCGCCCGCCGATCCGCACCGCGCCGCTCGCGAGCAGGCGGCGCGCGCCCGTGCGCGACAGCGCGAGCCGCTCGGCGAGGAACACGTCGAGGCGGCGCCCCGCCTCGCCCGGTGCCACCTCGAGCCACTCACCCGCCTCCGACATGCTGCGAGTGTAAGGCGTTGACACACTGCCGAGCACCGGCACAATCGCGGACCGGAGTCACCCCCTTGGCCGCCCCGCAACATTTCCGCGTCCAGATCATGGACACGACGCTGCGCGACGGCGAGCAGACGCCCGACGTCGCCTACACGCCGGCCGAGAAGCTGCAGCTCGCGCGCCTGCTGCTCTCGGAGGTGAAGGTCGACCGGATCGAGATCGCCTCCGCGCGCGTCTCCGAGGGCGATCGCGAGGCCGCGCAGCGCGTCGCCGAGTGGGCGGCCCGGAACCGCCTGCTGCCGCGCGTCGAGATCCTCGGCTACTGCGACGGCCGCGCGTCGGTCGACTGGGTGGCGGGCACCGGCGCGCGGGTGATGAACCTGCTGATCAAGGGGTCCGAGCGGCACTGCCGTACGCAGCTCGGCATGGCGCCGGAGAAGCACCGCGACGCCGTCGCACAGACCGCGCGCAACGCGCGCCGCAAGCGGATCCGGCTCAACGCCTATCTCGAGGACTGGTCACAGGGGGTTCGCGAATCGTTCGACTACGTGTTCGCGATGGTGCAGCTGCTGCGCGAGCTCCGGGTCGAACGGATCTACCTCGCCGACACGCTCGGCGTATTCGCTCCCGAAGACACGAGCCGCTACGTGGGGTTGATGACCGCGAGCTGGCCGGACACGGTGTTCGAGTTCCACGGCCACAACGACTACGGGCTCGCCAACGCCAACTGCCTGGCCGCCGTGCGCGCGGGCGCGCGCGGCGTGCACACGAGCGTCAACGGGATGGGCGAGCGCACCGGCAACACGCGGCTCGCCGAGATCGTCGCGACGCTGCACGACCACACCGAGTTCCGCACGGGCGTGGTCGAAGCGCGGCTCTCGGCGATCTCGAACCTCGTCGCGACGTTCTCGGGCAAGGACGTCGCCGCGAATACGCCCGTGGTCGGTCGCGACGTATTCACGCAGACCGCGGGCATCCACGCCGACGGCGACATGAAGGGCGACCTCTACGCGACCCGGCTCGCGCCCGACCGCTTCGGCGGCCGGCGCAAGTACGCGCTCGGCAAGCTCTCGGGCAAGGCCTCGCTCGACCAGAACCTGAAGAGCCTCGGCATCGCACTGCCGCCCGAGGACCGCGAGCTCGTGCTGCGGCGGATCGTCGAGCTCGGCGACAAGAAGCACACGGTGGTCGCCGAGGACCTGCCCTACATCATCGCCGACGTGCTGAAGGCGCCCGAGGAGCAGCTCGTGCGCGTGGCGAACTACCGCGTCGCGGTGGCGACCGGCGAGCAGCCGCGCGCCGCGGTGACGCTCGCCTACAAGCGGCGCAGCGCGAAGGCGGACGCGCTCGGCGACGGCGGGTACGACGCGTTCATGATCGCGCTGCGCAAGGCGGCCAGGAAGCTCGGCCTCGAGGTGGCGCTGCTCACCGACTTCCGCGTGCGCATCCCGCCCGGCGGCCGCACCGCCGCACTCGTGGAGACGCTGATCACCTGGCGCCGCGAGTCGCGCCCGCGCGATACGTTCGCGACGCTCGGCGTGGACTCCGACCAGCTCGCGGCCGCGGTGATCGCAACCGAGAAGATGCTCAACGCGCTGGCCTCGCGGCGCCGGAGCTCCTGACCGCCTCCGCCGCAACGCGCGTTATCATCGCGCGCGCGATGCACTGGCTCGAGCGCGCCATCGGGACCGCCCTCGCCGCGGGCATCGCGTGCGCGTGCGCGACCTCGCCCGAGATCGATCCGAAATACCGGCCGAGCGCGAGCGCGCTCGAGATCATCGCGGTGCTCGAGCGCCACGTGCCCGACGACACCTACCGCTTCGAGCCCGCGCGCGACTTCACCGACCGCAACGTCTACCGCAGCAGCCTGCTGCGGCTCGAGAACCTCGAGCAGATGCATGCCGACGCGCTGCGCGCCGGCCACCTGGACGGCGCGATCGCGTTCGCGAAGGCACGCGCGCTCGAGCGGCTGCGCGCGTACGACCTCGCGGCCGATGCCTATCACCTCGCCGCCGAGCGCGAGCCCGACCTGCGCGCCGAGGCGCTGCGCAGCGCCGACCTGCTCGACGCGCTGCACGACGCCGTCACCGCGCCCACGCCGCTGGCGCCCGCCAGAGCGGACGCCGAGCGGCTCGGCGAGCTCGAGCTGCCCGACGTCGACGCGGCGCTCGCGCGCTTCGAAGAGCGCGCCGCGAAGCTCGAAGAGCTCGCGCGCCAGGCGGAGGGCACCCACCACGCGTACGTGATCGCCGAGGAGATCGAGCGCGCCGACCTCGAGCGCGCGCGCTTCTTCACGCGCCTGCGCGACGTGCTGGCCGACGGCGATCTGCGCGCCGTCTCCGAGCTCGAGCGCGTGGCGATGCGCCACAGCGAGAGCAAGCTGGCCGCGCGCCACCTGCTCGCGCTCGCCGACCTCTACGCCGACCTCTCGCTCGACTACGTCGAAGACCACCCGCCCGAGGGCCTGCACTTCGATCCGGGCGCGTTCCGCGACCTCGTGGATTCCGGCTCGCGGATCTATGAGATGGTCGCGTCGCGCGACGGCGCGCCCGAGAAGATCGAGGCGGCGCGGCGGCTCGAGGCGTTCCTCGCGTTCGCGCTGTCGGTCGACCGCGACCGGTTCACGCCGTGATCCGGCGCGCTGGCGGCTTCGCTCTGGCCTGCCTGCCGCTGGCGGGCGCACTCGCGTGCAAGACGCCCGCGGCGATGCCCGAAGGCCCGCCGATCGGCGAGACGCGCCACCGCGCGCCGATCGTGCCCGACGAGCTCGACCGCGCCGCGGCCAGCCTCGCGGTGGCCGCGCTCGCTGCGGATCGCGACGGCGTCACGACCGCGCTCGACGGCCTCGAGCGCGCCGAGCGCGAGCTGCGAGGCGGCGCGTCAGCCTCGGGGCTCGTGCCCGCGGGCTTCGAGGCGGCCGACGCGGTGCGCTTCCCCGGGCGCGCCGGGCTCGCCGCCACGAAGCTCCTGCTCGAGCGCGACGACGTCGACGCGGCATCTCGCGCGCGCCTCGAGCGCTGGCTCGAGGACGATCCCCTCGCGCTCGCGCAGAAGCGGGTCGGCGAGGCGAGCTTCAGCTCGTTCGCGCGGCTGTTCAACGCGGTGTCGGAGCCGGTCGGCAAGTCGATCTTCTCCACGGCGCTCTTGCCCTACACGCTCGGCAGCGCGCTCGCGCATTATTCGATCGACTTCGCGCGCGAGGACGCGCTGCCGCTCCAGCGCCGCCAGGCGCTCGTGCAGTGGGAGCGCCTCGCGCGCGAGAACCCGGACGCTCCCGAGGTGGCGGAGCTCGCGCCGAAGGTCGCGGAATACCAGGCCGCGTTGCGCGAGACGCAGGGCGACCATGCGCTCGACCACGCCGAGGAAGCGCTCGGCGACCGCCTGCCCGACGCGGCGTGGTTCTACGCGCGCCGCGCGCGCCGCTACGTCGACAGCGAGAAGGCGCACGAGGTGACCGAGCAGGCCGAGGCGCAGATCGCCGAGCGCCGCCGCGTCTACGCGCGCACGCTCGAGTTCGGAGGCGAGGGCGGCGAGCTCGCGCGCGATCGCGACACGGCGGTCGCGGTGCTCGCGGGCCGCATCGACCCGCCCGAATCCGCAATGCCGCGCCACGTGCAGGCGCTCAAGCGCGATCCCGACCGCAATCCGTGGGGGGCCTTCGAGCGCACGCGCTCCGCAGAGCGATGGCGCACGACGCGCTGGGTCTTGTTCGGCCCGCTGATCGCGGCCCCGGAGCGCGGCGCGCTCGGCGTCGCCGAGTGGGTCATCGACCTGCCGTTTCGGATCCAGGCCGCCGCCTTGCTGCCGTTGCGACTCGTGCGGCTTCACTGGCGCGATCCCACGCCTGGCGAGCTGGAGATGGCCGTGCACGCGCGCCGCTACCTCGCAGACACGCCGCGCGGCGAGCACGCCGAGGAGGTGCGCGACTGGCTCGAGGCATTCGAGCGCTCGCGCGAAAACTGGGTCGACGCGCTGCGCGTGGCCGAGGGTCGGCCCGGCGCGAGCGACGCGGAGCTCGACGTGCTGCGCGAGCGCGCGGCCGATCAGGCGCTGGGTGTCGCCAAGGCCGAGAAGCGCAGCGACCTGCGCGCGCAGCTGCTCGGCAACGTGGTGCGCACGTTCCCGGACACGCGCGCGGGCGCCGAAGCGGGCCGCGCCGCGCGCGAGCAGGTGACGCTGCACACCGCGCACTCGGTCCAGCTGTCGCGCGGCTTCCTGCTCGAGAACCCCGGTGTCGCGGGGCCGTCGGGGATCGACCTCTCCCCGGAGCTGCTCGACGGCGATCCGCGCAACGGCGAGCTCCACCCCGACGGCGTCACGCTGATCGGCGGGCGCGAGCTCGCGATCGCGGTGCTCGCGGAGAGCGGCGACGAGGACGATCCGCCGCGGAAGCTGCGCGCGCAGCTCTCCGAGCCGGACTATGCGCGGCTAGTGGCGCGGCTCGAGGAGACGAGCTTCCGCAACTCGCTGCTCGACTCCGACGACGCGCTCGAGGCGAACGCACAGCGCGACGTGACGTTCGAGCGCGCGCGGCTCGGCCTCGCCAGCGACGTCGACGAGCGGCCCGTCGCGGAAGCTCGCTATGAGTATCGCGGCATGCGCGAGCGCTACGGAGTGGTGCGCGGACGCGATTCGATCCTGCCGATCGAGCTCGTGGTGCAGGGCGAGCTCGACAACCTCCAGCTCGGCGCGTTCCCGCGCCTCATCCTTCCGAAGACGACCCCCGACGCGGTGCTGTATCGGTAGCGGTTACGACACCAACCCCATGCTGATCCGATCCTCGACCTCGAACCCGAGCGATTGGTAGAACGCGACGACGGCGGCGTTGGTCGCGCGCACCTGCAGGTTGACCTTCACGCAGCCGAGGCCGCGCAGATCCTCGACGGCGTGGCGGATCAACGCACTGCCCACGCCCCTCCGGCGCGCGCATTCGTCGACGGCGACGGAGTAGAGCCAACCCCGGTGGCCGTCGTAGCCCGCGATCGCCGCCCCGACGATGCCACTCCCTTCCGCGGCGACGAAGATTAGATCGTCGACCGCGAGCTTCGCTTCGATCATCCGGTTCGGCTCGTTTCGCGGTGGGTCGTCGGGAAATGCGCGCTTCCAGAGCGCCACGAGCTGCGCGCGATCGGACTCGCGATAGCGCCGGATCATCGCGGATCTCCACCGTCCGCCACCGCGCTGTACGCGCGGTCGAGCAGGTCGATCGGGTGCACCGCGCGCGCGCGCATGCCGCGCGCGGCGAGGCCCATGCGCAGCTGCATCAGACACCCCGGGTTTCCGGAGACGACGAAGTCGGGGTCGGCCGCGGCGAGCGAGTCGAGCTTGCGCTCGAGCACGGCGCGCGACATCTCGGGATGGGTGAGGTTGTAGGTGCCGGCGGCACCGCAGCACGCGCCGGGCTCCGCGTGCGGCACGAGCATGAGCCCGGGAATCGCCTCGAGCAGGCGCCGCGGCGCCGCCGACACCTTCTGCCCGTGCACGAGGTGGCACGGATCGTCGTAGCAGACGCGCGCGTCGATGCGGCCTTCGGGCGCGCGCAGCCCCGCCTCGTCCAGCCACTCGCATACGTCGCGCGCCTTGGCCGAGAACGACCTCCCCCCGACGCTCGCCAGCCAGTGGCCCACGTCGCGCAGCGCGGCGCCGCAGCCCGCGGAGTTCGTGATCACGACGTGGACGTCCTTGAATGCGTCGAGATTGCGGCAAGCGAGCGCGCGCGCGGTGTCGCCGTCGCCCGCATGGGCCTGGAGCGCGCCGCAGCAGCTCTGGTCGGGCGGCACCACGACGTCGAAGCCGTTGTGCGCGAGCACGCGCACGGTCGCGGCGTTGGTGTTCGGAAACAGCTCCCGCATCACGCAGCCGACCAGGAAACCGACGCGGCCGCGCCGCTCCCCGCGCGCTGGCAGCAGCGGTGGACTGGAGCGGCGCAGGTGGCGCGGGGGAATCGGCGGCAGTAGCGCGCGCGCGGCGCGCAACTTCGCGGGCAGGATCGGCGCGAGCGCGCGGTCGAGCCCCAGGTGCTGCGCGAGCGCGAGCAGATCGAATGCGCGGCCGAGCCGCTTGCGGTTCGGGACCACGCGGCGCAGCAGCGCGCGTTCGAGCCGACTGATCCGGTCCTCGCGCAGACCCGCGCGGCGCACCTCCTCGCGCGCGCTCTCGATCATCGCGCCGAACTGAACGCCCGACGGACAGGCGGTCTCGCACGCGCGGCATCCCAGGCACAGGTGGGCTTCGTCGCGCACCACGTCGCCGAGCGCGATGCGGCCCTCGGCGACGCCGCGCAGCAGATAGATCCGGCCGCGCGGCGACGACTGTTCGCGGCCGGTCTCGCGATAGGTCGGGCAGACGGGCAGACACAGGCCGCAGTGCACGCAGTCGAGCGACTTCGCGTAGATGTCCTGCCAGCCTGCGCCCGTCGCCGCCGGTGACCCCGGCTTGGGCGAGCACGCGCTCATCAGACGCCCCCCGCAAAGCGGCCGCGGTTCAGCACGGCGTTCGGGTCGAAACGCGCCTTGAGCGCGCGCGTGAGCGCGGCCTCCGCAGGCGGCGCCGCGAACACGTCGCGGCCGTGCTTGGCGTCGTGCGGCGCGCGCTCGCAGAGCAGGCGCCCATCGCCGGCGCTCGCAGCGCGAGCGGCCGCGTCGAACAGCGCCGCGGGGTCGGTCCCCGCGCTGCGCGCGCAGACGAGCCCGAGCCCTGGCAGCACGAGGAGCTCCGCGCCGGCGCCGCGCAGCTCCATCACGCATTCGGCGAGCCGGGTCGGCAGCGCGGAGACCACGAATCGGATCGCACCCGCGAGGCCCGCGAAGCGGCGCGTCGCGGCCGCGTCGCGCAGCGCGGGGTTCGCGGGTCGGAGCCCGTGCTGCGCGAGATCCCGTGCATCGCGCTCGACGCTCGCGGCGTCGCCCGCGAGCTCGACCGTCGCGCGCAGTCCACGCGTCTCGTCGCACAGCAGGCACGAGCGCGCGGTGACGAGCCGCGCCGCGTGGTTGCCCAACGCCAACGCGCTCGCGTCGTCGAGCTCATCGCCCTGGAGCACACGCATCGCCGCGGGCTTCGGCGCGAGGCGCAGCCACGCGCCCGTGATCACGCCGAGCGCGCCGAGCGAGCCCACGTAGAGCTTCGCCATGTCGTAGCCCGTGACGTTCTTCACCACGCGCCCGCCACAGCGCGCGCGCAGGCCGTCCGCGAGCACCACCTCGCAGCCGAGCACGACGTCGCGCGGGCGCCCGAATCCGAGCGCGCGCGGCGCGAGCGCGGCCGTGGCGAGCGCACCTCCGAGCGTGCCGCCGCGCCCCGCGTCGTCGAGCGGCAGCTCCCAGCCCGCTTCGCGCACGCGCGCGCGAAGCTCCTCGAGCGGCGTCCCGGCGCCCGCGTGGCACACGCCCTCGCTCGCGTCGAGCTCGTCGACGCGCGCGAACTCCGCGAGCGAGAGGAAGCAGTCGGCGCGCTGCGGCGCGTTGCCGAGGCCCAGCTGGGTGCCCGCGCCGAGCGGAATCGCGGCGCAGCGCGCATCGCCGAGCGCCTCGAGCACGGCCGAGAGATCGTCCTCGTCGCGCGGCGTGATCGTCGCCGAGACCGCAACCCCGTCGACCGCGATCGGATCGTGGAAGCGCAGCGCGTCCCCGAGCTGCGGCGCGAGCGCTTCGAGGTCGCCCATGTCCTACATCGGGATGCGGTCGTACCCGCGCGCCTTCGGGTTCGACTCGGCGCAGAAGCGCGTGGTGGGGAAGATCTTGCCCGGGTTGCAGGCGCGGTCCGGATCGAAGGTGGCGCGCAGCCGCTGCATCGCCTCGAGGTCGGCGTCGCTGAACACGAGCGAGATGAACTCGCGCTTCTCGGTGCCGACGCCGTGCTCGCCCGTGATCACGCCGCCCGCGGCGACGCACAACTTCAGGATCTCCGCGCCCGCGGCCATCACGCGCGCGAGCTGATCGGGATCGCGGCGGTCGAACGAGATGTTCGGATGCAGGTTGCCGTCGCCCGCGTGGAAGACGTTCGAGAGCGTGAGCCGGTAGCGGTCGCCGATCTCGCACACCTTCTCGAGCACGACCGGCAGCGCGCTGCGCGGCACCACCGCGTCGTGCACGTAGAGGTCGGGCGCGAGCCGGCCCATCGCGCCGAACGCGCCCTTGCGCGCGCGCCAGAAGCGCTGGCGCTCGGCCTCGTCGCGCGCGATCTCGACGCGGTCGGCGCCGGCGCGCGCGCACAGCTCGCGCACGCGCTCGACCTGCGCGGCGAGCGCCACGGCCGGCCCGTCGAGCTCGGCGATCAGGATCGCGCCCGCGTCGCGCGGCAGGCCCGCGGCATACACGGAATCCTCCACGGCACGGATCGTGCGCTGGTCGACGATCTCGAGCGCCGCGGGCACGAGCGCCGCCTCGATCACCATGCCCACCGCGCGGCACGCGGTTACCACGTCGGGGAAGATCGCGAGCAGCGTCTCCACCGACTCGGGGATCGGCGACAGGCGCACCGTGATCGCGGTGACGATGCCGAGCGTGCCCTCGCTGCCCACGACGGCGCCGACCCAGTCGAAGCCCGGCGCGAAACTGGTCGGGCTGCCGAGCTCGAGGCAGCTGCCGTCGGGCAGCACGAGCTCGAGCGCGAGCACATGGTTGGTGGTGGTGCCGTACTTGAGCGTGTGCGGACCGCCCGAATTCTCGGCGACGTTCCCGCCCAGCGTGCACGCGAGCTGGCTCGACGGGTCGGGCGCGTAGAACAGAGCGTGCGGCCGCGCCGCCGCGGAGAGATCTGCGTTGATCACGCCGGGCTCGACCACCGCGATGCGGTTGGCAGGGTCGAGCGCGCGAATGCGATTCAGGCGCGAGCACTCGACCACTACCGCGCCGTCATTGGCGAGCGCGCCGCCCGAGAGGCCGGTGCCCGCGCCGCGCGGCACGAATGGCACGCGCCGGTGGCGGCACGCGCGCACGATCGCCTGCACCTCCTCGCGCGATTCGGGGAATACCACGGCGCTTGGGTCGGCGGTGTGCAGCGTCAGGCCGTCGCACTCGTAGACCAGCAGCTCTTCGGGCCGGTGGAGGCAGCGATCCGCGCCGACGATCGCCTCGAGGGCTTCGACGAGGCGCGGGTGCTCCGACGGTGCAGCAGTCATGGCCCGATGATAGGGCCCCGGGGCGCAGCAGGGTTACGCGAGGCCCAGCCGCTCCATGTCTTCTTCCGAGAGCCCGAGGTGGTGGCCGATCTCGTGGCGCAGCGTGATCTGGATCTGGTCGATCAGCTCGTCGCGATCGCGGCAGATCTTCTCGAGATTCTTCTTGAACAGGATCACGCGCGTCACGTCGGTGGGCTGATGGGTCGGCCCTGCCTCCGTGCGCGGGGTGCCGATGTAGATGCCGAGGATCTGCGGCGACACGCTCTCCTCGTCCATCAGATCGTCGGACGGATAGTCCTCGACGAGCACGGGCACGTCCTCGACGTACTCGCGGATCGAACGCGGCAGGTTGTCGATCGCCTCCGACACCGCGCCGTTGAAGAACTCGAGGTCGACGCAGACAGGCAGCGGGTACTGCTGCGGATCGAGCGCGTTCGCGGCCTCGAACGCGCGCTCGGAACCCTCACCCTCGCCGACGCGCTCCAGCACGAGCGCGAGGTGGTAGAGCGCGTGACCGGATTCGGGGTCGAGCGCGGTGGCGGTCTCGAGCGATCGGCGCGCCTCCTCGAAGCGGCCCAGCTCGAACAGGATCTGCCCGTCGAACGCGCGGTACACCGGGACCTCGCCTGCGGTCTTCATCGCGCGCCGGGTCAGGAACAGTGCGCCTTCGAGATCGTCGAGGTAGAAGACGGCCTTCGCCTTGAGGTAGTAGACCTCGCCCTCGCTGCCGCGGTCGAGGCGCGGGAGCTCCGCGTGGCCCGCGAGCAGCTCGTCGCAGAGCGCCACCGCCTGCTCGTACTCGCCCATGTCCTCGACCAGGAGCTCGGCGCGATTGAGATGCGCCGTGATGAACTTCGGGTCGGCCTTGAGGGACGTCTCGAATTCGTACAGCGCTTCTTCGATCCGGCCGTCGTCCCAGAGGATCTCGCCGCGCCCGTTGTGCGCCTCGGCACCGTCGGGGTGAGCGCGCAGCGCTTCGTCGAGCCACGCAAGCGCTTCGTCGGTGCGCCCGCCGTGGGACGCCTCCATCGCCTGATCGAGACAATCCCAGTACCGATCGTTGTTTTTCATGTCATCCGCTGGAGTGGGGAGGGCTCCCCAGCCGGGTTGGTTCGGCGCAGCATAGCATGATGAGTATGGGCGATGGGGCCCACCCCTCCGTCGACACAGATACACAAACAGTTGATTCCGTTGATGAAAAGCCTGTTCTACACCCGGGGACTCCCGCCCTACCCCGAGGGGAAACCGAGCCGGGTGGCGGGGTTACGCGTGGTCCGCGAGGACGAGAATGCGCTGGCAGTTGCCGCACGTGTGCAGCCCCACGCCGCGCCGCAGCTCGAGCACCACCTGCGGCGGCACGCTCACATGGCAGCCGAGGCACTTGCCCTTGTCGGCGATCGCTACGGCGGGCCGGCGGCGCACGGCGATGCGGTCGTAGCGCTGCAAGAGCGGAACATCGACGCCGCCCACGAGCGCCTCGCGCTCGCGGCGCAGGTTGCCGAGCGTCTGATCGAGCGACTTCTCGCGTTCGTCGAAGGCGCGCTGCTGCTGAGCCGCGCGATCCTCGGTGCCCTTCGCCGCGGCGCGCGCGCGGTCGAGCGCCGCTCGCGCCGACTCGATCCCCTCCATCGCCTCGAGGATCTTCGTCTCCGCGTCGGAGATCGCCGCGCGCGCGACGTCGATCTCGTGCAGGAGCACCGTGTAGGCCTCGTTGGTCTTGATCTGGTGCTGCTGGCCCTCGAGCCTCTTCACGAGCGCCTCGCGGTCGGCGACCGCGGCTTCGTGGCGGCGCTGCTCCTGCTCGGCGGCGAGCAGTGCGCTCTGCGCCGCCTCGACCGCGGCCTGCCCTTTCTCGCGCTCCTGGTGGAGCGCCGCGCGCGCGGCCGGCAGCCCGCGCCTCTCGTCTTCGAGCTCGGCGATCTGCACGTCGACCTTCGAGAGCTCGAGCAGCGCTTGGATGCCTTGCAGCATGTTCGCCTCGTGGAGCGGGCGCCGGGAGGATATCGTCGCGCGCTGCGGATGCGAAGCACCTTCGGCAGCACCGGACCGTCGACCACCGTCGTCGTGACGGCCTACAACCAGCCGCGTGAGCTCGCACTCGCCCTCTCCGCGCTCGCCGCGCAGACCGACGCGAGCTTCGACGTCGCGATCGCCGACGACGGATCCGATCCGCCCGCCGAGCGCGAGCTCGCGGACCTCGCCGCGGAGCTGCCGTACCGGATCGAGTGGGTGTGGCAGCCGGACGACGGCTTCCGCAAGATGCGCGCGCAGAACCGCGCGGCGCTGCGCGGGTACTCCGAGTTGCTGCTGTTCCTCGACGGCGACTGCGTGCCTTATCGCAGCTGGGTCGCCACCTATCGCCGCTGCGCGCGGCCCGGCGAGTTCCTGGTCGGCGGTTACATCTTCCTCTCCGAGGAGGAGACGCTCCGCCTCACACCCGAGGCCGTGCGAGCGGGCGCGCACGAGCGGCCGCTCGATTTCCCGACCTGGTGGCGTCTGCACGCGGCCGAGTGGCGCAACCGGCTCTACGCGGGGCTCCGCGCGAACCGGCCGCGCATTCGCGGCGGGAATTTCGGCGTGGCGCGCGACCTGTTCGAGCGCGTCGACGGCTTCGACGAGGCGCTCGCGGGCTACGGCAAGGAGGATTCGGAGCTGCGCAACCGCATGCGCAACGCGGGCGCGCGCGGGATCAGCCTCTGGACGCGCGCTCTCCTTTGTCACCTCTCGAGTCGCGTGTTCCCGGGCGCGCCGCGCCCGGCGACTCCGCGCGATCTCTACCAGCAGAGCTTCCGGCGCGTCCGCGCGCGGGTCGGACTATCGTCTCACGCCGGAGAAGCGCGATGAACGTCCCGCTCGTCGACCTGCGCGCCGCGTTCGAGCCGGTGAAGGAGCAGGTGCTCCGCGAGTTCGCGGCGATCCTCGACGGCATGCAGCTGTTCCACGGGCCGCACACCGCGGCGTTCGAGGAGGAATTCGCGGCCTACTGCGGCGCGGCGCACGGCCTGGCGCTCTCGAACGGCACCGACGCTCTGTTCGCGGCGCTGCTCGCATGCGGCGTGGGTCCGGGCGACGAGGTGATCGCCCCCGCGCACACGTTCTTCGCGACGATCGAGGCGATCGTGCACACGGGCGCAGTGCCGGTGCTCGCCGACGTCGAGCGCGACGCGCTGACGCTCGACCCGGTCGCCGCGCGCGCGCTCGTCACCGACCGCACGCGCGCGATCGTGCCCGTGCACCTGTACGGGCAGGCCGCCGACATGGATCCGCTGCTCGAGCTCGCGCGCGAGCGCGGGCTGCGCGTGGTGGAGGACGCGGCCCAGGCACACGGCGCCCGGTACCGGGGCCGGAAGGTCGGCTCGCTCGGCGACGCCGCCGCGTTCAGCTTCTACTTCACGAAGAACCTCGGCGCCGTCGGCGAGGGCGGCTTCGTGACCACGAACGACGCGAAGGTCGCCGAGCACGTGCGCCTGTTGCGCCACCACGGCCACGTCTCGAAGTACGAGCACGCGATCGTCGGCTACAACCTGCGGATCGACGAGCTGCAGGCCGCGGTGCTGCGCGCAAAGCTGCCGGGCCTCGACGCGGGCAACGCGCGGCGCCGCGCGCACGCGGCGCACTACGCGCGCCTGTTCGCTGGATCGGCCGTGCAGGTGCCCGTGTGCCGGCCGGGCAACGAGCACGTCTACCACGCCTACGCGGTGCGCGCGCCGCGCCGCGACGCGCTCGCCGAGCATCTCGCGCAGCGCGGCGTCGGCACGGGCATCCACTACAAGACCCCGGGCCATCTCCAGCCCGCGCTGCGCCACCACCCGCACCGCGCCGGCGACATGAAGGTCACTACCTCGGCGTGCCGCGAGCTGATCTCGCTGCCGATGTATCCGCAGCTCACCGCGGAGCAGATCGAGTACGTCGCGGCGAACGCGTTGGAGTTCGTCGCGGGGTGATCCGCGCGCGTCAGGAGAACGCCGCGAACAGCTCCTCGAGCGCCACGACCTGGTTGCCCGCCGCCGCCGACGGCACGAGGATGGGTGTGGATACGCCCGCGTCGAACCACGCCTCGACGCCCTCGCGTACCTCGGCCGCGGTGCCGAACAGCGTGACGTCGGCGAGCCAGCGATCGCTCATCAGGCTGGTCAACCGGTCGCGCTCGCCGCGCTCGATCGCCTTCTCGATCGCCGCCATCTCCTCGACGTAGCCGGCCTCGCGCCAGTAGTTGCGATAGTTGGGGAGCGAGACGTACATCACCAGCGTCTTGCGGTTGCGCGCCATCGCGGCGGCGCGGTCTTCGCTAATGCAGATCGGGATCATGTCGCCGACGAAGAACGCGGGGTCGCCGCGCTTCGCGGACGGCAGCGCCGACAGCGATTCGCGCATGTGCGAGCGCGCCGCGTTCGCGAACACCACGCCGTCGGCGATCTCGCCCGCGAGCGCCACCATACGCCGCCGCAGCCCGGCGACCACGACCGGCGGCAGCGCGCCGAACTGGTCGTACTTCCCGAGTGCCTGGACGAACGAGCGCATGTCGGCGAGCGGGGTCCCGATACGCACGCCGAGCCGCTTGTTGAGAGGCGCGTGGGAGACCCCGACGCCGAAGTGGAAGCGCCCGCCCGAGAGCTCGTGGATGAACGCGGCCGTCTGCGCAAAATCGGACACGTGGCGCGTGTAGAGGTTCGCGATCGCGGTCCCGAACCGGAGCCGCTCGGTGCCGAGCGCGAGCGCCCCACAGAGGCCGAGCGCGTCGCCGAAGCTCGCACAGTAGGCGCCCGCGAAGCCCTTCGCCTCGAGCTCGCGCGCAATGTCGAGCGTAGCCCGGCGGCGGCCGGGAACCGCGGCGAGCGCGACGGCGGGAAGTCGCGGCACCGGACTCAGATCGCCGTCAGCCCGCCGTCGATCGCGAGCTCCGCGCCGGTCATGAAGCGCGACTCGTCCGAGGCGAGGTAGAGCACGAGGTAGGCGATGTCGGCGGGCTCGCCGTAGCCGACCGCGCGGCCCGGCGCCGCGAGCTCCTCGATCTTTGCAATGCCGCCTCTCCGCGACTTCGTGATCGCCGCCACCATCGGCGTGTCGATGCCGCCGGGGTGGATCGAGTTGCAGCGGATCCCATCGCCCTTCTCGCGGCAGTGCGCAGCGACCGTCTTGGTGAGGATCCGCACGACGCCCTTGCTCGCGCTGTAGGCGGCGAACGGCGGCGTCCCGACGAGGCCCGCTGCGGACGAGAGGTTGATGATCGAGCCGCCGCCGCTCTTGCGCATCACCGGAATCGCGTGCTTGCAGCCCAGGAACACGCCCTCCGCGTTCACGGCCATCACCTTGCGCCACTGCTCCACGGTGGTGGACTCGACGTCGGCGATGATGATGATGCCCGCGTTGTTCACGAGCACGTCGAGCCGGCCGAAGCGCCCGAGCGTGGCATCGATCACCGCGCGCCAGCTCTGTTCGTCGCTCACGTCGTGGCTCACGAACACCGCGTCGCCGCCGATCGCCTTCGCGGCCTCGCGGCCCGCCTCTTCGTTCACGTCGGTTAGCACCACGCGCGCGCCCTCGCGCGCGAGCACCTCCGCGGTGCCGCGGCCGATGCCCGACGCCGCGCCCGTCACGATCGCCACCTTGTCTTCCACGCGTCCCGGCATGATCCCTCCGCTCCCCGCCGCTAGGCGAGGAAAGTCTCGCCTACGTGCTCTTCCGACACGGTCCAGAGCCGGCGCGCCGCCTCGGGGTCGCGCGCGTAGGCCTCGTACCCGGTCGTGTCGGCGTCCGATTTGCGCACGGAGGCGATCTGGCAGTCGTCGAGATAGAGCCCGCCCTTGCCCTCGAGCTCGGGCGCGGTCGCGCCCCACACCGAGGTGGCCGCGCCCTGCTCGGGTGTCTTCCATTCCATCTTGCCGCCCGGTGCACGCGACATCATTTCCTTGATGTCGTCCTGCGTGAGATGCCGGCCGAGCTCGGTCACGATGCCGCCCGGATGCAGCGCGTTCGCTCGCACGCGCCGCTTCGCTAGGCGCCGGTCGAGCTCCACGGCGAACAGCACGTTCGCGGTCTTCGACTGCCCGTAGGCGCTCCACTTGTCGTAGGGACGCCGCGCGAAGTGGATGTCCTCGAACACCACGGGCGAGAAGCGGTGGCCGCGCGAGCTCACCGAGATCACGCGCGAGGGCGCGCTCGCGACGAGCAGCGGCACGAGCAGGTTCGTGAGCAGGAAGTGGCCGATGTGGTTGGTGGCGAACTGGCTCTCCCAGCCGTCGGCCGTGCGCGCGAGCGGGCACGCCATCACGCCCGCGTTGTCGATCAGCAGGTTGAGGTGCGCATTGCGTTCAGCGAATTCCACCGCGAACGCGCGCACACTGGCGAGCGACATCAGCTCGAGCGCCATCACGTCGACCTTCGGGTTGCCGGTCGACTTGCGGATCTTCTCCGCGGCGCCCTCGCCCTTCGCGACGTCGCGCGCCGTGAGCGTCACGCGCGCACCGCGCTCGGCGAGCGCGCGCGCCGTCTCCGCGCCGAGGCCGCCCGAGGCACCCGTGACGATCGCAGAGACGTGCGAGAGATCGAGGCCGGCGACGACCTCGGAGGCGGTCGATTGGGCGTTGAAGCTGCGGATCGGAGTCATGGGGCCTCCTCGCGACGATTCGGGGCAGCGCGCCGCCATTGGAGCACGCTTCGCGCGCGGAGCCAACCCTGCTCCCAGGCTACTCCAGCGCGAACGCCAGCAGCGCGTCGCCCGTGCCCGTGAGCGGATTGCCACCCGACGCGATCACCACGAACTGGCGCGCGTCGGGCCGCAGCCGGTAGCTCATCGGCGTGCCGTTCCCCGTGTACGGAATTCGCGTGCTCCAGATCTGGGCGCCCGTCTCGGCGTCGAACGCGCGGAAGTACTTGTCGCTCGTGGCGCCGATGAAGTAGACGGCGCTCGCGGTGAGCAGCCCGCCCGCGAAGCTCGGAGCGCCGAGGTGGCGGAACCCCGGGATCGCCCACACCGGGAACGGCGCCTGGTCGCGGATCGTGCCGAGCGTCACGCGCCAGCGCGGCTTCCCGGACACGAGATCGACGCCCGTGAGCGACCCCCACGGCGGCGGATTGCAGGGCGCGCCGAAGTTCGAGAAGAGCGGGTGGCGGATCACGCCATAGGGCGTGCCCTTCATCGGATACGCCTCGGCGGGGTACACGACCGAGTCCTTCGGCATCGCGTCGAACTCCGCGCGCGGCACGAGCTTCGTCACGATCGCGAGGTGCGACTGGTTGGTGATCATGAGCGCGTTCACGGGATCGAGCGCGACGCCGCCCCAGTTCATGCCGCCTAGCGTGGCTGGCATCTGGATCGACCCATCCAGAGTGGGCGGCGTGAACGGGCCGTCGTAGCGGTAGCGCCGGAGCTCCTCGCGGCACGACCTCCGATCCCACGGCGTGAAGCCGAACACGTCGTCCGCGGTGAGCTCGGAGGGATGGAGCGGCCCGGGATGGGTCGGATAGGGCTGGGTCGGCGCGGGCGTCTCGCCGGGCGCGGCGCCCTGCGGCGCGGGGCGCTCCTCGACGGGATAGAGCGGCGCGCCGGTCTCGCGATCGAGGATGAACACGTGGCCGACCTTGGTCGGCTGGATCACCGCGGGGCGTCCGCCGCCGACCTGCGGATGCTGGAACAGCTGCGGCTGCGCGGGCGTGTCGTAGTCCCAGATGTCGTGATGCACTTCCTGGAAGTGCCAGACGATCTTTCCCGTCTTCGCGTCGAGCGCGATCGTCGAGCTGCCGAAGTAGTCGATCCCGCGCCGCAGGCCGCCGTAGCTGTCGGGCGACGGATTGCCCGTCGGCACGAACACGAGCCCGCGCTCCGGATCGCCCGAGAGGATCGACCACACGTTTGGCGTGCCGCGCTGGTAGAGCTCGCCCTCGACGAGTGGATCCGGCTTCCAGCCCGGCGGCACGGGATCCCACGCCCACACGAGCCGGCCGCTGCGCACGTCGAACGCGCGCACGACGCCCGACGGCGCGTCGGTCCTCAGCTGATCGGCGACGAGCGCGCCGATCACCGCGATGTCTCCGATCACGAGCGGCGGCGAGGTGGGGTAGTACTCCCAATCCGGCACCGACCCGCCGATCCCCTCGCGCAGCGCAACGCGGCCGTGCGCGCCGAAGTCCTCGCACGGCTTGCCAGTGTCGGCATCGAGCGCGATCAGCTCGGAGTCGCGCGTGCCGTACAGGATCCGGCGGGTGCAGGCAAGCCACGTGTCCGAACTTCGCTCGCCTTCGGCGCGCTGCGCGCGGCCCACCTGATGGTCTTCGCTTCCCTTCGGCTCGCTGCGCGAAACTTGCGGCGCTTGCCGTTCCCAGTAGGCGACACCGCGGCACGTCAGCGGATACGGGCCGCCCGTGTGCCGACTGCGCAGCACCGGGTCGAACATCCAGCGCTCGGCGCCCGTCTCGGGGTCGAGCGCGAACACGCGCATGTACGGCGTGCAGTAGTAGAGCGTGTCGTTCACGACGAGCGGAGTGGCCTGGAACGCGGTGGACGCGTCGGTGGCGCTGCCCGGGTTGAAATCGCCGCTGCGATGGCTCCACGCGAGCGCGAGGCGGCCGACGTTCGCGCGCGTCACCTGGGTGAGCGGCGAGTAGTGGGATCCGCCCTTCGTGCCCGCGTACTCGCGCCAGTCGGAAGTGGGGCCCGAGTAGTCGAGCGGGCCGGGGCGGCTGCAGGCGCTCGCGAGCAGCGCGGCGGCGGCAGCGAGTCGAATCCCGGTGCGCCGCCCGTTTCGCATCGCGGCGCACTTTAGCCTGCGACGCGGTTAGAATGCGACCGTGCCCGGCTTTGTTGGACTCGCAGGCCGCAACGTCCTCGTGACGGGAGCGGCCAGCGGTATCGCGAGGGCGATCGCGCTGCGGCTCGCCGAGGAGCGCGCGGTGGTGGGCGCGCTCGACCGCGACGAGGCCGGCGCGAAGCAGACCGTCGCGGAGATCGCGGGCGCGGGCGGCCGCGCCCACGCCTACGCGGTCGACATCGCCGACGGCGACGCCGTCGAGCGCGCCGTCGCCGCGTTCGAGCGCGACGCGGGCGCGATCGGCGGGCTCGTGAACGGCGCGGGCTGGGACATCGCCGCGAACTTCCTCGACACCGGGCCCGACGACTGGCGCCGCGTGATCGACATCAACCTCTACGGCCCGCTCCACGTGACGCGCGCGGTGCTGCGGCGGATGGTGGCCGCGCGCGCGGGCCGCATCGTCTCGCTCTCCTCGGACGCCGGTCGCGTGGGATCATCCGGCGAAGCCGTCTATGCCGCGTGCAAGGGCGGGATCGCCGCGTTCTCGAAGTCGATCGCGCGCGAGCACGCGCGCGACGGGATCGCGATCAACGTGATCGCACCGGGTCCCACCGACACGCCGCTGTTCGCGCGCTTCGACCCGGGCCGCAAGCTCGCTGCGGCGCTCGAGCGCGCGATTCCGATGCGGCGGCTCGCGCAGCCGAGCGACTACCCGGGCCTCGTCGCGTTCCTGCTCTCCGACGAGGCCGGCTTCATCACGGGACAGACGATCAGCGTCTCGGGCGGGCTGACCATGCACGGATGAACTAACACAGGTGAATCGATGGAATATACCGACATTCTCTACGAGGTGAAGGACCGCGTCGCCACGATCACGATCAACCGGCCCGAGGTGCTCAACGCGTTCCGCGCGCGCACCTGCGACGAGCTGATCCACGCGTTCCAGACGGCGGGCTACGACCGCGACATCGGCGCGATCGTGCTCACGGGCGCCGGCGAGCGCGCGTTCTGCACCGGCGGCGACCAGAGCGACCACGACGGCACGTATGCGGGGGGTCGCGGCCCGGTGGGCATGGCCGTGGAGGAGATGCACACCGCGATCCGCGACGCGGCGAAGCCCGTGATCGCCAAGGTGCGCGGCTATGCGATCGGCGGCGGCAACGTGCTCGCGACGATCTGCGACCTCACGCTCGCGGCCGAGTCGGCGATCTTCGGACAGGTGGGGCCCAAGATGGGATCGGTCGATCCGGGCTTCGGCACCGCCTATCTCGCGCGCGTAGTCGGCGAGAAGAAGGCTCGCGAGATGTGGTACCTGTGCCGCCGCTACAGCGCGGCCGAGGCGCTCGCGATGGGCCTCGTGAACGCGGTGTTCCCCGACGACCGGCTCGACGCGGGTGTCGCGGAGTGGTGCGCGGAGCTCGTCGAGCGCAGCCCGACCGCGATCGCGCTCGCGAAGACCTCGTTCAACGCCGACAGCGAGAGCATCCGCGGGCTCACGGGGATGGCGTTCCAGGCGGTGGCGCTCTACTACGGCACCGAGGAGTCGAAGGAGGGCGGCCGCGCCTTCCGAGAGAAACGCCCGCCGCGCTTTCGGTAGATCAGACC
>DATFWW010000241.1:0-4308 GCA_035258825.1 Myxococcota bacterium
CGCGCGCGCGCTCGGCGGCATGTTGCGCGCGATCGAGCAGCCCGCCGTGATCGGCGAGCTCGCCGCGGGCTTGCTGCTCGGCCCGAGCGTGTTCGGCCATCTGGCGCCGCGGCTCCACGACTGGCTGTTCCCGGCCGAACCGCTCCAGCGCGCGCTGCTCGCGGGTCCCGCGTGGATCGGCGTGTTCCTGCTGCTGATCCTGACCGGGCTCGAGACCGACCCCGCGCTGATCCGCCGCCTCGGCCGCGCGACCGCGCGCGTCGCGCTCGGGAGCCTCGTCGTGCCCGTGCTCGCGGGCGTGGGCCTCGGCCTCGCGCTGCCCGCAGCGTTCGTGGGCGGCACAACCGACCGCGTCGTGTTCGCGCTGTTCATGGGCACCGCGCTCGGCATCTCGGCGCTGCCCGTGATCGCGACGATCCTCTCCGATCTCGACCTGATGCGGCGCAACGTCGCGCAGGTGCTGATCGCCGCGGCGATGGCGAACGATCTCGCGGGCTGGGTGCTGCTCGGCATGGTCGCGGGCCTCGCGAAGTCGGGCGAGCTCGACGCGCCGCAGCTCGCCGCGACGATCGCGGGCCTCGCGATCTTCCTCGCGCTCGCCTTCACCTTCGGGCAGCGCGCGGTGGACGCACTCTTGCGGTTCGTGCGCGTGCGCGGCTGGGGTCTGCCTGCGCACCTCACCTCGGTACTGCTCGTGGCGCTCGCTTCGGGCGGCGCGACGCACGCGCTCGGCCTCGAGGCGGTGTTCGGCGCGTTCATCGCGGGCATCGTGCTCGGACGCTCGCGCTTCCACGACGCCGACGTATTCGATGCGATCGACGGCGTCACGCGGTCCTTCTTCGCGCCGCTGTTCTTCGCGACTGCGGGCCTGCGCGTGGACCTAGGCCTGCTGCGCGACCCCGTCGTGCTCGGCTGGGGCGCGGCGGCGGTGGCGGTGGCGAGCGCCTCGAAGGCGGGCGGCGCCTATCTCGGCGCACGGCTCGCCGCGCTGCCCGCGCGCGAAGGCCTCGCGCTCGGCATCGGGCTCAATGCGCGCGGTGCGGTCGAGATCGTCGTGGCCACGGTCGGGCTCTCGCTCGGCGTGCTGAACCCGTCGTCGTACGCTCTCGTCGTGCTGCTCGCGATGATCACGTCGATGATGGCGCCGCCGCTCTTGCGCTGGGTGCTGAGCGGATGGCACGGGTCGGAGGAGGAGCAGGCGCGCCTCACGCGCGAGCGCCAGCTCGGCGGCAACGTGCTCGTGCGGGGCGCGCGCGTGCTCTTGCCGAGCCACGGCGGTCCGAACTCCGTGCTCGCGGCGCAGCTCGTCGACCTCGCCTGGCCCGAGGACGTCGGCGTGACCGTGCTCTCGGCGGGCACCGATGTGCCGGCCGAGGACCTCGCGCGCGTCGAGGCCGTGCTCGTGAATCGCCCCGCCTCGCACCGGCACGAGGCGAACAAGCAGCCGCTGCGCGCGATCCTCGACCAGGCCGGCCTCGGCTACGGCGCGATCGCCGTCGGCGCGACCGACGAGAAGATCGCGGGCACGCTGATCTCGCCCGTGGTCGACCAGCTGCTCGGATCGAGCCCGCTGCCCGTGATCATGGTGCGGCAGGGCCACGGCCGCGCGCCCGACGCGCAGCTGCGCGTGCGCCGCGTGCTCGTGCCCGCGGTCGGAACGCTGCCGGGCCGTGCCGCGCTCGAGGTCGCCTACGGCGTCGCCAGACGGCTCGACGCGCGCGTGCTGGTGGCGCACGTCGTGACGCTGCCGTCCGTGGCGTGGGCACTGTCGTACCGCAGCGACCCCGCGAGCGCTCCGCGCGCCGACGCGGCGGGCCACGTGGTGGAGGAGGCGATGGCGCTCGCGCGCGAGGTCGGCGTGCGCGCGGAGGCGGCGATCTGCACGGGAATGTCGGCGTCCGAGGAGATCCTGAGACTCGCGATCGCGAAGCACGCCGATCTCGTCGTGGTTGCGGCGAACCTGCGCCAGTTCACGGGCCGGCCGTTCCTCGGCCACGGCGTGGAGTATCTGCTCGAGGAGGCGCCGCCGCCCGTCGTCGTCGTGACGGTCCCGCCCGGCTGGGGACGCCGGACATGAACGACCAGCTGATCATCGACGTCGGCATGCACACCGGCCGGGACACCGAGTTCTATCTGAAGAAGGGGTTCCACGTCGTCGGCATCGAGGCGAACCCGGCGCTCGTGCGCGAGGTCGAGCGCCGGCTCCACGACTACATCCGACAGCGCCGACTCACGATCTACAACGTGGCGATCCACGACCGCGAGGGCGAGGTCGACTTCCACGTGAACCTGCAGAAGGACGACTGGGGCACCACCTCGGAGTCGTTCGCGGCGCGAAACCGGCGG
The DNA here is from genome assembly GCA_035258825.1 of Myxococcota bacterium. Classification (GTDB taxonomy): domain Bacteria; phylum Myxococcota_A; class UBA9160; order UBA9160; family SMWR01; genus JAHEJV01. The sequence goes on from DATFWW010000241.1 coordinate 2,347, forward strand.
CTCGGAACCCAGGACCGCGTGATCCGGGTCCCGTGCCTTCGGTTCGAGACGATCCTCGAGCAGTGCGGGGTCCCCTACTACCTCAAGATCGACATCGAAGGCGCGGATCTGCTCTGCCTCTCGGCGCTGCACCAGGTACGGGAGCGGCCGCGCTACGTCTCGATCGAGGCGGGTCTCACGAGCTTCGACGAGACGTTCACCGAGCTGTCCCATTTCTGGACGCTCGGCTACCGCCGGTTCAAGATCGTCAACCAGGCCCTCAACCCCACCGTCCGGTGTCCGCGTCCGCCGCTCGAAGGCGACTACGTCGATGCCGCGTTCGACGGCACGACGAGCGGCCCGTTCGGCGAGGAGGCGCCCGGCGCGTGGCTCGACGTGGAGCAGACCCTCGCGCGCTACCGCTCCGTGCTGCGCGAGCAGGCGCTGTTCGGCGCCCAGGGCCGGTTCTACGGCACGCGCCTCGCCCGCCTCCACGCCTGGTATCGGCGGATCGCGGGCAAGGAGCCGGTCGGCTGGTACGACATCCATGCGCGGCTCGGCGACGCCGCCTGAGGCGGCGCGACCGCGATCAGGCGCTCGCCGCCGGGACCTCTGCGGGCGCCTGGCCCCGCACGACGACGGCCCAGTCGAGCACGAGGCGGTATCCCACCGCGAGCAGCGTCGGGCCGAGGAAGATGCCGATGAAGCCGAACGCGAGCACGCCGCCGATCACGCCGAAGAAGATCAGGATGAACGGCAGCGTGCTGCCCTGCGAGATCAGCCACGGCTTCAGGAAGTTGTCGATGCTCGACACACCGAAGCCCCAGATCAGCATGAACAGCGCCCAGCCCGGCTCGCCGCTCTGATACAGCCAGACCGTCGCGGGCACCCAGACCAGCGGCGGGCCCATCGGCACGATCGAGAGGAAGAACGTGATCATGCCGAGCACGACCGCGCCGGGGACGCGCGCGATCAGGAGACCCACGCCCGCCATCACGCCCTGCGCCACGGCCGTGCCGAGGATTCCGTACACCACGCTGTGGAGCGTGCCGACCGCGAGGTCGATCAGCGGATCGGCGCTCGGTCCCGCGATGCGCGCGGCCGCGGCGCGGAAGCGGTCGCCGAACGCGACGCGGTCGCGGTACAGGAAGAATGCGATCAGGATGCTCACCGCGATCTCCGTCCCGCCGCGGACGACGGCGCCTCCGACCGCGAGCAGCGAGGTCGAGCCGCGCTCGATCAGCGATTGACCCACCTCGCGCAGCCGCTCCGTGTCGCCGGCGAGCGCGATCCATTCCCGGGTGACGTACTTCCCGATCAGCGGAATCGAATGCAGCCACGCGGGCGGCTGCGGCGGACCCGCCTCGAGCCAGCGGTTCGCCGCGGTTCCGAGGTCGCCCACGCTGTCGGCCACGCTGAATCCGACCACCACGATCGGCAGTAGCAGCACCGCGGCGATCCCGAGCGTCATCAAGAGCGCAGCCGCCGTGCGGCGCTCACCCACCCACGAGTGCACGCGCTGGTGGATCGACGCCGTGGCGAGCCACAGGATGATCGCCCAGAGCAGCGAGGTGAAGAACGGCCGCAGCACGACCGCGCAGCCCAGCAGGAGCAGCACGAGCGCGGCTCCGCTGATCACGAGCTCGAAGCGGCGATCCATGGCGCTCATGCGGGCGGACGCAGTCTAGTCGAGCTCGACGGTCACGAGCAGCAGGCTCTCTTCCGCCGTGCCGTTCGCCTGCGCGCCCGAGATCCCGCCGCGATGCGCATTCTGGTCGCGCGCGATGCCGCCGATCGCCACGGTCGCGCCCGGCGCGAGCACGAGCCGGGTCTCGGCGCTCGCGTGAGCGATCGAGCCGTCCGCGCGCAGCGATCCATCGAACGGGCGCAGCACGAGCTCGACGGTGCCGTCGCGCAGCACGTGCGGCGTGGCCTCGAAGCCCGATTCGGCGGTCACGTACTGCGTCGACTCGTCCACCACCG
>DATFWW010000242.1:0-9824 GCA_035258825.1 Myxococcota bacterium
CTCGCCGCGGACTCACCCGTCGTCCGTGGTACTGCGTTTTGGTCGCCTGCGGCCCAAAACGCAGTACCACGAGGAACCGCTACGAGCGCGGGACCTTGCTCCAGGGGAGCTCTTTGTCGACCCGGGGCTCGCCCGGGAGGCCGAGCACGCGCTCGCCGAGGATGTTGCGCATGATCTCCGAGGTGCCGCCCTCGATCGAGTTCGCGCGCGAGCGCAGGAACTGGTACTTCGCGTGCGCCTCGAGGCTCTCGGCGCGCTCGCCCGTCGGCTGGCGCAGGTCGTAGCCCGCTTCGAACGCGAGCCCGCGCGCGCCGAGCACGTCGATCGCCGTCTCCCAGAGGTGTTTGTTGATCTCGGCCATCGCGAGCTTGTTCACCGAGCCCTCGGGGCCCGGGTTGCCCGCCTTCTGCGCCGCGCGCGCGCGCTGCGCCGTGAGCCGGCCGAGCTCGATGTCGATGTAGCAGCGCGTCACGCGGTCGCGCAGCACCGCTTCCTGGCCCGGTGTGAGCGCGCCCTTCTGGCGCCCGTTCCAGAGATCGATCAGCTGGCGCGCGACGCCGCCGCCCTTGCGTTTCGACACGCCGCCGCCGATCGCCACGCGCTCGTTCATGAGCGTCGTGATCGCGACGCGCCAGCCCTGCCCTTCCTTGCCGAGCATCATCGCGTTTGGAATACGCACATTGGTGAAGAACACTTCGTTGAACTCGGCCTCTCCGGTCATCTGGTAGAGCGGCCGCACCTCGACGCCCGGCGCGTGCATGTCGAGGATGAAGTACGAGAGGCCGTCGTGTTTGGTCACGTCCGGATTGGTGCGCGCGAGCAGCATTCCCCATTTCGCGAGGTGGGCGACCGTCGTCCACACCTTCTGCCCGTTCACGATCCAGTCGTCGCCATCGCGCACCGCGCGCGTGGCGAGGCCCGCCACGTCGGAGCCCGCGCTCGGCTCGGAGAACATCTGGCACCAGATCTCCTCGCCCGAGAAGATCTTCGGGAGCAGGCGCTTCTTCTGCTCCTCGGTGGCGTAGGTGAGCACCACGGGCGCACCCATGCCGATGCCGATGATGCTCGCGGGCGGATCGCCGTGCACGACCTTCGAGTGGCGCGTGATCTCGTCGTGCACGATCAGCTGCATCTTGGGCGCGATCCCGAGCCCGCCGTAACCCTCGGGAAAGTGCACCCAGGCCAGGCCGTGGGCGAATTGCGCGCGGCGGAACGACACGCTGTCGCTCTTCTCGGGGTGGATCTCGGCGAGCAGCGCTCGCGTACGCTCGCGCAGCTCGGCCTCGCTGGTCGTGCGGTATTCGGCCAAGGGGTGCCTCCGGGTGCCCGGCGCGGGCGGAGCCGGGTCGCCCATCATAAGGGCCGGGCGCCGAACCGCGCTAGCCGGAACCCGGCACGATCTTCTGGATCGACGGAGAGCCGAATCCCACCACGTAGATCTCGCCGTCGCGCCCCTGTCCGAACGCGGTGACCGGGGTCGGCGGAAGGCCGAGGCGCTGCGGGGGGGCGTTCGCTACCGCCGTATCGAACGTAAAGAAGAGCTGCGTGACGAAGTCGCCGTACACGTAGAACCCGCGCAGGCTCGCGATCGCGGTGCCTCGATAGACCGCGCCGCCGATCAGCGCGTTCGCCTCGCTGCGGCCGTGCACGATCTCGGGCGGCACGAAGGGCACGCCCGAGCACTGGGCGGTGCTCAACGAAGAATGGTCGAGCTCGCCCTCGACGCAGTCCCAGCCGTAGTTCCCGCCCTTCACGATGATATCGATCTCGTCCTGCGCACCCTGGCCAACGTCGGCGACGTAGAGCTTCCCCGTCGCGGGATCGAAGTTCATGCGCCAGGGGTTGCGCAGCCCGTACGCCCAGATCTCGGGGCACGGGTGGGTCGCGGGCGCGGTCTGGTTGTTGCAGTGCGCATTGCCGGCCGCAAAGGGATTGTCTGCCGGCACCGCGTACGTATCGGATCCCTGCGCCGAGTTCACGTCGATCCGCATCATCTTGCCGAGCAGGACGTTGCGGTTCTGCCCGTTGTCTTCGGGATCGTCGCCGCCGCCGCCGTCGCCCATGCTGTAGTACAGGAAGCGATCGGGACCGAACACGATGTCCCCGCCGTTGTGGTTCGCGAACGGGTGGCGGAACGCGAGCACCACGGGCGCCGAGTCCGGTGTAAGGGTGACCCCGCTGTCGCGGCTCACCCAGCGCGCGAGGATCGACGTTCCGGACCGCGTGTAGGTGAGATAGGCCTCGCCGGAGGTCGCGAAGTTGGGGTCGAACGCGAGACCCAACAGGCCCTGCTCGCCGCCGCTCACGAACGCCGGGTCGGCACTCGGGACGTTGGCGGCGGTGGCGACCGTGCCCGACGCGTTCGTCGCGAGGAAGGTCCGCACGCGACCGCCCTGCTCCACGACGTACCAGCGGTCGTCGTCGGTGGGGTGCTGTACGAGCTTCACGGGGCTGCTGAACGAGATGCCGCCGAACGCGGGTGCGAGGGCCACCGCGGACGAGACGAAGCCGCCGGTTCCGGCCATGCCGTCGCCGCCGCCACCCCCGCCGCTGTCGCACGCGGTACCGGCGAGGCACCACACCGCTGCCACACCGCTGCCGATCCGCCGCCATCGCACCACGTCGCGGAACATAGCGGCAACGGCCTTGACTGCGCCCCGGGCGCGCGCCAACACTGGCGGAGTGGGCGACGTGCGCGACATCGCGGTCGAATACGCAGGAGCAGCCGTCGCGGTCCGCGGCGACCTCCGCGACGCGCACCGCGCCGTGCTCGATGCGCTGCGCCGACCCGGGGCGTGGTTCACGGGCGCGGAGCGGATCGCGATTGCCGCCGAGAGTCGGCTCGCGCCGCGGTGCGCGCTGTGCCGCGCGCGCAAACAGTCGCTCTCGCCCGAGCACGCGCGTGGCGAGCACGAGCGCACCCGAGCCGGCGCGGACCTGTCCGCCTCGGTAATCGAAGTTGCGCACCGCGTGCGCACCGACTCGGGCCGTCTCACGCGGTCGTGGTTCGAGCGCGCGATCGCGTCGGGGATCGCGGAGGGGCCCTACGTCGAGGTGGTCGGCATCGCGACGCTGCTCGCGGGGATCGACTACTTCTGCCGCGCGCTCGGCGCGCCGCCGCTGCCGCTGCCGGAGCCGCTCCCGGGTGCGCCCTCGCGCCGCGAACCCGCCGGGCTGCGATCGGGGATCGCGTGGGTGCCGCTGCTCGCGCCCGAGGATGCGAGCGGTCCCGAGGCCGATCTCTACGACGCCGCGCCGATGATTCCGAACATCGCGCGCGCCCTCTCCTCGGTGCCCGATCACGTCCGCCTGCTCCAGCGCGCCACGCGTTCGCACTATGTCGCGCTCTCCGACCTCGGCGATCCGATGAAGGGCCGGGCCATCGACCGCGTGCAGATCGAGCTTGTGGCGGCGCGCGTCTCGGCGATCAACGAATGCTTCTATTGAACCACAGCGCACGCGTCGCTGCTCCGGGTGAGCGGCTCGATGCGCGGCGCCGTGGTGGAGCTCTCCGCCGTGAACGCGCCGGACGGCGGCGATGCCGGCGTCGAGCACGGGGCGCGCCTGCTCGCGTTCACGGACGCGGTGATGGGCACCGACGACGCGGCGCTCGCGCGCGAGCGCAGGTCGCTGCGTGCTGTGCTCTCGGACGAGGCATTCGTCGACACGTGCGCTGTCGTGGGCGCGTTCAACGTGGTCGATCGGATCGCCGACGCCACCGGGATCCCGCTCGACGCGGGCATGGCCGCGGTGAGCGGCGAGGTGCGCCGGGAGCTCGACCTCGCGCGATTCGCATCGTCCGCAAACACTCCGGGCACCTAGCATGAACACCGACGGCGCCACCCACGCGGTCGAGAACCAGCCGCCGCCGTTCGAGGACGTGAACCTGTTCGACGCCGACCGCGCGCTCGGCGAGGGGCTCGCGCGCGAAGGCGGCGGCTGGGCGGAGGCGCGCGTGCGCGCCTACGGCGCCGTGATGGGCAGCGCGGAGGTGCTCGCGCTCGGGCGCGACGCGAACCGCCACGCGCCCGAGCTCACCGCGTTCGACCGCTTCGGGCACCGCATCGACGAGGTGGCATTCCACCCGGCGTGGCACGCGCTGATGGCACTCGCGATGGAGCACGCCGTGCACGCGCTGCCGTGGCGCGAGCCGCGCGCGGGAGCGCAGGTCGCGCGGACGGCGATGCACGTGATCCTGAATCAGGTGGAAGCCGGACACGCGTGTCCGATCACGATGACCTACGCGTGCGTGCCGACGCTGCGCGCCGAGAAGCAGGTGGCCGACGAGTGGGAGCCGCGCGTGCTCGCGACGCGCTACGACCCGCGCAGCCGCCCCGCCGCCGAGAAGACCGCCGCGACGATCGGCATGGGCATGACCGAGAAGCAGGGCGGCAGCGACGTGCGCGCGAACAGCACGATCGCGCACGCGATCAGCGGCGACGTCTACGAGCTGGTCGGCCACAAGTGGTTCTACTCGGCGCCGATGAGCGACGCCCTGCTCACGCTCGCGAAGACGCGGCCCGACTCGCCACCCACCTGCTTCCTCGTGCCGCGCTGGCGCCCCGACGGCACGCGCAACCCGTTCGAGATCCAGCGGCTGAAGGACAAGCTCGGCAACCGTTCGAACGCATCGAGCGAGATCGAATACCGCGGCACCTGGGCGCGCCGCGTCGGGCCCGAGGACCGCGGGGTGCGCACGATCCTCGCGATGGTGCACCACACGCGGCTCGACTGCGTCAGCGGCAGCACGGGCCTCATGCGCATGGCGCTGGCGCAGGCGCTCCACCACGCGCGCCACCGCTCCGCTTTCGGGCGCCGGCTCGCCGAGCAGCCGCTGATGCGCAACGTGCTGGCCGACCTCGCGCTCGAGGTCGAGGCCGCCACGGCGCTCGCGCTGCGCCTCGCGCGAGCGTACGACCTCGCGCCCGAAGATCCCGCCGAGCGGGCGTTCGCGCGCATCTGCGCCGCGGTGGCGAAGTACTGGGTGTGCAAGCGCACGCCGCACGCGATCGGCGAGGCGCTCGAGTGCCTCGGCGGCAACGGCTACGTCGAGGAGGCGATGCTCGCGCGGCTCTACCGCGAGGCGCCGCTCAACGCGATCTGGGAGGGCTCGGGCAACGTGATCTGCCTCGACGTGCTGCGCGCGATCGCGCGCGAGCCCGACGCGCTGCCCGCGCTGCTCGGCGAGGTCGGACTCGCGCGCGGCGGCGACCGCCGCCTGGACGGCGCCCTGCAACGGCTCGCGTCCGACCTGTCCGACCCGACCGATGCCGAGCTGCGCGCGCGCGACCTCGTCGAGCGGCTCGCCGTCGCGCTGCAGGCGTCGCTCCTGCTGCGCGCCGCCCCGACCGCGGTCTCCGATGCGTTCTGCGCGTCGCGGCTCGCAGGCGGCGGCCGGATGTTCGGCACGCTCCCGTCGCGCACCGATTTCGCCGCAATCCTCGACCGCGCTTTGCCTTGACGGCCAGGGCGCCGGGTCGGGCGTCGCGGTTGGTTGCCCGGGCCGGGTTGCGCGACAGGCCAGGGCTCTCTCACATCCCCTCGTGGCTCTCGCCCGCCGTGACGCCGCCGTCGACCACGAACTCGCCGCCCGTCGCGAAGCTGCTCTCGTCGGAGATCAGGTACAGCACGAGGGTCGCCACCTCCTCGGGCGTGCCGATGCGCGGAATCGGCTGCTTCGCGAAATAGGCGGCCTTGTCCACGCCCTCGAACTCCAGCCCCGACACCATCGGCGTATCGATCGTGCCCGGGTGCACCGAGTTCACGCGGATCCCCGCATGCCCGAGCTCGAGCGCCGCCACCTTGGTCATGCCGCGGATCGCGAACTTGCTCGCGCAGTAGGCCGCCATGCCGGCCACGCCGCGTAGCCCGGCGATCGACGAGATGTTCACGATCGAGCCGGCGCCCGCGCGCCGCAGCGCGGGGATCGCCGCCTGCATGCCGAGGAAGCAGCCGACCTGATTCACCTGCACCACCTCGAGATAGTCGTCGAGCGGCATCTCCTCGATCGCACCCGCGCGCGAGATGCCGGCGTTGTTGACGAGTCCGTCGAGACGCCCGAGCTGCCGCTCGGCCGCAGCGACGCAGCGCTGCCAGTCGGCCGGAGCCCGCACGTCGAGCGGCTCGAAGATCGCGCCGATCTCCGCGGCGACCTTCGCGCCGAGCTCGCCCTGCACGTCGCCGATCACCACGCGCGCGCCCTCGCGCGCGAGCAGGCGCGCCTCCGCCGCGCCCTGACCGCGCGCGCCGCCCGAGATCAGCACCACCTTTCCCGCGACGCGTCCGCTCGCCACGCTAGGCCGCTGCGATCAGGTGGCGCACCGCCCACGCGCATCCCTCGCGCGCGAGCAGCTCGAGGCGGGTCAAATTGCTGTAGAGCGTCATGTGCGTGGTCTCGCGGCAGATGAACAGCTGCTTGTTCGGCGTCGCGATCTGGTTGAAGACGCGGACCTCCTCCTGCCAGAGCGTGATGTCGTCGCGCTCGGCCACCGTGATCAGCACGGGCGGCAGCAGGATCCGGGGGAGGAACGGCGTGACGTCGTAGCTCATCAGCAGCTCGACCGACGCGATCGTGTTGTGGTGCCGATGGTTGGGCGCCACCGTGCGCTGGAGCGCCGCGAACGCCTCCTTGACCTCCGGAAACGGCCACGTGGACAGCTCGTGGGCCGGATCGTCGCTCGACATCGGCAGGTAGCCGTGTGCGCCGCTCGCGAGGCGTTTGCGCCGGTCCTCCAGGATGGCCGCCTCGAGCGCGCGGAACGCGAGCGCGCCGTGCACCTGCTTCATCGTGAGATGGCCGTCGACGACGGGGATGTTCGAGATCGCGCACTTCACGCGCGGATCGGTGGCGGCCACGATCAGCGCGTGTCCGCCGCTGTACGAGATCCCCCATGCGCCGAGGCGGTGGCGGTCGATCTCCTCGCGCGTCTCCAGGTACGAGAGTGCGTTCTTGTAGTCCTCGATCTGCGCCCAGGGATCGACGTGCTGGCGCGGCTCGCCATCGCTGTCGCCGAAGTGACGGTAGTCGAACGCGAGCACCGCGACGCCCGCTTGCGCGAACGCGCGCGCGTACTCGGGCAGTACGAGCTCCTTCACGTAACACCAGCCGCCCGCCATCGCGAGCGCGGGATGGGGACCCCTGCCTTCGGGCAAATACAGATGCCCGCGCACGCTCACGCCCTCGCTGCGGAACTCGACGTCATGACGGGTCGTCATGGCACCTCCGGGACACGGCAGCTTCCGCGGGATCGGCGCCTCTTGTCAATCACCCGCCCCGGATGCGACGCTGGGCGCGTGTTCGGCCGCCAGTCGCGCTGCCTGTACGCGGTGTGGAGCAACCCCGCGCCAGGCGTCTCGTCCGAGCGCTTCCGCGGGTACTACGAGGACGTGCACCGGCCCGACACGCTCGCGATCGGGCACTTCGAGCGGTCGTACCGCTACGAGGCGCACAGCGGGTGCCGCGCGCGCTACCTCACGCTCTGGGAGGCCGAATATGCCGACCTCGCGACCGCGCTCGAGCGCGTGCGCAAGGGGGCCCTCGCGCTGCGCGAGCAGGGGCGCATCTGGCCGGTGCAGGAGGTGGTTTTCCACCAGTTCGTGTTCGCGAGCGTGGAAGGACCTGCGCCGGAGCTCTCCGTGGAGGTGCTCACGACGGTGCAGAACGATTGGCGCACGCGCGCGCCGGGACAACACGCGGCCGCGTGGGCGCGCGACGCGCTGCCGCACACGAATGCATTGCGCGTCGGTTACCCGGCGCAGTTCCTGTACGGGCACGACGGCCGGTTCCTCTGGCTCGGCGAGACGAGCGCGCCCGCCGACGCGCTGGGCGAGCTCTGGCGCGGCCGCGCGGCGCCGGGCCTGCCTCCGCTGGGCCGGCCCGTGCCGATCTTCCCGCCCGAAGGAGAAGCCGCACCCGAACCCGACGAACCGATCTCCGCCGACCCGAACGCCGCGTGGGTCGCGCACTGGACGCCGCTGTAGTCAGAACCGGATCACCGGGCGCGTGACGCGCCCGGCCTCGAGGTCCGCGAGCGCCGCGGCGACACCGTCGAGCCGGTACTCCGCGTCGAGCAGCGCATCGAGGTCGAGCAGGCCCGCGAGGTAGAGGTCGACGAACTCCGGGATGTGGCGCTTGGCGACGATCGAGCCGCCGAACGTGCCCGTGAGCCATCGCTGCCGCAGCAGGCGCGTCGTGTCGATCGTCGCGGTCACCACCCTGCGGGCATGACCGATCACCACGCACGTGCCACCGGGCCGCGTGGCCTCGAGCGCGAGCTCGAGCGTGCCCGGCGCGCCGACCGCGTCGAACGCGTGATCGGCGCCGCGACCCCCAGTGAGGGCGCGGACCGAGTCGACGAGCGGCTCGCGCGCCGAATCGACGCCGTGCGTGGCGAGCCCCGTGGCGAGCGCCTTCTCGAGCTTGCGCGGCACCACGTCGGCCGCGATCCGCAGCGCGGCGCCGCGCAGCCGCGCGCCGAGCAGCGTCGAGAGCCCGACGCCCCCTGCGCCGATCACGAGCACCGAGCTGCCCGCGCCCACTTCCGCGCGCAGGAGCGCCGCGCCGAGCCCCGTGGAGACGCCGCACGCGAGGCCGCACAGCCGCTCGAGCGGCGCATCCTTGCGCACGCGCACCGCCGCGCGCTCGGGAACCACGGCGTACTCGGCGAACGACGACTGATAGGCGAGCGTGTGGATCGGCTCGCCGCGCGCGGCGAGCCGCGTGGTGCCGTCGAGCATGCGCCCGGTGCCGATCGCGGTCTCGGCGCACAGCGCCGTCTCGCCGTGCAGGCAGTAGTAACAGCTCCCGCACGACGGGGCGATCGTGCACACCACGGGATCCCCGGCTGCGAGCTCGCGCACGTCGGGCCCCGTCTCCACCACGATCCCGGCGCCCTCGTGGCCGAGCACGATCGGGCGCGGGAACGGCAGGTGTCCGTGGAAGACCGAGAGGTCGGTGCCGCACACGCCCGTCGCGACCATGCGCAGCAGCACCTCGCCCGCGCGCGGGCGGGGATCGTCGATCTCCTCCACCGCGATGCGCGAGAGATCGCGCAGCACCGCTGCCTTCACGCGGAGGCCTCCGCGGGCAGCGCGATCGCCTTGAGCTCAGTGTACTCGGCGAGCCCCTCGGCGCCGAACTCGCGGCCCAGCCCCGACTGCTTGCGGCCGCCGAACGGCAGCGACGGATCGAGCGCATAGCCGTTCACGCCGAACGTGCCGACCCGGACGCGCTCGGCGATTGCGATCGCGCGCGCGGCGTCGCGCGTGAACACCGCGCCCGAGAGGCCGTAGGGCGAGTCGTTCGCGATCGCCACGGCCTCGTCCTCGTCGCGGTACGCGATCACGCAGACGACCGGGCCGAACAACTCCTCGCGCGCGATCCGCATCGCGCTGTCGACGCGGTGGAACACGGTCGGCTCGACGTAGTGGCCGCGCGCGAGCGCGTCCGGCGCCACGCCGCCGCACGCGATCTGGGCGCCTTCTGTGCGGCCCACGGCGATCAGCGCGAGCACGCGGTCGCGCTGGCGCGCCGAGATCAGCGGCCCCAGCTCGGTCTTCTCGTCGCGCGGATCCCCGACAACGAGCTGCCGCGCCCGCGCCGCCACCGCCTCGACCACCTCGGCGTAGCGCGCGCGCGGCGCGAGGATGCGCGAGAGAGCGATGCAGGCCTGGCCGCTGTTGAAGAACGAGAGCGGCAGGATCTGCGCGAGCGCGCTCTCGAGCGGCGCGTCGTCGAGCAGGATGGCGGCGGCCTTCCCGCCGAGCTCGAGCGTGACGCGCTTGAAGCTCCGCGCGCACAGCTCCGCGACGCGCCGTCCGCCTTC
>DATFWW010000243.1:0-24468 GCA_035258825.1 Myxococcota bacterium
CCCGCCACGAGCCAGCCCGCCAGAGCTGTACCTCGCAGGACCGGGGCTCGCCGAACCTAATGCAGTGGGCGCGCGGGCGAAAGCGCCGGTCTGGCCCGGCCGAACTCACGGAGTCGCTTCACGTACGCGGCGAGTACGCGCAATCCCTCATCCAGCTTCTGAAGCTCGACCGCGAAGTCCTCGAGCATGTGCTGCAGCTCGGGCGAACGCGCGGGCTCACGCGCCGCGCGCTGGCCCAGGATCACCCCCTCGAGCAGCGCGCGGTACTCGCGCTCGGGCAGATCGCGCGAGAGGCGGATCAGGCATTCCGCGAGGGGAGCGGCCTCGCCCGGCGACACGCCGAGCTGCTCCAGCTCGCCGCGCAGGGTGTCGGCAGGTGCCGTGCGCGCGCTCTTCGACTTGATCCGCATGCGCAACCGTTTCGCAAGATCGATGCCAGACTCCAGCAAAGTGAGAATTCTGGCCACAATCGACTGGAAACGCTCGGCTTTCGCCGCGCGCGGCGGTTCCGGGTCGCGAGCGGTCGTCTGAGCGGCCCGGGGGAACCCGCCGCCCCTTCTGGGAACGCGTTTTCCCTAGCGCCCGAAAATCAGGTCGAAGGCCTGCTTCGAGTCCCAATACTCCTGGAAGCGCCGGATCTTGCCGTTCTCGAGCTTCACCAGGAAGAGATAGTCGTTCGCGTAGTCGCGGCCGCGCCGCGTCTTGCAGCGCATCGTGAACTGGTAGACGACGTGGTCGTCCTCCGCCTCGAGATAGAGCTCGTGCGGGTGCTCCATCGTCTCGGGGATGTAGCCGACGTCGAGGTTCTTGCCGCTGTCGGCGACCTTCTTCACCGCGTCCCAGCCGACGTGGAAGATCGACTTCTCGTTGCCCGGGATCGGCATCGAGCGCGTGGTGATCCACGTGACGTCATCGGTCGCGAGCGAGCGCGCGAGCGCGGGATCGCTCCAGAGGCTCGCGAAGAACGTGCGCACCACTTCCTTGTTGGTCATCGCGTCCCCTCGAAGCCGTTCCAGCGCATCACCTCGGATACGGGCTTGCGGTGTGCGGGCTGGAACTTCGTGCCGAGCGTGTAGGCCACCGGGAACAGACCCGTCTGCATGAAGTGCGCGTGCGGGATGCCGAGCAGCTCCGCGACCTCGCGCTCGCGCCATAGGTGGCCCGTCGTCCAGGCGCTGCCGAGCCCGCGCGCGCGCAGCGCGAGCATGAAGCTCCAGATCGCCTGTACGATCGAGCCCCACTGGCTGGCCTGGAAGAACACGTTGGCGCCGCCATCGGTGCGGCCGGCGACCAGCGGCACGAGCACGACGGGCGCGCGGTGGAAGTTCTCGCGCAGGTGGGTCGTGGAGCGCTCGATGCGGTCGGCGCCGGGTACGGCCGCGCCCGGGTAGCCCGCCTCCCCGAACGTGGCGATGAAGTCCTCGAGGCCCTGGTTGTACAGCCGCGCGAGCTCGCCGATCATCGCGCGATCGTCGACCGCGATCCAGCGCCACGTGTTCATGTTGCCGCCGTTGGGCGCCTGGAACGCGATCGCGAGGCATTCCTCGATCAGCCTGCGCGGCACGGGCTGGTCGAAATCGAGCCGTTTGCGGACCGTGCGAGTGGTGGTGAGCAGCTCGTCGGGGGGGAGGTCGAGCAAGGGATTCTCCTTTCGCCGCGCGGGCGCGGATTACGCGCTTCGCACTAGTCCGTCCTGCGAGCTTCCGCCCCGATCGCGGCGAAGAAGCCCGCGATCGTCTGTGCGTCGCGGCGCGACACGCCGGGCACGTTCGCGAGCGTCTCGACCGACGCCTCGCGCACCGCGCGCAGCGACCCGAGCGCGCCGAGCAGCGCGCGCCTCTTGCCGGGCCCGATCCCGGGCAGCTCCTCGAGGATCGACGCGAAGTTCTGCTTCGAGCGCAGCCGGCGCTGGAACTCGATCGCGAACCGGTGCGATTCGTCGCGCACGCGCTGGAGCAAGAGCAGCGCGCGCGAGCTCGGGGGCAGCATCAACGGGTCCCTGCGGTTGGGCAGGAACACGCGCTCGGCCTTGAGCCCGCCCGAGCGCTTGACCCGCGGCGATGGGGACAGCTCGTCCCGCTCCTTCGCGATCGACGCCGCGTTCACGGACACCCCGGCGTCCGCGATCGCCGCGGACGCCACCGCGAGCTGGCCCTTGCCGCCGTCGATCAACAGCAGATCCGGCAGCGGCTCGCGGTCGGCGCGCGCGAGCCGGCGGCCGATCACCTCGCGCAGGCACGCGTAGTCGTCGTCGGGCGGCGCCTCGCGGATCCGGTAGCGGCGGTAGTCGTTCTTTTCGGGCTGGCCGTCGGCGAACACGACGCGGCTGCCGACCGTCAGCGTGCCGTGCAGCGTCGAGATGTCGTAGCCCTCGATCCGGCGCGGCGGCCCGGGGAGTCCGAGCTGCTCGCCGAGCTCCGCGAGCGCGGCCGCCACGCTCTCATCGGCTTCGAGCCGCTGCGCGAGTCCGAGCTCCGCATTGCGGTGCGCCATCGCGAGCAGCTCGCGCAGCGCGCCGCGCTGGGGCACGCGCACCGCAACGCGGGATTCCGCGCGGTCGGAGAGCCAGCTCTCCAGCGCGCCCCCGTCGTCCACGGCGGCCGGCGCGATGATCTCGCCGGGGATCGGCCGGCCGCCCGACACCGCGTAGTACTGGGCGAGGAACGAGCTGATCACCTCGCCGTCGTCGAGCGGCACCGCGTCGAGCGGATAGCCCTGCGCGCCGATCACGCGGCCCTCGCGCACGTGCAGCACGTGCACCTCGGCGTCGCCGCCGCGCCGCGCGAGCGCGAACACGTCGCGATCGGCGCGGCGCAGGCCGACGATCTGCTGGCGCTCGACGGTGCGCTCGACCGCGCCTATGCGGTCGCGCAGGCGCGCTGCCTCCTCGAACTGCTCGGCCTCCGCCGCGCGGGCCATGCGCTCGCGCAGCGCGGTCACGAGCTCGGTGGAGCGCCCGCGCAGGAACATCGCCGTGCCCGCGACCAGGTCCGCGTAGGCCGCCGTGTCGACGCGACCGCAGCACGGCGCGAGGCAGCGCTTCATCTCGAACTCGATGCACGGGCGGCCGCGGCGCGCGTAGTCCTTGAACGTGCCCTCGGTGCACGAGCGCAGCGGGAAGATCCGGCGCAGGTTCGACAGCGCCTCGTGCATCGCGATGCTCGACGTGTAGGGGCCGAAGTAGTCGGCGCCGTCGTCGGCGAACTTGCGCACCTCGCGCAGCCGCGGCCAGGTCTCGCGCGCATCGAGGCGCAGCGCGAGGTACTGCTTGTCGTCGCGCAGCCGGACGTTGAACACGGGCTTGTGGCGTTTGATCAGCTCGTTCTCGAGCAGGAGCGCGTCCTTCACGCTCGGAGTCACCACCACGTCCACGTCGGTCGCGCGATCGAGCAGCTTCGGGATCGACACCCGGCCGTCCCCACCCAGCACGTACTGCTTCACGCGGCTGCGCAGGTTCTGCGCCTTGCCCACGTACAACACGGCGCCCCGCGCGTTCTTGAACAGATACACGCCCGTGCTGGTCGGCAGTCTGTCCGCCCGCTCGGCGAGCGACATGGAAGCAACCTCGCAACCACACATTACCTTCGAGCGCCGGGGCGGCTGGCTTGCAGAGAAACTCGGCGCAGCCGGCGCGGCGCTGAACCCGATCAGCCTAGCCAAGGCGCAAGCGCCGCCCTTCGAGCGCCCTGATCCGGTCCCGCAGATCCGCAGCCCGCTCGAACTCGAGCTGCTTCGCCGCGTCGCGCATTTCGCGCCGCAGCATCTCGATCTTGCGGCCGAGCTGGTGCGGCGGGACGTCCCCCACCATCTCCTCGTCGGTCGGCACCGTCACGTAGTCCTGGTCCCAGATCGACTCCCGGATGCTCGTGATCTTCTTGGTGATCGTGCGCGGCGTGATCCCGTTCGCCTCGTTGAACGCCTGCTGGAGCTCGCGGCGCCGGTTCGTCTCGGAGATCGTCTCGCGGATCGACTCCGTCTCCTGGTCGGCGTAGAGGATCACCCGGCCGTTCACGTTGCGCGCGGCGCGGCCGATCGTCTGGATCAGCGAGCGCGTCGAGCGCAGGAACCCCTCCTTGTCGGCGTCCAGGATCGCCACGAGCGCCACCTCGGGGATGTCGAGCCCCTCGCGCAGCAGGTTGATCCCGACCAGCACGTCGAACTTCCCCTCGCGCAGCTCGCGGATGATGTCCATGCGCTCGAGCGTCTGCACCTCGCTGTGCAGGTAGCGCACTGCGACACCGAGCTCGGCGTAGTAGTTGGTGAGCTCCTCGGCCATCCGCTTGGTCAGCGTCGTCACGAGCACGCGCTCGTGGCGCTCCGCACACGCGCGGATCTCGCCGAGCAGGTCCTCCACCTGGCCCGCCGCGGGCCGCAGCTCCACCGCGGGGTCGATCAGCCCGGTCGGGCGGATGATCTGCTCCACCACCACTCCGCCCGAGCGCGCAAGCTCGTACTCGGCGGGCGTAGCCGACACGTAGATGCGCTGGGGCGCGCGCACCTCCCACTCCTCGAAGCGCAGTGGCCGGTTGTCGAGCGCGGAGGGCAGCCGGAACCCGTATTCGACCAGCGTGTCCTTGCGCGCGCGGTCGCCGCGGAACATCCCGGCGATCTGCGGGACGCTCTGGTGGCTCTCGTCCATCACCACGAGCAGGTCGTCCGGGAAGTAGTCGAACAGCGTGAACGGCGTCTGACCGGCGTCGCGGCCATCGAGCCAGCGCGAGTAGTTCTCGACGCCGTGGCAGAAGCCCATCTCCTCGAGCATCTCGAGATCGTGCAGCGTGCGCTGCTCGAGCCGCTGCGCCTCGAGCAGCTTGCCGGCGCCGCGGAACTCGGCGAGCCGCTCCTGGAGCTCGATCCGGATCCCCGCCACCGCATGCCGCAGCGTCGCGTCGGTGGCGACGTAGTGGCTCGCCGGGTAGATCATCGCCTTCTTCGGTCGCGCCAGCACCACGCCGCGCAGCGGGTCGATCTCCGCGATGCTCTCGATCTCGTCGCCGAAGAACTCGATCCGCAGCGCGCGCTCCGCCTCGTACTGCGGAAGCACCTCCACCACGTCGCCGCGCACGCGGAACGTGCCGCGGTGGAAATCCATGTCGTTGCGTTCGTAGAGCATGTCCACGAGGTGGCGCAGCAGCTCGTCGCGCACGCACGGGCGCCCCTGCTCGAGATAGGCGTGCATCGATCCGTAGTGTTCGGGCGCGCCGAGCCCGTAGATCGACGACACGCTCGCCACCACGAGCACGTCGCGGCGCGTGAGCAGCGAGTGCGTGGTCGAGTGACGCAGCTTGTCGATCTCGTCGTTGATCGAGGAGTCCTTCTCGATATAGGTGTCGCTGGCCGGGATGTAGGCCTCGGGCTGGTAGTAGTCGTAGTAGGAGACGAAGTACTCGACCGCGTTGTCGGGGAACAGCTCCTTGAACTCGGAGAACAGCTGCGCCGCGAGCGTCTTGTTGGGCGCCATCACGAGCGTCGGCCGCCCGATCTGCTCCACCACGCACGCGATCGTGAACGACTTGCCGCTGCCCGTGACGCCGAGCAGCGTCTGGTGCGGATCCCCGCGCCGCACGCCCTCGACGAGCTCCGCGATCGCGCGCGGCTGGTCGCCGGTGGGCGTGTACTCCGAGACGAGCCGGAACACGCCTTCCGGACTTCGCCCGCCTCCGGCTCCCTGCGCGCGACCTGCTGTCATCGTGCCGGCTCGAGCAGCACGACCGCGAACGCGGCGATGCCCTCCCCGCGCCCGAGATGGCCGAGGTGGTCCGTGCTGGTCGCCTTCACGTTCACGCGCTCGGAGGTCGCTTTGAGCATCTCGGCGATTGCAGCGCGCATCACCTCGAGGTGCGGCGCGAGCCGGGGCACCTGCGCCACGACCGTCGCGTCGAGGTTGCCGAGCGCGAGCGCGCGGTCGCGCATGATCTGCACCGCGCGCGCCACGAGCTCGCGTCCAGCGATCCCGCGCAGCGCGGGATCGCTGGACGGGAAGTGGACACCGAGATCGCCCTCGCCCATCGCGCCGAGCAGCGCGCTCGTCACCGCGTGCAGCAGCACGTCGCCGTCGGAGTGGCCCTCGAGCCCGCGCTCGTGCGGGATCACCACGCCGCCGAGCACGAGCGGCCGGTCCGGCACGAGCGCGTGGGTGTCGAAGCCGTGCCCGATCCGCATGCCCGCCATCACCGCGCCTCCAGCACGCGCTCGGCCGCGGCGAGGTCGGACGGGTCGGTGATCTTCCAGTTGTCCGGATCTCCCTCCACTACGTGCACGCGCACGCCGAGTGCCTCGACCAGCTGCGCGCAGTCGGTGGCCGTGCGGCCCTCGGCGCGCGCCTTGTCGAGCGCCTCGCGCAGCAGTCCGATCCGGAACACCTGCGGCGTCTGCGCCGCGAAGCACTCGTCGCGCGGCGGCGTCTCCACGACGACGCCCGCCCGCACGCGCTTGATCGTGTCGCGTGCGGGCACCGCGAGCAGCGCGGCGCCGTGGCGGACCGCCGCGTCGATCACGCGCGTGACCGCGGCGGTGCGCACGAGCGCGCGCGCGGCGTCGTGCACGGCCACGTACTCCACCCCGTCCGGCAGCGCGGCGAGCCCCGCGGCGACCGAGTCCTGGCGGCGCTCGCCGCCCGCCACGGCGCGGAGGAGCTTCGGGTTCGCGGCGTCGTGCGGCGGATCCATGCCGGACGGGAGCACGGGGAGGACCCCGTCCACGCGGTCGCTCGCGGCCAGCGCCGCGACCGCGTGCCCGAGCAGCGTGCGGCCGCGCAGCGCCACGAACGCCTTGGGCAACGCGTGCCCGAGCCGCTCGCCGCGCCCGGCGGCCACTGCGATCGCCACCACCCTCATGCCCGTATGATCTCCGCTCGGCTCCGCCCGCCCGCTGGTCTTCGCTCGCTCTGGCTCGCCGCGCGAAGCCTGCCGTGCGCGCGGAGGAACCGCTTGCTGCAAGATAGCCGAGCGAACTACTCGTTCGGGCGCTTCACCACGCACCGAGACGTTGGTAGAGTCCCGCACGCGCCGTCCAGGAGGCCCCCCCTGCATGCGGGTTCGCGCTGATCTTCGCGCTGATTGGTTCGCCCTGCTGGCCTCGTTCGTCCTCGCTCTCGCGCCGTTCGCCGCGGGCGCGCAGGAGCCGCCGGACGAGGCGCCCCACCCGGCCCAGGAGCCCGCGAAGGGATCGCCCGAGCAGCCCGCACCGGGGTCGGCGCCCGAGTCCGCCGCGCCTCGCCCCCCCGCGGCGGCCAACCCAATGGCGTCCGGGCCGCTGCTGCACGGCACGCTCGAGCTCTCGCTCCAGGACGCGATCCGGATGGGGCTCGAGAACAACCTCGACGTCCAGGTCGAGCGCTATGCGCCGATGATCGCGGACCTCGACGTCACGGCGGCCTGGGGCGCGTACGATCCGGAGGCCTTCGCGGAGACCTATTACAAGGATCTCCACACACCGAACGCGTTCGCCATCTCCGGCGTCAACACGTCCATCACGCGTTCGACGCCCGAGGGCGAGGGAGGTCTGCGCGGTATTCTGCCGCTGGCGAGCACCCAGTTCAGCGCCCAGTTCAGCGGATACCGCAAGACCTACAACTCCACCGTCCAGACGCTGTCTCCCGAGTACAGCTCCGGCTGGTCGATCAACCTCACCCAGCCGATCCTGCGCAACCTGATCTGGAATCAACCCTGGACGCAGGTGCGGACGAGCCGGCTGCTCCACGAGTCGAGTGAAGATGGGTTTCGCCGTGCCGTGATGGACGAGGTGCAGAAGATCGAGGACGCCTACTGGGACCTGATCGCCAACGACGAGGCGCTGCGCGTCGCGAGGAAGAGCCTCGACACCGCGCGCGCCCTGCGCGAGCAGACCAGGACGCAGTTCCAGGTGGGTGTCGTCTCGAAGGTGGAAGTCACCGAAGCCGAGGCCGGCGTCTCACAGCGCGAGGTCGAGCTGATCCGGGCGGAGAACCAATACCGCAACCAGCAGGACGTGCTGATCGATCTCGTGCTCGGGCCGAATCTGCGCGCCGCCTCGACACTCGAGATCCGGCCCACCGATCGGCCCGACGAATTCACGCCGTACGAGGTCGACGTCGAGGGCGCCGTGAATCACGCCTTCGAGCACCGGCCCGAACTGGCCCAGGCCAACAAGGACGTCGAGCGCTCGGAGGTCCAGTTCGCGTACGCGCGCAATCAACGCCTGCCCGCACTCGATGGCGTATTCAGCTTCGGGCAGTCCGGCCTGGCTGGAGATCAGAACCCCGGCTTCAGCTGCAGCTTCATCCAGGACGATCCGAGCACGACCGGCCGCGACGAGCACCAGGCCTGTCTGGACGGCAAGTACGGACAGGGTCGGGGCCTCTCCCAGGGCCCGTTCGACAACACCTACAACGACTACAACCGATCGCCGCAGTACATAGCCGGTGCTCGGCTCTCGATCCCGATTCCCAACCGCACCGCAAGCGCGAACGCGTCGCGGAGCGAATTGGAGCTCGCGCGCGCGCGCACCAGCCTGCACCGCCTCGAGCAGCAGATCGTGATCGAGGTGCGCCAGTCCGCGCGCAACCTCCTGGCCTCGCAGGAGGGAATCGTGGCAGCGCGCAGCGCGCGCGAGGCGGCGGCGGAGCAGCTGCGCGCCGAGCAGATCCGGCTGCAGTATGGCGAGTCGACCCCGTTCGACGTCCTCCAGCGCGAAGAGGCGCTCGTCGGCCGCGAGCGCGACGAGATCGGCGCATTCCGGGCCTATCGCACCTCCGTGACCGCGCTCGACCGCGCCCAGGGCACGATCCTGCGCAATCGCAACATCGATATCGCTGAGGTCGCCCCCCTGCGGTAAAGTGCGCGGCGAGTCCCCCACCGGAGCGAAACAGTGAGTCTGTTCGGGAAGAAGGACGAGCGGGAGGACGCGGTGGACGCGTTCGACGCGCCGTCCACAGCGGCGCAGCGCTTCGAGCCCGCGCCCGCCCCGCCCGCTGCGCGCGGCCGGGAGCGCGAGGGAAAGGGAGACATGGCGAACATCGGCAAGTCGATCACGATTTCGGGCGACCTCACGGGCGAAGAGGACCTCGTGATCGAGGGCAAGGTCGAGGGCAAGGTGACGCTGCCCAACAGCCAGCTCACGATCGGCGCCAACGGCACGATCAAAGCCGAGGTGCAGGCGAAGTCCGTGGTGGTGATCGGGCGCGTGTCCGGCAACGTGCGCGGCACCGAGCGCGTCGAGATCCAGGCCACCGGCATCGTGGAGGGCGACGTGGTCGCGCCGCGGCTGGTCGTCGCCGAAGGCGCGGTCGTGAACGGCTCGATCCAGATGACCTCGAAGCCGGGAGCCGCGACAGCCCACACTGCCCAGGGCGAGCCGCGCCGCGCAACGGGGACGGCCGGCTAGCGCCGGGGACCCCCACGAGGGGTTTCGCCGCTACGCGGCCTCGGTCTTCTTGCGCAGCTTCTTCGCGCGGGAGGGGCCGGGTTTCCCGCTCGCCTTCGCGTCGCGGGTGCTGCCGAAGCGCTGCTCGAGGAACAGCAGGATCGGCGCCGCGACGAAGATCGACGAGTAGGTGCCCACCACGATCCCGATCACCATCGCGAGCGCGAAGCCGAAGATCACCTCGCCGCCGAGGAACAGCAGGCACAGCACGGTCGCGAGCGTGTTGAGCGAGGTGAGCAGCGTGCGCGAGAGCGTCTCGTTGACGCTGCGGTTCAGCACGTCGACGAGGTTGTGCTTCGTGTGCAGGCTCATGTTCTCGCGGATCCGGTCGTAGACGATCACCGTGTCGTTCAGGCTGTAGCCCATCAGGCCGAGCAGCGCGGCGAGCACGGAGAGGTCGAACTCGAGCTGGAAGATCGCGAAGATCCCCGCGGTGATCGCGACGTCGTGAACGAGCGCCACCACCGCGCCGGGGCCGAAGCGCGAGCTGAAGCGATAGGCGATGTAGCCGAGGATCGCGAGCGTCGCGATCCCGAGCGATTTCAGGCCGTCGCGGCGGAGATCGTCGCCGACCTGCGGGCCGACGTAGTCGACCGAGAGGATCTGCAGCTCGCCGAGGTGCTGCTTCATCGCGAGCGTGAGCCGGTCGATCACCGCCGTGGTGCCCGGGCTCTCCGCGATCTCGCGAGTCGCGTGATCCACGTCGGCAAGCTTCTGCTGCTCCTCGGGCGAGAGCGGGCACTCCGCGTCGTTCGCCGGCCCGACGCGGTTGAAGCGGATCAGGAACTCGGGCGCGTTCGTCTCGCCGTAGCGCACCACCGTGGGGTCGAGCACGCCGCACGCTTCGGACAGTGTGCGGATCTTTCCTTCGTCCGCGTCCCCCGCGTCGAAGCGCACCGCCACCTCGGTGCCGCCCGCGAAGTCGATGCCGAAGCGCATGCCCTGGACGGCGATCGCGAGGACGCCGGCGATCAGCAGCGACGCCGAGATCGCGTAGGCGATCCGGCGGTGGCCGATGAAGTCGATCTGGGTTCCGGGCGGGATCAGTTCGAGCACGGGGTCTCCGTCAGATCGAGAGCGACGCGACGGGTCGCGTGCCGGGGTAGGCCTGGTACATGAGGCGGGTGAACACGAGCGCGGCGAACACGCTCGTGATCACGCCGACCGACAGCGTCACCGCGAATCCCTTGATCGGGCCCGTGCCGTACTCGAACAGCACGAGCGCGGTGATCAGCGTGGTGACGTTCGCGTCCAGGATGGTCCACAACGCCTTGTTGAAGCCGGTCGTGATCGCGGCGCGCGGCATCTTGCCGCCGCGCAGCTCCTCCCGGATGCGCTCGAAGATGATCACGTTCGCGTCCACCGCCATTCCGATCGTGAGCACGATGCCCGCGATGCCGGGCAGCGTGAGCGTCGCCTCGAACAGCGACATCACTCCCATCAGCAGGAACAGGTTGGCGATCAGCGCCACCGCGGCGTACACCCCGGACAGCTTGTAGTAGGCGACGACGAACACGACG
The DNA here is from genome assembly GCA_035258825.1 of Myxococcota bacterium. Taxonomy (GTDB): domain Bacteria; phylum Myxococcota_A; class UBA9160; order UBA9160; family SMWR01; genus JAHEJV01. The sequence continues at coordinate 10,923 of DATFWW010000243.1, forward strand.
ATCACCACGAGCCCGAGCGCGGCGGCCCGGAGACCCCGCGAGATCGAGTCGGCGCCCAGCGCGGGCCCCACGGTCCGCTCCTCTTCGATGCCGACCGGAATCGGCAGCGATCCGGAGCGCAGCACCACGGAGAGGTCGGCCGCCTCCTGGGAGCTGAAGCGCCCCTCGATCTGACCGCGCGATCCGATCCGCGTCTTGATGTTGGGTGCGCTGTAGACGCGGTCGTCGAGTACGATCGCGAGCTGATCGCCGACATGCTGGGCGGTCAGGTCCCCGAAGATCCGGCCGCCCTCGCTGTTGAACTGGAACTCCACGATCGGCCGCTGTTGGCGGTCGAAGCCCACGCGCGCGTCCTGGAGGTAGTCGCCCGTGATGCTGGCCTGCTCCGGCAGCAGGTACGCGCGCAGAACGCGATCCGTCTCCTTGTCGCGCTCCGTGGCGATCTCGGTGCCGGGCGGCAGGCCGTCCTTGTACTTCGCGCGCAGGATCTCCTCGTTGTCCGCCTGGTCCTTCACGATCTTGAACTCGAGGTGCCCCGTCACCGCGAGCAGGTTGCGCGCGCGCGTGCGGTCGATCTGGCCGCCCGGGATCTGCACGAGCACACGGCCCTCGCCCTGCCCGGTCACCACCGAGTCCGGGATTCCGCGCACGGGATCGGCGATGCGCCGCCGCAGCACCTCGAGCACCTGCGACATCCCGCGCTTGCGCACCGCGCTGCGCGCGGCGCTCGAGAGCTCGTAGGTGAACGCACCGCCCTCGTCGCTCACGAGCGCGAGCCCCACCCGGCGCGCCCAGCTGCGCACGCCGTCGCGGTCCGCGCCGGCCGCCGCGCGCACTACGAGCTTGCCGTTCTCGAGCGCCGCGGATTGCACGTGGAACTCGCCCTTGTCGTCGGCGATCTGGCGCAGGTTGTCGGCCTGGAAGCCGAGCTCCTGCTGCTCCGCCTCCTCGAGCTTCACGCCGAGCACCCAGTGGATGCCGCCCTGCAGGTCGAGCCCGAGGCGCAGTCCCTTGTCCGGGAGCAGCGGGCTCGCTACGCGCGTGGCCTCGGGCACCAGATTGGCCAGCGTGAGGAACGCGAAGAACGCCACCGTGAGCACGGCTCCGGCGACCCGCCAGCCGAATTGGCTCATGACTCCTCGTCCTTCCTGCCCTTCGTCACCGACTCCACCTTCGCGCGCGCGACCTTCACGCGGACGCGTTCGCCGGTCTTGAGCGTCGCGATCTCGAGCGTGAGCACGTCGTCGGCGAGCCCGACCACCTTGCCCTCCAGCCCGCCGACGGTCACGACGCTGTCGTTCTTCTCGAGCCCCTTGATCTGGAGCTCGAGATCGCGCTGCCGCTTCTGCTGCGGGCGGATCATCAGGAAGTAGAAGATCAGGAAGATCAGCCCCATCGGCACGAGCATGCCGAACGGCGACGGCTGATCCGCGGCCTGCAGCGGCACGAAGCCGATCTCGATCGGATTCACGGCGTCCTCCGTTCCAGGCGCGTCCCGGGATAGAACGCCGCGAGGATCTCGCGGTAGTCCGCGCCGCGCTCGGCCATCGCCTGGGCTCCCCACTGGCTCATGCCGACGCCGTGTCCGTGGCCCGATCCCACGATCACGACGTCGTCGCCGGCCTCGCGGATCTCGAACAGCGTGCTGCGGATCACCTCGTCGCCGAGCGCGGAGCGCAACTGCCGGCCGGTGATGGTGCCGCTTCCCCCGGATCCGGAGAGCGCCACGCGCGCGGCGCGGCCGCTCGCGGTGCGCTCTTCCACGTGGATGTCGCGCACCGCGCCGAGCCGCAGGCCCAGCGGCGCGAGCGCGCTGCCGAGCTGGCCGCGCGGCATCCGCACGCGCCAGTAGGTATCGGGCGATTCGTCCTCGCCTTCGACGTCGACGCTGCGCAGGTATGGAAGCGGCGCGCCCCAGACCTCCTCCGCGCTCGCGGTGCGCCCGCCCGCTGCGGAGTGGAACGCCGCGAGGATCGGATCTCCGTTCCAGGTGAGCACCTCGGAGCGCGTGTCGGCGACCGCGCGCTCGATGCTCTCGCTCTCCGCGCCGACACCGCCGTACACCTGCTTGGCGGTGCCCGCCTCCAGGTCGTACCCCTGCGCGCCGCTGTGTTCGCGCTGGTAGAGCGCATAGGTCCGCGTCACCACGGCCTGCGCGCGCAGCGCGTTGGCGTCCCAGCGGCTGTACATCTCGGAGCCGAGCGTCCCCGCCACATAGGTCTCGAGCGGAACGCGGTTGATCACGCGCAGACCGGATCCCTCGCGCTCGACGGACACGGTGCCGCGCACCCATTGGCCGCCGGCGCGGTGCGGTCCGGGGCCGGGCGCCTCCCAGCGAGACCCGACCCGCCGTCCGTCGACGCGCAGCCCGGCACCTTCCGGCGCAATTCGCACACCGGCGATCCGCGTCTCGCCGCGCGTCTCGTAGAGCAGCACGCGCAGGTCCTCGCCTGCGGCCGCGCCGGCGAGCGCGACCACCGCGACGACCCCGAGCAGCCGGAAGATTCGCACGCGCTCAGCGCGCCGCCGCGCGGCGCAGCGCCTCGGCGCGGGACGTCTCCTCCCAGGGGAATCCCTGGTCTTCGCGCCCGAAGTGACCGTGATAGGCGGTGGCGCGGTAGATCGGGCGCCGCAGGTCGAGCGCTTCGATGATCCCGCGCGGGGTGAGGTCGAAGTGTTCGCGCACGAGCTTCTCGAGGCGATCGAAGTCGAGCGCGGAGGTGCCGAACGTGTCGACGCGGATCGAAACCGGCTCGGCCACGCCGATCGCGTAGGCGATCTGCACCTCGGCGCGCCGCGCGATCCCCGCAGCCACGAGGTTCTTCGCCACCCAGCGCGCCGCGTACGCGGCGCTGCGGTCGACCTTCGACGGGTCCTTGCCCGAGAACGCGCCGCCGCCGTGGCGCCCCATGCCGCCGTAGGTATCGACGATGATCTTGCGCCCGGTCAGGCCCGCGTCGCCCATCGGGCCGCCCACCACGAAGCGGCCGGTCGGGTTCACGTGGAACACGGTGTTCGCGTCGATCCACTCCGGCGGAAGCGCGGGTCGGATCAGCTGCTCGATCACGTCCTTGCGCAGCGTCTCGTAGGCCACCTGCGGGCCGTGCTGAGTGGACAGCACGATCGCGCCGATCCGGACCGGCTTGTCGCCGGCGTACTCGACCGTCACCTGCGACTTCGCGTCGGGCCTCAGGTACGAGAGTTTGTTGGTCTCGAACAGCTCGCGCTGCCTCTCGATCAGCCGGTGCGCGAGCCGGATCGGGGCGGGCATCAGCTCGGGCGTCTCGTCGCACGCGAAGCCGAACATCATCCCCTGGTCGCCGGCGCCCTGCTCCTTGTGCAGGCCCTCGCCCTCGGTCACACCCTGCGAGATGTCGGGCGACTGCTTGCCGAGCGCGACCTGCACCGCACAGGTGTCGGCGTCGAACCCCATCTCGGAGCTCGTGTAACCGATGAACCGCACCACGTCGCGCACGAGGGCGGGAAAGTCCACCTCGGCCTTCGTCGTGACCTCACCCGCGAGCAGCACCATGCCCGTGGTGGTGAGCGTCTCGCAGGCCACGCGCGAGGCCGGGTCCTGCTCGAGCATCGCATCGAGCACGGCGTCCGAGATCTGGTCGCACATCTTGTCCGGGTGGCCCATCGAGACCGACTCGGACGTGAACAGCTGGCGCGCCATGCAAAACTCCTCGGGTCGGAACGAGGCGGCTGGAGGGAGCGGATCGCGGGCGACCCGGCGAGGCCCCGGAGGAGCGGCAATCTAGGCAACGCGCCCAGCGGTTTCAAACCACGGCGCCACCTCCCGCGACCGATTCCGGGTTCGCCCCCCGTCCCTCGAGCAGCCGGCCGAGCGCCTCGACGGCGTCGGTTGCATCGGAGCCCTCGGCGCGAACGCGCAGCCGGGTCCCGCGCCCCGCCGCGAGCGACAGGAGCGAGAGGATGCTGCGGCCGTCGACCCAGTCGTCGCCGCCCTCCGCGCGCGCCACTTCGATCTGGGCCTCGAATCGCTTCGCGATCATCACGAACTGTCCCGCCGGACGCGCGTGCAGGCCGAGCTCCGCGTGCACGGTGAAGATGCGCTCGCAGCGTCCGTCGCGGTTCATCGCTTCTCGTCCGGGAGGAGCTCGCTCGCCACCGAGATGTTGCGCTGCCCGTAGCTCTTGATGAACGCGGCCAGCTCGTCGAGCGGCTTGTCCTCGCCGAGCGTGGCGAGCTTGATCAGCATCGGGAGGTTGAGCCCCGTCACCACCTCGACCCGGTGCTCGTCGAGGAACGACAGCGCGATGTTCGAGGGCGTGCCGCCGAACATGTCGGTGAGCACGAGGATCCCGTGCCCGCGATCGGCCGCTTTGAGCGCATCCTGGATGCGGCTGCGCATCTCCTCCACCGACATCGTCGGCTCGAGCGACACCGAATGGAACTCGGGCGCGTCCGGCACGATCAGGCGCAGCGCCTGCAGGAACTCCTCCCCGAGCCGGTAATGGGTCACGATCACGATGCCCGGCTTCATGAGATCTTCTCCACGTCGCGGTGTGCGACGCTCACTTCGCGCCCATCCGCGCGCAGCGCGGCCGCGAGCGCCTCGGCCACCGCCACCGATCGGTGCCGCCCCCCGGTACAGCCCACCCCGATCGTGACGTAGGCCTTCCCCTCGCTGTCGTAGAGGGGTAGCAGGAAGCGCAGCCAGTCGCGCAGACGTTCGAAGAACGCCGCTCCGCGCGTCGACTTCAGGACGTACTCGGCCACGGGCGCATCGCAGCCCGTCTGCTCGCGGAGGTCGACCTCGAAATAGGGGTTGGGCAGGAAGCGCACGTCGAACAGCAGCTCGAGCGCCTCCGGCGTGCCGTAACGGAATCCGAACGAGACCACGTTCACGACGGTGGGGCGCGTCTGGCCGGACACCCCCTGCACGATCGCGGTCTTGAGCTGGTGCACGTTCAGCTGACTGGTGTCGATCGCGCGGTCGGCCAGCGCCGCGACGTCGCGCAAGAGCAGGCGCTCCACCTCGATTCCGTGCTCGACCGAGCCGTCCGGAGACAGCGGATGCACGCGCCGCGTCTCGCGGTAGCGGCGCACCAGCGCGTCGTCCGAGCTGTCGAGGAAGATCAGCTCCACGGCGTGCCCCGCCTCGCGCACGCGTGCGATCGCGGCGGGTATCGCGGTCAGGAACTGGGCCTCGCGCGCGTCGAGCGCGAGCGCGATTTTCTCGATCGGTGGCGTGGCTTTGGCACAGAGATCGAGAAACTGCTCGACGAGGGGTGCGGGCAGGTTGTCGGCGCAGTAGAAGCCGAGGTCCTCGAGCGCGGCCATCGCGGTGCTCTTGCCGCTGCCGGACAGTCCCGATACGAACACGACGCGCGCGCGCGTCACGACGGGTCGCTCGCGCGCTGCCAGTGCGCGGCGAACCGCGCGGCGGAATCCGTGCCCGCGCGCCGCAGGCGCAGATCGCGCACGGCCGCGTCCACGATCGTGGCGAGGCTCGCGCCCGGGGGAGACGGCAGGACGAGCCTCGGCACCGCGACGCCGAGCAGGTCCTCGCTCTCGCGGTCGAGGCCGGTGCGGTCGAAGTCCGCGCGGCCCGGATCGAGCCGGCACACGAGGTCGACCGCTGCGGACTCCGCACACGCTTCGGGGCCGTAGAGATCCGCGATCGACAGGATGCCGAGCCCGCGGATCTCGAGGTGAGCTCCGATCGCAGCCGAAGCGCGGCCGATCACGCGATCGCCTTCGCGCGTGAGCTCCACGGCGTCGTCGGCCACCAGCCGGTTGCCGCGCGCGATCAGCTCGAGCGCGCACTCGCTCTTGCCCGCGCCACTCGGCCCCGCGAGCAGCACGCCCACACCGCCGACATCGACCAACACACCGTGGTATCTCACGGCTAAAGCTTGGCGTCTTCTTCCTCGATCGCGCGGATCACGTCCTCGAGCGCCTCGCCTTCCGCGAGGCTCTGGCGGAAGGCGGGATCCCGGAAGAACCGCGAGATCCGCGCGAGCGCCTTCAGGTACTGACCGCCCGAGTGCTCCGGCACCACCAGCAGGAAGAAGTGATGGGTGGGCTGGCCGTCGATCGACTCGAAGTCGATCCCCGCGCGACTGCGCGCGAAGCTCGCGACGAGTCGACCGAGACCGGGCAGCTTCCCGTGGGGGATCGCCACGCCCTCACCGATCCCGGTGCTCTGCAGCGCCTCGCGCTCCATCAACACGTCGAGCAGGCGGTCGGCCTGGATCTGCGGCTCCACCTTCGCGAGGCTGTTGGCCATCTCCGCGAGGACTTCGCGCTTGGTGCGGACGCCGAGGTCGAGGATCACGGAGTCCTTGACGAGTATCTCCATGATCTTCATCAGCGCGCCCCTGACCTGGCCGCCGGCACTCTAGCCGACCTGTCGTCGCTTCGTCGAAGAGAGGAGGTTCATCGACTCGCGGTACTTGGTCACGGTGCGCCGCGCGATGTCGATGTTGGCGACGCGCAGCATCTCGGCAATCCGCTGATCGGAGAGCGGGCGCCGCGGGTCCTCGTTCACGATCAGCCGGCGGATCCGCTCCTTCACGCTCTCGCTCGCCACGGCCTCACCCTGCACGCGGCTGATGCTCGAGTTGAAGAAGTACTTGAGCTCGAAGATGCCCTGCGGCGTGTGGGCATACTTGTTGGTCGTCACGCGGCTCACCGTCGATTCGTGCATCTCGATATCGTCGGCGACGTCGCGCAGATTGAGCGGCTTGAGGTAGTTGATTCCGCGCTCGAAGAACTCGCGCTGGTGCTTGATGATGCTCTGCATCACCTTGTAGATCGTGCGCTGGCGCTGGTGGATCGACTTGATCAGCCACATCGCCGATCGGACCTTGTCGCCCACGTATTCCTTGGTGTCCTTGGGCGCCGGGTTCCCCTTCGCGAGCACCTCGCGGTAGAGCGAGCTGATCCGCAGGCGCGGGAGCCCGTCGTCGTTCAACACCACGTGGAGATCATCGCCGACGCGGTAGACGTAGATGTCCGGGACGATGTAGACGGGATCCTCGCCGCCGAAAGCGCGGCCGGGCCGCGGCTCGAGACGGCCGATCACGGCCGACGCCGCAGCGACCTCCTCGATCGTCACGCCGAGCGCGCGCGAGACACCGCGGAAGTCGCGCTTGATCAGCGCATCGAGCTGCTCGTCGAGGATCCGCAGCACGAGCGGATCGTCGATCCCGAGCGCGCGCGCCTGAATCGACAGGCACTCGCGCAGGTCGCGCGCTGCGACTCCACTCGGGTCGAACTCCTGCACCGCCGCGAGCGCGTCGACCACCACGGTTTCGCGCACTCCGCTCTGCCGGGAGATCTCGTCGAGCGGTGACGTGAGGTAGCCGCGCTCGTCGAGGTTGCCGATGATGAAGCGCGCGGCGATCTCCTGCTCCACCGGCAGCGACGCGAGCTGGAGCTGCCAGAGCAGGTGCTCGGAGAGCGTCTCGCGCCGCGTGTAGGTGGCGTCGATCGACGGCCGGTCGTCGGGGTTCACCGCCTCGCGCATGCCCGTGTGCGGATTGGCGTCGAGATAGTCCTGCCAGTCGACGTCGGCGATCTTCTCCGCGTCGGTCGCCTCGGCCGTACCCGGGGCGGCCTCGCTCGCGATGTCGGGCTGCGCGACCTCGGCCGTGGCCTCGGTGGCGTCGGCCACCTCGGGCATCTCGCCGGGCCCCGCCGCCTCGGCGGCCACGCGATCCTCCTCGCTCTCGATGCCCTCCTCGAGCACCGGATTCTCCTGCAGCTCCTGCTGCACGAGATCGACCAGCTCCATGCGCGAGAGCTGCAGCAGCTTGATCGCCTGCTGCAGCTGGGGAGTCATCACCAGCTGCTGGCTGAGGCGAACCTGCTGCTTGAGCTCGAGCGCCATGTCTACTGCCTGAGTGCGAGCTGGAAGTTCTCTCCCAGGTAGATTTCCCTCACCTGGGGATCCGCGGCGACCTCTTCGGGCGACCCTTCGCGGATGATCCGACCGTCCTTGATGATATACGCGTGGTCGCAGATCGAGAGCGTCTCTCTCACGTTGTGGTCGGTGATGATCACGCCGATCCCGCGCGTCTTGAGCTGTTCGATGATCTTCTGGATGTCGATCACGGCGATCGGGTCGATGCCCGCAAACGGCTCGTCGAGCAGCATGAACTTCGGGTCGAGCACGAGCGCTCGCGTGATCTCCACGCGGCGGCGCTCTCCGCCCGAGAGCGTGTCCCCGCGTCTGCCCGCCTTTTCGGTCAATCCGAGCTCGGCCAGTAGGTCGCGCAGGCGGGCGCGACGCACGCTGCGGTCGGACTCGACAGTCTCGAGGATCGCGTTCACGTTGTCCGCGACCGAGAGCTTGCGGAAGATCGAGGGCTCCTGGGGGAGGTACGTGATCCCGAGCCGCGCGCGGCGATACATCGGCAGCTCGGTGATGTCCTGATCGCCGAGCCGGACCTTGCCGTCGGTCGGGCGGATCCCGCCGGCGAGCATGTTGAACGTGGTGGTCTTGCCCGCGCCGTTGGGCCCGAGCAATCCCACCACCTGGGCCGGATGTACGGCGACATCGACGTGGCTCACGACGTCGCGATCGCCGTAGCGCTTGCGCAGATCGACTCCCGTGAGCGTGGTCATTTCGCTTCCCGCCGCAGCGACTGCACCATGAGCTTCGTGCGCCCGGTGGCGTCGACCTTCTGCGCGCCGAAATCGAACGCGATCCGCTCGCCCTCCAGTCGGTCGTCGCCCTCGCGCAACACGGCGTCGCCCTCGCAGGCGAGGTGCCGTTCGGGCAGCCGGTACTCCGCGTGCCGGCACTGCGCCTCTCGCTGACCCTCGCGCAGCGCGACCTCATCGCGCGCGATCAGCCGGTCGGGCTGCGCGGCGCCCGGCGGGTAGATCGCCTCGACCTCGCGCGCGCGCAGCTCGATGTCGCCCTGGTGGAGTTCGACGCCGCCCCCGAACAGGATCCGGCGATCGCTGCTGCCGGGGTCGCTTGCGTCGAGCGTGTCGGAGCGGATCGCGATCGGGCCCCTGCCGCGCATGCGGTCGACCAGCGCGGGGTCGGCCCCGAACTTCGCGAGATCGTCCTCGGTGAGGTCGCGGTGGATCTCCACCTGGGTCCCGCCCTCGACGCGCACACTCTTGCGCGCGAGATCGAACGCGATCGTGGCGCCCGCCAGCCGGTCGTCCGCGTCCCAGAGCTCCGCCGGTGTGCCGCGGCACAGGATCTTCTGGGCGGGCCGGTCGTAGTGCGCATCGTCGCAGTGCGCACGGCGGGTGCCCTCGGAGATCTTCACCGCCCCGTTCGCCGTGAGCTCGTGGGGCTGGCCCTCACCGGAAGCGTAGACGACCCGCAGCAGGTCCGCCGAGAGCGAGAGCGGTCCCTGGCTCACCTGGACCGCGCGGCGGAACACGAGCGTGCGCTGCCCCTCGTCGTCCTGCGCCTCGAGCTGATCGGCGGTGATCGCGATCGGTTCCCTGCGATCGAACGCGCCCAGGCCGAACGGAGGCAGGTCCGGGCCGCCGGTTGCGCCGGCCGCGCCGGCGATCAGCGCGGCGGCGAGCCCCGTGCACGCGGATTTCGCGGCGCCGCGCGACATCACGGGCGCTGCTCAACGCGCACGTTGCCGAGCAGCTCGAAGCGCCGCTCGTGTACGTGATAGCGGAAGCCGTTGCCGCGGAAGCTGCCGTGGCTGTCGTTCATCACGACCGGCGCGTCCGTGTAGAGGAGGCCCTGCTCGTGCACGTACCGCACCCACGGCGCCGAATAGCGCTGCCCCTCGGCCGTCTCGCCGCGGACGTCGCCGTCGGCGAAGAAATCGCTCTTGGCGATGTCGAGCTCGACGCGCGAGCAGTTCATCGTGAAGCTGCGCTCGCGCGCTTCGTCCTCGGTCACGATCGCGTGCACGTCCTCGAGTTCGGCGACCTGCTTTTCCGGCTGGAGGTGCGCCGTGCGCGACCGCAGCACCACTTCGCGCACGCCCGCGCGGCTCCCGACGAAGATCATTCCCTGCACTTCGAGCGAGGTCGCCTCCGCCGCGGCGCGCGCCGGTTCCGGCTGGGCGGCGAATGCGGTGAATAGCGCGACGGCGAGCGCCGCTGCGCGCGGCGCAGCCGGCTGGACGCGCGTATCGCCACCTCTCACCGCGCTGGACATGCAATAAACATACCCAAACGCTGCGGATCGCGACAAGGAGGAGAGCCGGTTTTTGGGCCGAACTTCCTAGTCTTCGTAGGGCTCGTGCCCGAAGAACCTGTCGAGACCCGGCTGGCTACCGATCCAGTGCGCCGGACGGAAGATCAGCAGATCGAGCATCACGCCGATCGGGTGCACGATGTACGCAACGATCCGCACAGGATGGCCCGCGCGCTGCGGGTCGTAGCGGTCCGCGCGCGCCGCAACCGAACAGAACGGGAGCAGCACAAGCGCAGCGGCGACGCCGCGCACGAACCGGCGCGGCCGGGGGACTTCTTCTGCCATCGAACACTTTATCGTCCGATCCCGGCCCCGAGTCAACCCCCAGAAGCGGTGGGGCCGTTGCAGGCCCTCAGCGGACCCGGCGCAGGTATCCGCTGGGATTGAACGTGAGGTAGAACTTCTCCCGCGCGCGGTCGATCTCGAATGCGTCGTTCTCGGCGAGAAACGCGCGCACGGCCTCGAGCGGCCCCGCCCCGAACTCGCGCGCGACGGGGTGCCCGCCCACGTTCCCGTCCTCCACCACGAAGTAGCTACCGGGTGTGACGAAGCGCTGATATGCGCGGAGCTCGGCCAGCACGTTCTCGTACGAGTGGTCCGAGTCCAGCAGCACGAGCACCGCGCGCGCACCGGAGATGGCGCGCTCCACGTGCGCGAGGACCTCGGGGGCAGTGGAGTAACCGCGCAGGTAGTGGATGCGCGGGTGCTCGGGGCGACCCGTGCGCACGACCGGGTCGATCGAGAGCACCTGCCCGCGCCCCATCACATCGCACAGCGATGCGAGATAGCTCGCGCTGCCGCCGAACGCCGTGCCGGTTTCGAGGATCCAGTCCGGCTGAATCTCGTGCAGCATCTCCTGGTAGATCCACAGGTCGAGGGGACACTTGAGCACGTCGGTGCCGAGCCAGCGAGTGTTCCGCCAGGTCTGGGCGCGGCGGTAGTAGTAGAGCTTGTGGAAGCGGTTGGTGATCCAGCGCGACACGAACGGCGGCGCGTAGATCGCGTGGCGCACCGCCTTGCGCACCTTCACGGCCGCACCTCGAGTCCGCGCAGCATCTCCGCGACGCGCTCGGCCGCGGCGTCGATCCCCTCTCCGTTCCAGTGCGTGTCGTCGCGCCACCACGTGAAGCGCCCGGCCGGAAGCAGCGCCTCCGATCGGCGCACCAGTGCGGGCGTGAGGTCGGCGCACGGCACGTGATATTCCTCGCACAGCCCGGCGAGGTGCTGCCAGCTCGCATCCGGCAGGCGCTCGCCGGGCGAGATCCAGCGCTGGTACACGCGGTACTTGGTCGGAATGAAGAAGATCGCCGCGAGGTCGGGAGCGAGCCGCGCCAACGCGGCGTCGGTGAGCGCCATGTCCTCGAGCTCAGGTGCGCGCGTGTGCTCGAGCTCGCGATCCCAGAACGCGAGGCGCGCGCCCGCGAGCGCGAACACCTGCACGTGTCGGCCGTCGATGTCGGCGCGCTCGGTGAAGCGCGCGAGCAGCGAGCGGGTCACGCGATAGGTCGCGAGCCGCGTGAGCGGGGCGATCGCGCCGCGCACGGCGTAGTCGAGCGCCACCCACGTGCGCGGGCGCTCGCGGGCGCCCACTGTCTCGGGAAAGTCGTTGCCCTCGAACATGAACAGCACGGGCCGCGACGTGCGCCCGTGGCGCTTGACGAAGCTGCGCCAGTACGACTCGTAGTCGAGCGGACCGCCCGGATGCGCGAGGTTGTAGGCGCGGATCCCGCGCACCGCGAGCCGCGCCTGGAGGATCTCCTCCTGCGTGCAGCCGACACCGACCACGAACGAGTCGCCGATCAGCACCCACGGTTCGCCCGCATAATCTGCGTCGTTGCGGAACCCCTCCGAGTCGCTGTGGAACAGCACGCGGCGCGGCTCGGCGATCTCCTCGCGCGTGAGGGCCTGGAGATCGCCATGCGGTTCGAGCGCCTGCCACGACACACCGGGCACGTAGGCGCGGTGCCGGTGGCGCGCGCTCCAGGTCGCGAACCGCTCGTGGAACCGGTAGTAGATCGCCTGATCGAGCCCCGACGCGCGCAGCGCCCCGGCGTACAGCGCGAGCGCAACGCCGCTCGACCCGACCAGCGCGCACGCGCTGCCCGTACCGCTGAAGCTCGCGACCGCGACCACGGCGGGAATCGCGATCAGCGCATAGCCCGGCGGCGTACCGAACGCGATCAGGATCACGGGCGCGCATGCACTTGCGACGGCGACGAGCAGCGGCGACGGGATCCGCACGGCGCCGGAGACTACCAGCGTATTCGCGCCGCGCTTCCCCGCTAACTTCGCGCCATGGCGCTGCACCTCGTCTACGAGAAGGCGCACACCGCCTCGACGCGGATCCGACTCGTGCAGATGGCGCCGCACCTCGAGGCGCGCGGGATCGCCTGCCGCGTGATCGCCTATCCGCGCGGCGCGCGTGAGCGCGGCGCGCTGCGGGAGTCGGTGTCGCAGGGCGACGTGGTGCTGATCCACCGCGCGCGCCCGACGCCGCGCGAGGCGCGCTTCTGGCGCGCGCTGCCCGCGGCGCGCATCTACGACTTCGACGACGCGGTGATGTGGGGCCGGCGCCGCGGCTGGCGCGGCGCGTGGACGCGCCGCCGCCGCGCGGCCGGCTTCGCGCGCGCTCTCTCGTGCTCCGACGCCGCCACCTGCGGCAATGCCTTCCTCGCGGCGCAGTGCGGCGATCTGCCGACTGCGATCGTGCCCTCGGCGGTCCCGCTCGACGTCCCGCTGCACACACCGCGCGCGGACGCCGCGCCGTTTCGCGTCGGCTGGATCGGGCGCGCGACGAATCTGCGATACGTGCGGGAGGTCGGCGCGGCGCTCGCCGAGCTCGCGCGGCGGATCCCGCTCGAGGTGATCTGCGTGAGCGACGGGAGACTCGCGCTGCCGGGCTGCCGCGTGGTGAACGTGCGCTGGACCCGGGAGGGCGAGGCCGAAGCGGTGGCGCAGTTCGACGCCGGCATCATGCCGCTCGCGCTCGACGAGCCCTGGTCGCGCGGGAAGTGCGCCTACAAGCTGCTCCAGTACATGGCCGCGGGCGTTCCCGCGGTGGGCAGCGACGTGGGGATGAACGCGGATCTGATCGAATCGGGCACGAACGGCATGCTCGCGCGGGGCGCTCGCGACTGGATCGATGCGCTGTCCGCGCTCGCCGCCGATGCGCCCCTGCGCGCGCGGATCGGTCGCGCCGGGCGCGAGACGGCGCGCGCCTACGGCTATCCCGCAGTCGCGGATCGGCTCGCGGAGTTCGTGTCGCGCGTGGCCGCGGGCAGGAGCGCGGCGAGATAGCGCGGCGCGACGCGCTCCGCGGCGAAATCGGCCGCGCGCGCGCGGCGCGCGGCGGGATCGGACCGCGGCGCGGCGATCGCGCGCGCG
>DATFWW010000244.1:0-5572 GCA_035258825.1 Myxococcota bacterium
GGGGATCGGGAGAGGCTCGCCGGGGCGGGGATCCGCGCCGTTCCGCTCGATGTCGCGGCGGGCGACTTCGCGTCGCTGCCCGACGACTTCGCCTACGTGTTCCACGCCGCCGTCGACCCCGGCGAGGGCGACTGGCGGCGATGCGTGCGGACCAACGCCCACCACTCCGGAGAGCTCTTGTACCACTGCCGCAGCGCGAAGGGCTTCGTGTACTGCTCGACCGGATCGATCTACGCATACCAGGGCCAGCGCCCATTGACCGAAGCGGACGGACCGGGCGTTCCGCTGCGCGCGAACTACAGCTTCTCGAAGATCGCCGGAGAGGCCGTGTGCACGTGGGTGGCCGAACACTTCGCGATCCCGCTCACGATCATCCGCATCTGTTCGACGTACGGGCCGCTCGGCGGTGCGCCCGCCGACCGGCTCGACCGGATGCTGCGCGGCGATCCGATCCGGCTCCATCCCGACAGACCCAATCACTACAACCCGATCTACGAGGACGACTACGTGGAGCTCGGCATCCGCGCGATGGAGGCGGCGCGCACACCGCCGCTCGTCGTCAACTGGGCCGGCAGCGAGACGGTCAGCGCCGAGGACTACTGCGCGTACATGGGAGAGCTCGTCGGCGTGGCGCCGATCTTCGAGTACACGCGCGAGGCCCACACCCCGCTGTGGCCCGACGTCACCGCGATGCACGAGGTGCTCGGCCGCACGAGGGTCTCCTGGCGCGAGGGGTTCCGGCGCATGATCAAGGCGCGCCATCCGGAGCGGCTGCTGTCGGACGAGCGCTGAGGAGGAGGACCCGATGCGCGTCGGATTGATGATCGGCTCCGACAAGGAGCGCTCGCGCGCCGAGCGCGTCGCGGGACTGATCGAAGACACCCGCGAAATCGATCGGGCCGGCTTCGCGTCGATCTGGCTGCCGCAGATTCCCGGCTACCTCGACGCCCTGACCGCGATCGCGGCGATCGGCCAGCACACGCAGCGCGTCGAGCTCGGCACGGCGGTGGTGCCGATCCAGACGCGCCACCCGATCGCGATGGCGCAGCAGGCGCTCACGACCCAGGCCGTGTGCGGCGGGCGGTTTGCGCTCGGGCTCGGGCCTTCGCATCATTGGATCGTCCGGGACCAGCTGGGGCTCCCGTACGAACGCCCGGCCGCGCTCGTGCGCGACTACCTGCAGGTGCTGAACGCGGCGTTCGCGGGTCCGGGACCGGTCGAAATCGAGAACGCCAACTACTGCGTGCACAGCCCGATCGACGTCGTCGACGCGGCGCCCATGCCGATCCTGATCGCGGCGCTGGCGCCCGTGATGCTGCGCATCGCCGGCGAGCACACGTCGGGCACGATCCTCTGGATGGCCGACGAGCGCGCGATCGGCGAGCACGTGGTGCCGCGCATCGCGAAGGCGGCGAGCAACGCGGGCCGCCCCGCGCCGCGCATCGTCGCCGGCGTCCCGGTCGCGCTGTGCACGAACCGCGAGGTCGAGGCCGCACGGACCTGGGCCAGCGAGCTGCTCGGGCACGCCCACTTCTCGCCCAACTACGAGCGGCTGCTCGAGCGCGGCGACGCCAAGGACGTCGGCGACACGATGGCGGCGGGAGACGAGTCGGCGATCCGCGCGCGGCTCGCGCGCTACCGCGACGCGGGCGTCACCGACCTCGCCGCGCGGATCGTCCCGCTCGGCGGCGGCGCGGCGGCGCGCGTGGAGTCCCGCCGGCGCACCCAGGAGCTCCTGGCGACGTTGTGTCAGGAGCTCTGACACGCTCTCGTGTCAGGGAACGACGCGGTCCCACTCGTACGGCACGATCGTCCGGAACGGCGCTGCGAGCAGCGGCCGCACGCCGCCGTCGGCCCAGCGCTTCTCCAGGCACGGGCGCAGCCGCGCGGCGGTCTCCACGGGGTCCCCATCGAGGAAGCAGTAGGTGATCTGGAGCCCGCGCGTGTCGGCGCTCGCGTAGGGCGCCTCCACGGCGACGCCCGCCGCCCACCACGCGCCGCCCACGCCCGCGACCTCCGCGAGGTCCGACGCGGGCGCCTCACCTCGTTCGACGAGCAGGTAGACGCCCGTCGCCGGCCACCACGGCAGCACGTCGGCGCCGGCCTTGATGCGCGGCGCGGCGCGCGTGCCGGTGAGGCGGTAGACGCCCCGTTCGACGAGCGGGAGCAGGTACGGGGTCCGCCCGGCGTCCTTGATCGCGGCGCCGAGCGCGGCGAAATCCGGGAGTCCGGCGACGTCGGCGAAGAAGTAGGTCATGACGTGGTCGAGCGCGTCGTAGCGCGCGGCGCTCACCGCGCGCGCGGCGCGGCACGCGGGCGTCGAAGCGACCCGCAGCGACGCGCGCAGGCCCGCGAGCCGATACTGCTCGGGCCGATGGTCGAGGGAGTGCCACGCGAGGTAGTCGGCGTCCCGGCCTTCGGGATGGCGCGACGACATCGAGACGAAGATGGCGGTGACGTCGGTGCGACCCGTGGCGAGGATCTCGGGGACGTCGTCCGACGGCGTGCCGGCGAGCGCGGGCATGGTGAGCATCCTAATCCCCACTTGCCGATCGCGACAGTATGATGGCGCGTGGAGGAGATCGCCCGTGCTGCGGATTCCGTTCTACTACGACTACGCGTGCCCGTGGGCGTTCCTGGGCAGCACTCGCGTGGAGGCGTATCTGAAGGATCTCGACGTGGAGGTCGACTTCCGCCCCGTCGAGCTCGCCGCGCTGCGTGAACCGGACGGCGGCAAGGCGCCCGAGCCCGGCTCGCGCAAGTACCGCAACCTCATCGACGACCTGCGCCACTGGTGCGAGCTGGTCGGCATCGAGCTCCTCCCCGAGGCGGTCAAGCTCGTCGGCCGGAGCACGCGCCTCGCGCTCAAGGCCGCCTCCGTCGCCAGGGACGCGGGCCGCTTCTCCGCATTCCACCATCCGGCCTATCGCGCGCGCTGGTCCGAGGCGCGCGACCTCTCGGACCCCGAAGTCGTGCGCGACCTGCTCGCAGGAGCGGGCCTCGACGCCGCAGCGGCGCTCGCGCGCGCCGAGTCCGCTGAGCTCGACGCCCGCCTCGACGCGGATACGCGCGCGGCGACCGCGCGCGGCGTGTTCGGCGTGCCGACCGCGTTCGTCGGAGACGAGATGATGTGGGGCAACGACCGCCTGGAGCTCGTGCGCTTCTACGCCCAACGGGCAGTGCACGTCGCATAGCCATGGACTGGGTGAGCCTCTCCGAGGCGCGTCGCATGTCGGGGCTGCGCATCGCGCTGCTGCGCAACGGCGGCCCGAGCCCGTGGGGCCAGGCCGCGCGCAATCTGTTCGAGATCAAGGGGATCCCGTTCCGTCGCGCCGCCCGCGCGGACTCCGATCCGCCGGAGCTGCTCGAGGAGTGGACCGGACAGGCGAGCTTCCCCGTGGTGGCGTACGAGGACGAGCGTCCGCGCGCGGGCTGGGCGGAGATCCTGCTGCTCGCGGAGCGCCTCTCGCCGAAGCCGGCGCTGATCCCGGCCGATGCGCGCGAGCGCGCGCTGCTGTTCGGGCTCGCGCACGAGATCTGCGGCGAGCAGGGCCTCGGCTGGTGCTACCGCCTCATGCTCCTGGCGCGGATCCTCGACGGCCCTTCGCCTCCCCCCGAGACGCGGGTTTTCGCGCGCAAGTACGGGTTCACGACCGAGGCGGCGCGCGCCGCGCCCGCGCGCGTGACCGCGATCCTGCGGCTCCTCGCGGACCAGCTCCAGCGCCAGCGAGCCGCGAGTCGCCGATACCTCGTCGGCGAGGGGCTCTCTGCGCTCGACGTGTACTGGGCCACGTTCGCGAACATGCTCGACCCGCTGCCGCGCGAGCTTCTCCCGATGGACGACGGTCTGCGTGCGCTGTTGGGCGCGCCTCCCGCGGAGGTGCAGAGCGCGCTCGATCCCGAGCTGCAAGCGCACCGCGACTTCGTGTTCCGCGCGCACCTGCGCCTGCCCGTCGAGCTGTGACGCTCGGGCGCCGCAGGCTCGCCGTGCGGGCAAGCGAAATCTCTCGAGATGGAGAATCCGATATCGGTCCGCGAGAAGGCAGATCTCGCGATTGAGAGCGGACCCTCGCTGCGCGAGAGCCGCGTTCCCGAGGCGGCCGGGGTGCAAGGCCGCCCGGCCCCGAGATCGCCGCTCTGGCGCGATCCTGGAGGGCGGCCCGAGAATCGCTCGTTCGGGATCTGATCGGAGAGGCCGCGCCTGCGGGGAAGCCGGATGACTTACGCATCCAACCCATTGATTCTATTGAGGTTCGATCAGTCGAACGCCTGGTTGAGGATCTCGCGGGCCCTGGGACCGCCGTCGATGACCTGGTTCACGCGCCGCGATACGCGCCAGCCCTGCGGGGTGCGGCGGAACTCCCAGCGGTTCGCCGAGACGCGCCACACCTCGTAGCCGGCATCGCCGTGCAGGTACACGCGCGAGTAGCCGATCGCCTTCGCGGCGTCGCCGTCGACCGCGACGAGCGGAAACGACTGGATGTGCGCGGAGCCCGCTCGCACCAGCTCCTGGTGTCCCACGTCGCGCACCATGCGCGCGACCGCCGCGGGCCCGTCCAGGCGCGTCTCCTTCATGTCCGACGAGAGGACCCCGTCCTCGGTCCAGATCGATGCGGCGGCGGCGGGATTGTCGCCGTCGACGGCCGGCCCCCAGGTGTTGATCAGTCGGTGGATCGCGAGCTGGTCCTCGAGCAGCCTCACCCGCCGCTCGAGGGCTGTTAGTCGGTCCTGCATTTCAGTGCCCGTCACGACTTGCCCCTCCTCGTGTCTCGTCTCCCGGCCGATCATCCTTGATCTCCGAGACTGTTGCCGTGCAGAATCCGCGCATGGTACCCAGGACGTCCGCGGGGACCCGCTTGCGCGTGGTCCAGTGGGCCACCGGAAACGTCGGGCTGCGCGCGCTGCGGCAGGTGATCCGCCACCCCACGCTCGAGCTCGCCGGCGTGCTCACCTACGACCCGGGCAAGCACGGCGTCGACGCGGGGGTGCTATGCGGCGAGGGCGCGACGGGGGTCACCGCCACCGCCGATCGCGCGGCGATCCATGCGCTGCGCGCCGACTGCATCCTCTACATGCCGCGCGCGATCGACGTCGAGGATCTGGTCGCGTTCGCCGAGGCGGGGACCAACGTGGTCTCGGTGTGCTTCGAGCTCTACGACGGTGCGCGCGGCCTCTCTGAAGGCGACCGCGCCAGGATCGTGAAGGCGTGCGAGCGCACCGGCGCATCGTTATACGGGACGGGGAGCAGCCCCGGCTTCATCAGCGACATCCTGCCGTTCGCTCTGCTCTCCCTGCAGCGCAGGGTCGAGTCGTTCGCGATCGAGGAGTTCGCCAACATGTCGCGGCGCGACTCGCCGTTCATGCTGTTCGAGCAGATCGGGTTCGGCAAGCCGATCGACCCGTTCGCCACCAGGCCGACGCCGCGCATGCTGAGCGTCCCGCCTCCGTTCGGCGTGATCGCGAGGGCAGCGGGATCGACGATCGACCGCTGGACGACCACCACCGAGTTCGCCGCCGCACGCCGCGCAACGCGCGTGCTCGCGGGCGGGATCGGCGCCGGCACGGTCGGCGC
>DATFWW010000245.1:0-29650 GCA_035258825.1 Myxococcota bacterium
CACCCGCTCGGCCGCCTGCCAGCGCTCGAACAATCCCTCGCCGCCGAGCACCGCGATCCGCTCGCCGATCACGAGCAGCGCGTCGCACTGCTCGCGCAGCGCGCGCTCGTCGGCGTCGAGCGCGTCTCGTGCGCGCGCCGCACGCCCCTCGAGCGCTTCCGGCTCGCGCTGCGCGATTCGCGCGGCCGCCGCGCGCGCGAGCAACTCGAGCTCCTGCGCCTGCCCCACGCGCGCCTCGCGGCGCGCGTCGAGCTCTTCATCGGAGATCTCTTCGCGCGCGTCGGCGAGCCGGCGCTCGAGATCGGCGCGCGCTGCGCCGGCCAGCTCGAGCCACGCCCGCGTGTCGCTGCGGTGCCGATCGCAGCGCTGGAAGCGCAGCGCCGCGGCGCCGTGGCGGCGCGCGAGATCTTCCGCGTGCTCGCGCGCGCGCGCGGCCGCGATCTCGGCCCGCTCGAGCGCGTGCTCGGCCACTTCGAGCGTCCCGGGAGAATCCCCCTCCAACCCGAGCTCGGGTGCGAGCGCCGCGAGGCGCGCAGCAATCCCCGCGATCCGCTGCGCGAGCGTCTCGGGCGTATCGGCGCCGAGCGCCTGTGCGAGCCGCTCCCCGCTGCGCGCGAGCTCGGCCGAGGCGGCGCGCCGGGCGGCGAGCGCCGCCACCGCGCCCGCGTGGTCGTCGACACCGGCTTCGAGGCACGCCGCGCGCAGCCGGGTCGCGGCCTGCTCGAGCGCCTTGCGCCGCTCCGCCACACCCGCGCCCGCGATCACGGTGATGTCCGCGACGCCGGGAAGCGACACGAACAGCGCCTCCGCGATGCGTTCCTCCGCGGGGACCCCCGCGCGCAGCCGCTCGCGGCGGCCGTCGACGATCAGCTCGAGATCGACCTCGGGCACCACGCGCACGCGCGGACCCTCGGCCGCGAGCCGCGCCTCCGCGCGCTCCACCGCCGCCTGTGCCGCGGCGATCTCCGCCACGCGAGCGTCGTCGATCGGCGGCCCGGCCAGCACCGCGCGCGCGCGGTCGGATTCGGCGCGCTCGCGCTCGACGCGCTGCGCGCGCTCGCGCAGATCGGCCAGCTCGCGCTCGCCGCGCCGCAGCGCGGCGCCGCGGCGCGCCACGTGCACGACCCGGGCGGCCACATCGCGCGCGCGCCGCGCCTCGGCCAGCCGCTCCTCCACGTGGCGCAGCTCGGCCGCCGCCGCGATGTGCGCGGGCTCCTCGCCCTCGAGCGCCTCCGCGAGGCTCTCCATCTCGGCCTGCGCGGCGGCGTGGGCGGAGAGCAGCTGGCTGCGCGCGCGCGCGAGCTGCACCGCCGCCGACTCCTCGGCGCGCGCCGCGTCGAGCCGCGCGGCGGCGCGATCCCGCTCGGCACGCAGCGCCGCGAGCTCGGCGAGCTGCGACTCGAGTTCGCGCAGCGCGCTGCGGCGCAGGGCGATCTTCCTCTCCTGCCGCGCGACGTCTGCGCGCAGTGACGCCTCAGCCCCGGCGTCGCGCTCGAGCGCGTCGAGCCGCTCGCGCTGGTGCCGCGCCTCGGCCTGAGCAGCGGCGATCGCCTGCTGGGCGTCGACGAAGCCGCGCCGCGCGCGGCCCGTGGGCGTGAAGTATTCGTCGAAGGCAGCCCCCGCGCGCTC
This sequence comes from Myxococcota bacterium, assembly GCA_035258825.1. Taxonomy (GTDB): domain Bacteria; phylum Myxococcota_A; class UBA9160; order UBA9160; family SMWR01; genus JAHEJV01. Next base: position 1,630 of record DATFWW010000245.1, read on the forward strand.
GAACAGGCTCTCCTCGCGCTCGCCGCCCGCGCCGACGCCGGCCGCGCGGTCGAGCGCGGCGGCGAGTGTCGCCGCGCCCGCGAGCGCGGGCGCATCGAGCGGCGCCCCCTGCGCGATCCAGAGCGCGCGCCAGAGCGGAGAATCGAGGTGCGCGTCGAGCAGCGCGCGCACGCGCTCGTGCGCCTCGCGGCCGGTCGCCTGCTCGACGCGCGGCGCGCGCACCGCGAGAAGCGTCTCGCTCTTGCGATGGAACCGCTTGGCGTAGGTGAACGAGTAGGGGCCTAGCAGGATGTCGGCCTCCACCTCGCTACCCGCGTCGCAGTCGACCGGCTGGATCTCTCGCACGCGCTGCTTCGAGGTGTCGTCGCGCTCCTCGAACAGCAGCTCGACCGCTTCGGCGAGGCTCGACTTGCCCACCTCGTTGCGCCCCACCACCACGGTCACGCCGGCCGGCGCAAACGCGATCTCGCGGTCCGCGATGCCGCGGTAGTGGCGCAGCCGCAGCCGCAGGATCTTCACGGCGCCTCCGGCGCGGTCGCGAGCCGGACGAGCAGCGCGAGCGCGTCGCGCGCCGCGACCGCTTCGGGTGCGCTGCCGCGCGCCGCGGCCGAGAGCCGCGACACCGCGCGCGCGGCAAAGCCCGCGAGCGCCAGGCCGTCGAGGTCGGCCTCACGCGCCGCGATCCGCAGCTCCGCGTCGCGCACGTCGAGTCCCGCGAACAGATCGCGCGCCCGGTCGAGGATCGCCTCGAGCCGCGCGCCGCCGCGCAGGTCGAGCGCGCCGCGCAGCTCGAGGCGCAGCGCGGTGCGCTCCTTCGCACCCAGATCGAACAGGCGATCGGCGAGCGCGTCGAGGTCGTCGGGTGTGTCGAGATCGATCGGCCCGGGCTGCGCGAAGCGCCACGCAGCGACCCGATGCGGCGCGGTGCTCACGCCCGCGCGATCGAGCTCCACCACGAGCGCCTGACCCGGCTCGCGCTCGTCGAAGTCGGTCGGCTCGGGCGCGCCCGCATACCAGATCCGGCCCGTGCTGCCGACGCGCGTCGTGGAATGGCGGTCGCCGAGCGCGGCATAATGGATCCGATCTTCTGCGATCGCGCGCTCGATCGGCGCGAGCGGGAGCAGCGAGGCGTCGCGGCGATCGGGCGTCAACGCGTCGGCGCCGCCGTGCGCCGCGAGGATGCGCAAGGGGCCAGCCGGGCCGAGCGCCGCGAGCGCGGCGAGCGCGGGGTTTTGCGCGGGTCGCCGCGACAGCCACGGCGCGCCGAGCAGCTCGACGCCCGGCGCCACCGCGCGCGGCCGCACGTCGTCGAGTACGTGCACGTGATCGGGCGCGGCGTTGCGGAACGCGGCCGAGCGATACACCGAAGCAGCATCGAGCGGGTCGTGATTGCCCGGCAGCAGGTAGACCGGAACCGGGATGCTCGCGATCGCCTCGAGCGCGCGCGCGAGCGTGCGCCGCTCCACCTGGCTCGACTCGAACACGTCGCCGCAGACGAGCACGAAGGCACAGCGCTCGGCGCGCGCGAGTTCGCCGAGCCGGCGCACGACGGCGATGCGCGCATCGGCGAAGCGCGCCTGCGCTTCGTCGCCGAGCACGCTCCGCGTCATCCCGAGCTGCCAATCGCCCGAGTGAAGGAAGCGGATCACCCCTCTCGTTCCCCCGAGCCCCTCGCGGAGCCCGGCGCCAAGTTAGCGCGGTGACCGCCGCCGCGCGCGGTCGAAGAGCGAGAGCAGCGCGATTCCCGCGCCGAGCAGCGCGCTGCGCGCGGGCTCGGGGAAGTAGTGCACCGCGAACGTGCCGGCGACCGTGCCGGTGACGAGATCGGGGTCGCCGTCGCCGTCGAGGTCGCCCGCGGTGGGGGCCGCACCGGCGCCCGCGTTCTCGCCGTCGAGCGGGTTGGACGAGCCCGTGAGCGGTGCGAACGCGGGCGCCGTCGCGCTGCCCGTGTTGTCGAAGTAGTAGAAATAGCCGTCGTTCGCGCTCGAGACGAGGTCGAGATCTCCGTCGCCGTCGAAGTCGCCGAGCGCCGGAGTCGAATAGCTGCCGACGTCGAAGCCATTGAACGGGTTCGCGGAGCCCGTGACCGCGACGAACGCGGGGTTGGTCCTGGTTCCGGTGTTGCGGAAGTAGAGCAGCGTGCCGGAGTTCTCGCCCGACACGAGGTCGAGATCGCCGTCGCCGTCGAGGTCGCCGAGCACGGGCGTCGACCACGCTCCGACGTCCAGTCCGTCGAACGGGTTGGCCGCGCCGGTCATCTGCACGAACGCGGGGGCCGTCGCGGTGCCGGTGTTTTTGTAATAGAAGAACGTGCCGCCTGGCTCGCCCACGACCAGGTCCAGATCCCCGTCGCCGTCGAGGTCGCCGAGCGCCGGGGCCGAATAGAGCCCGACGTCGACACCGTCCAGCGGATTCGACGCACCGGTGACCTGGGTGAACGCCGGATGCGTGGCGCTTCCGGTGTTCCGGAGGTAGGCGAACGTGCCGTCGCGCTCGCCCGACACCAGGTCGAGGTCGCCGTCGCCGTCGAGGTCGCCGAGCGCGGGGGCCGACAGATCGCCCACGTCGATTCCATTGAGCGGGTTCGCGCTCCCGGTGAGCGGGGAGGCGGGCACGACCTGCGGGACGAAGTTCTCGAACGTGTCGAACGTGCCGTTCGAGTTGCCCGACACGAGGTCGAAGTCGCCGTCGTGGTCCAGATCGACGAACGCCGGCGTCGCCGCGGTTCCGCTCGCGGTCCGGCCGTCGAGCGGATTCGCGCCGCCCGTGCGCACGACGAATGCCGGGCTCGCGGCGGTGCCCGTGTTCTCGTAGTAGACGAAGCCACCGCCCGCTTCGCCGACCACGAGGTCGCGATCGCCGTCGCCGTCGATGTCGGCGAGCGCGGGTACGGACTGGGTGCCGACGTCCTGGCCGGAGAGCGGATTCCCGACGCCGGTCTGCTCCGCGAACGCGGGAGCCGCCGCCGTGCCCGTGTTAAGGAAGTAATGGAGCGTCCCGTCGCCCGCGCCCGCGACGAGATCGAGGTCGCCGTCGGCGTCGAGATCGACGAGCCACGGCGCCGATCGCGTGCCGAGATCGACGCCGTTCAACGGGTTCGACGCGCCCGTGAGCTCGGTGAATGCCGGGGTCGTCGTGTTTCCGGTATTGCGGAAGTAGTGGAACGTCCCGTCGAACGCCCCGGCGACGACGTCGAGATCGCCATCGGCATCGAGATCCCCGAGCGCCGGGATCGCCTCGTCTCCTACGTCCTTCCCATTGAGCGGGTTCGCGGCGCCCGTCAGCTCGACGAACGCCGGAGTCGCCGCACTGCCGGTGTTGCGGAAATAGTGGAACGTGCCGTCGCTCGCGCCCGCGATCAGGTCGCGATCGCCGTCGCCGTCGAGATCGCCGAACGAGGGCGCCGAATCGAATCCGGCAATCGCCCCGTTGAGCGGGTTGGCCGAGCCGAGCCGCGGCACGAGCCTGCCGCCCTGGTGTTCGAAGGCGGCGAAGCCGCCGAGGTTCGCGCCCGAGACGAGGTCGGGGTCGCCGTCGCCGTCGAAGTCGCCCAGCGCCGGCGCCGAGCGCTGCGCCGCGCCCAGACCGTTGAGCGGGTTGGCGTTCCCCGTGCGCGCGACGAACGCGGGACTCGTGGCGCTGCCCGTGTTCTCGAATACCGTGAAGGCTCCCGTGGCATCGCCGACCACGAGGTCGAGATCGCCGTCGCCGTCGAGGTCGGCGAACGCCGGGCTCGAGTTGCTGCCCACGTCCTGACCGTTGAGCGGGTTCCCCGCACCCGTGACCGCGACGAACGCGGGCGCCGTCGCGGTGCCCGTGTTGCGGAAGTAGAAGAACCCGCCGTTCAGCTCTCCCGCCACCAGATCGAGATCGCCGTCTCCGTCGAGATCGACGAGCGCGGGTGCCGACATGTCCCCGACGTCGAATCCGTCGAGCGGGTTGCTCGTGCCCGTGAGCTCGACGAACGCAGGACTGGTCGCGCTGCCCGTGTTGCGGTAGGTGAGGAACGTCCCGTTCGCAACGCCTACCACGAGATCGAGTCTGCCGTCGCCGTAGAGGTCGCCGAGCGCAGGCCGCGATTCGTCCCCGGCGTCCATTCCGTTCATCGGATTGCCGCTGCCCGTGACCGAGATGAACGCGGGGGCGATCGCGCTGCCCGTGTTCCGGAAATAGAGGAACACGCCGAGCTTCTCGCCCGAGATCACGTCTAGATCGCCGTCGCCGTCGAGGTCGCCGAATGCGGGCGTCGAGTGGTCGCCGACATCGAAGCTCTGGAGCGGATTCGCAGCGCCCGTGAGCGCGGCGTAGGGCGCGAGATTTGCGCTGGCGGGCGCCGCGCCGAGCCCGAGCAGCGCCACCGCGAGTGCCGCGGAGGCCGTCACGCCGCGCAACACCCAGCCGAGGTACCCCGTATCGCGCCGGTGGTGGCGCACGAACCGGCGCGCCGCGGCGCGCACCTGCTGGCGTGTGCCGGCGCCCTGCGCTCGCGCGGCGCGGACCAGCGCGCGCTCGCAGGCCGAACGCAGGTCGCGACGGATCGGCCGGCCGGCCGGAAGCGGAGCGGTCCGTAACCTCGGCACGCGGAGCGGCGACCCATGCATGGTGTTTCTCGGACGACGCGACCGGGAGATCGGGAGCAGTGACGGCGAGAGCCGATCGCTCCCGGCCAATCCCTGCTCATCCGACCTCTCGCCCCGGCGCGAACGATCCTAACCCGCGCTAATCCAAAAATGGAAAGTTTGTGTGGGGTTTTCGCACGGGTCACTTGGGGAATGCCCGTGGGGTTGCATTGGGCAGGCAACTCGCGCGCAACAGCAGATTCACGCGGCCATCCAGTAGAGGATCGAAGCGCTCGCTCGGAGATCTCAACCCGAAACTGCGACGCGCCGCGCTGTGCTGCCGTCGGCGCGATGCCGCCAGATCACGCGATAGGCGGCCTCGAGCTGTCGGGCGAAGCCCGCCAGATCGAAAAGCGGAATCGAACCATGTGGTTCGGCCAACCGCTCGCGCAGGCGAGCGAGCTCGTCGGGATGATTCGCCCATCGAACGGCGCGCTCCTCGTATTGGCCCGCACTGTCGCAGATCGCCTCGGGAATCCCCGCGGCGGTGCACAGACTCGCTCCGATCCGCGCGACGAAGCGGTCGCCGGCCCGCGTGAGCATGGGCAGCCCCGCGGAGAGCGCGCCGACCGCGGTGGCGCCCGCGTTGTAGGCAAACGTGTCGAGGAAGAGATCGGCCGCGCGGTAACGCGCGAGGTACTGCGGCAGCGGCGCGCGCGGCGCAAACACGAGCCGCGCCGGGTCGACACCGCGGTGTGACGCCTCGCGCGCGAGATTGGCGCGCGCCGTGGCCGACCCCTCGTCGGGCAGCCAGAGCACACTGCCGGGCGTGCGCGCGAGGATCCGCATCCAGACGCCGAACGTCTCCGCGTCGAGTTTGTAGAGCCCGTTCATGCAGCAGAACACGAAGACCTGTTCGGGAAGGCCCAGCTCCGCGCGCGCAGGGGTCGTCGCGATCGGCATCGGCGACGCGGGCGCGAAGCCGCGCGGCAGAGACACGATCGTCTCGCTGAACTGCACTTCGTGCCCGTCCGGCACCACGCGGTCGTCGGCGAGGACGTAGGGCAGGAAGTCGGCGCCGAGCGTGCCGAGGTGGCCGAGCCAGTGCACCTGCACGCGCGCGGGGCGCAGCGCGAAGATCGCCGGGCGCGAGAAGGTCGTGTAGCCGGCGAGGTCGACGAGCACGTCGATCCGATCGGCGTGGATGCGCCTCGCCGTCGCCTCGGGTGGCTCGCTCGAGACGTCGCAGAACGCGTCCACGCCCGCGCGGATCCGGCGCGCGATCGCGTCGTCGACGTTCACGAGCGAGTAGGCGTGCACCGACACCGCGCTGCGATCGTGGTGGCGGAACAGATCGGCAATCAGCGTGCCGACCGCGTGGGTGCGGAAATCGGGCGAGACATAGCCGACGCGCAGGCGCTCGGGCGCGCGCTGTGCAGGAGCGTGGCGAAACGCGCAGCGCGTGCGTGCGGTCGCCGTCTCGCGCTCGAGGCCCGCGCCGAGATGGCGCGCCACCGCGAGCCGCAGCGGCGCGGGGATCGGCAGCACCTCCAGCGCGAGCGAAGGCAACCCGCGCGCGGGCTCGTCGCGAACGAGGCGCTCGATCTGCACCGCGATCTCCCGCGTGCGCTCCTCCTCGTCCGTCCAGTCGCACAGCCGCCGCGAAACCACGGCGAGGTGGCAGCCCGCTTCCGCGGCGAGCTGCGGCGCGCGGTCGCGCGCGGCCTCGAACGCCGCGCGCGCCTCCTCGGCGCGTCCGAGGTCGTCGAGCAGCTTGGCGCGGTTGAAGTGCGCCTCACCGAGCGACGGGTCGAGCTCGACCGCGCGCTCGAGGCAGGCCAGCGCCACATCGACGTCGCCGCGCAGCTGGTAGAGCGCGCCGAGGTCGTTGAACGCCGCCGCGCGCCGCGGCGCCACGCCGATCACCCGTTCCAGACACGCGATCGCCTCGTCGACGCGACCCTCGCGGCGCAACAGGTGCGCGAGCTCGCAGAGCAGGTCGGGTTGATCCGGCGCCGCGCCGAGCGCGCTCGAGAGAGTATCCCCCGCGTCGGCGATCCGGCCCGCGCGCGCGTGCAGGCCGGCGAGCGCGACCGCCGCGGCCGCGAGCCCCGGATGGAGCGCGAGCGCGCGCTCGAGGGCGTCGCGCGCGAAGTTCTCGCTCCCCAGATCGAGCAGTAGCGCGCCGAGGTTGTAGTGCGCGAGTGCATAGTCGGGATCGCGCGAGGTAGCGTCGCGATAGGCGCGCTCGGCCGCGTCGCCCTCGCCGAGCGCGCGCAGCGCGTTGCCGAGGTTGTTGTGATAGACGGCCGACCCCGGCCGCGCCGCGATCGCCGCGCGCAGCAGCTCCACTGCGCGCGCGGGCTCACCCGCGTCGTTGAGCAACACTCCGAGCCCGTGCAGCGCGTGCGGCTCGTCCGGCGCGAAGCGCAGAACCTGCTCGTAGAGCGGCCGCGCCTTGTCGAGCCGTCCGGCCTTGTGCAGGCGCAGCGCCTCCTGGAGCCAACCCGCAATCTTGCGCGCGTCGGCCGCGCGCGATCTCACATGAACGCCCCGGTATGGACGTTGTGCGGGAACTCCTCGGGCGCGAGCGGAACGGCCACATCGTCGGGTGTCGGCCCGTGCGCGTCGGCCCACGGGCGCAGCTTCTCGAGGTCGAAGCCGTACAGGCGCGCCGCATTCTCGCCCAGGATCGCGCGCGTCTCGGCCTCGGGCTTGTCGTGGAACGTGTGGCGGATTGCCTTGCGCGAGTTCGGGAACGTGCCCTCGTAGTGCGGATAGTCGCTGCCCCAGAGGATGTGCTCGATGCCGATCTCGTGGCGGCCGGCGAGCTCGCGCGGCGAGGGCGAGCTCGCGCCGTAGTGGCAGTTACGCGTCGCGTAGAAGCTCGGCGGCTCGAGCGGCATCGCGCCCTCGGCGAACTCGAACTCGCCGACCGCGCCCGTGCGCACGCGCTTCCAGATCCGGTCGAGGTTCGCGAGCATCGCCGGCACCCACGCGCACCCCGACTCGGTGGTGATGTAGCGCAGCTTCGGGAAGCGCTCGAACACGCCCGAGAGCAACAGGTGCGGGTAGCTGCGCGTCGAGAAGAAGCTCGTCTCGACGAGCCGGATCGGCAACGAGATCTTCCACTTGCCGTAGTCGGGCGAACCGGTGCCGCCGTGCTGGTTCAGTACGACGTCGTGGTCCTGACACGCCGCGTAGAAACGATCCATGTCGGGCGAGAACAGCGGCGTGATGTGCGTGCAGTCGGGCGGTACGTGCGGCAGCAGAACGCCGCCGCGCAGTCCGTGTTTGGCGATCCACTCGATGTCCCGGATCGCCTCGTCGATGTCGTTCAGGTAGACGAGCCCGATCCCCGCGCGCCGCTCGGGCGTCTCGGCACAGAAATCGGCCAGCCAGCGGTTGTGCGCGCGGATGCCCTCGAGCCAGAGGGGATAGTCCTCGACGGAAGGATTCCCACAGATCAGCACGCTAGTGCGGAAGAACGGGGGCACCGTGTTCGGGAAGATCACCTCGCCGGCGATGCCCTCGGTCTCCATGTCCCTCGCGCGCTCGGCGTCGTCCCAGTTCTTGTGCTTCTTGCTGCCGATGTGCTTCTGCTGCGGGTTGCGGTAGGTGCCGCGCCACTCGTCGAACCGCTTCTGGTGCTTCTCGTCGAGGTAGTCGCGATAAGTCTCGACGCTCGCACCCGCGTGCGAGTCCGCGGTGATCACCACGTACGGCTGGCCGGACATGTCGCCTCCTGGGGGTGTCCAGGATACCCGGGAGTGCCAGAATCCCGCACGGATGGCCTCACGCACCACGCCGACGACCCCGTTCACGTTCCAGCACACGCCGCAGCTGCCGGAGATCCTCGCCGAGCTCGCCTGCTCGCTCGTGGTGAGCACCTATCAGGCCGGCAAGGTGATCGTGATCCGCTCGGACGGTGAGCGCCTGGTCCAGCTGCCGCGCACGTTCGAGGAGCCGATGGGCCTCGCCGTGGACGGCGACCGCATGGCGGTGGCCACTAAACACTCGCTCGTGATGCTCGCCAACGAGCCGCGCCTCGCGGCCTCGTATCCGCGCCAGCCCGACACCTACGACGCGCTGTTCGTGCCGCGCTCCGTGCACCATGTCGGCGCGCTCGCGGTGCACGACATGGTGTTCACGGAGCGCGGGCTCGTGGGCGTGAACACGCTGTTCTCGTGTCTGTTCCAGCTCGACCCGCGCTTCAGCTTCCGCTCCGTCTGGAAGCCGCGCTTCGTGTCGGAGCTCGCGCCCGAGGACCGCTGCCACCTGAACGGGCTCGCGCTCGTAGATGGCGCGCCGCGCTACGCCACCGCGCTCGGCGCCACCGACGCCGCCGGTGCCTGGCGCGCGCACAAGGAGCGCGGCGGCGTGCTGATCGACGTGGCGAGCGGCGAGGTGATCCTCTCCGGGCTCGCGATGCCGCACTCGCCGCGCGTGTATGACGGGATGCTCTACGCGCTGCTCTCGTCGACGGGCGAGGTGATCGCGATCGACCCGCAGCGCGGCCAGTTCGAGTCGGTGAATCGCGTCGACGGCTTCGCACGCGGCCTCGCGCGCTGCGGCGACTATCTCTTCGTGGGCACCTCGAAGATCCGCAAGCAGCACACGTTCGGCGATCTCGGCCTCGCGGGCCGCCGCGAGGCGTTCTGCGGCGTCACGTTGATCCACCTGCCGACCGGCGCGTTCGTCGCCGACCTGCGCTACCAGCGCACGTGCGAGGAGATCTACGACGTGCAGGTGCTGCCGCAGCTGCGCCGGCCCGGCCTGCTCGGGCTGCACGACGACGCCTATCGCCGCGCGCTGTCGACGCCAGAGAAGGTATTCTGGGGCGAACGCGAGGAAGGCGATTAGCGCTGGGCCGGCAGTCCGCCCATCGCCTTGTGCACGCGGCGCTTCAGCTTCTGCCCGACCGGGCCGAGCTTCGCGGCGTCCATGTCGACGAGGAAGCGGTCGAGCCCGCCGTGCTTCTGCACGGTGCGGATCGCGCGCGTCGTCACGCGCAGCGCCACGGGGTGGCGGAGTGCCTCGCTGTAGAACGTCACCTGCTGGAGGTTCGGCTCGAAACGGCGCTTCGTGCGCCGGTTCGAATGGGACACGTTGTGGCCAAACTGCGGCTTCGTGCCGAGGAGATCGCACTGGCGGGCCATCGCGTTGCCTACTTCTTCTTGGCCTTGCCGTAGCGGCGGCGGAAGCGGTCGATCTTTCCGTCGTGGTCGAGCTCGCGCATCGTGCCGGTCCAAAACGGGTGGCTGTGCGACGAGATATCGAGGTGGATCACGGGTACCTGCTGGCCGTCGACCTCGCGCATGTCGGACGACTTCATCGTCGAGCGGCTGACCCACTCGTGGCCCGTCGCCGAGTCGACGAAGATCACCTTGTGATAGTCGGGATGGATTCCTTCCTTCACGTCCACTCCTGATGGTCTTCGCTCGCCTTCGGCTCGCTGCGCGAAAACTTGCTACCAGCTCGACTTCCGCACGCCCGGCAGCTGACCCTTGAGCGCGAGGTCGCGCAGCGCAATGCGCGAGATCGCGAACTTGCGGTAGTAGCTGCGCGACCGCCCCGACATCTCGCAGCGCCGGTTGAGCCGCGTCGGGCACGAGTTGCGCGGCAGCTTCGCGAATTGCGCCTGGGCCTCGATCTTCTCCTCGATCGAGACCTCGGGGTCCTTGAGCTTCTTGCGCAGCGCGGCGCGCTTCGCCGCGTACTTCTTGATCAGCTTCTTGCGGCGGTTGTCGCGAAGGACTTGCGAGGTCTTGGCCAAGGGTCGCTCCTGGGTTCACCGGGCGGGGAAGGCTAGACGAGCGCCCCGGGGCGTCGCAAGCCGTGCCCCGTGGGATTGCCATTCTTATTCACTATGCTGGCAGCCCTTTCTTTTCCGGGGTTTGCAGGCTTGCCCGAGCGCCCGCGCCACCGCGCGATCGACCCGAACTCCCTGCCGAAGCACTTCGACGCGGCGGTCGCCGAGGAGCGCTGGCACGCGGCCTGGCAGGCGAGCCGGATCTACCAGTACGACCCGGCCCGCCCGCGCGCCGACACCTTCGTGATCGACACGCCGCCCCCGACCGCGTCGGGCTCGCTGCATCCCGGGCACGTGTTCTCCTACACGCACACCGACCTCGTCGCGCGCTTCCAGCGCATGACCGGCAAGAACGTCTTCTACCCGATGGGCTGGGACGACAACGGCCTGCCCACCGAGCGCCGCGTGCAGAACTACTTCCACATCCGCTGCGATCCGAGCGCGCCCTACGAGCCGGATCTCGAGCTCCACGAGGCGTCCGCGAAGGACCGCAAGGAGCCGCCGCGCCAGGTCTCGCGTCCGAACTTCATCGAGGCGTGCGAGCGCGTGACGCGCGAGGACGAGCGGTCGTTCAAGGCGCTCTGGCAACGGCTCGGGCTCTCGATCGACTGGCGGCACGAGTACCAGACGATCGACCCGCGCTCGCGGCGGATCGCGCAGTACTCGTTCCTCGACCTCTACGCGAAGGGCCAGGTCGAGAGCCGTTACGCGCCCACGATGTGGGACGTCGACTTCCAGTGTGCGGTGGCGCAGGCCGAGCTCGAGGACCGCGAGCGGCCGGGCGCCTATCACGACATCGAGTTCGCGGTGGAGGGGGGCGGCGCACTCGTGATCTCGACCACGCGGCCCGAGCTGCTGGCCGCGTGCGTGGGCGTCACCGCGCACCCGGGCGACGCGCGCTACCGGAAGTGGTTCGGCAAGCGCGCGATCACGCCTCTGTTCCGCGTCCCCGTGCCGATCTTCGCGAGCGAGAAGGCCGACCCGGAGAAGGGCACCGGCATCCTGATGGTGTGCACGTTCGGCGACGCCACCGACGTGGAGTGGTGGCGCGAGGAGCGCCTCGCGCTGCGCCAGCTCGTGCTGCGCAACGGCCGGCTCGCGGCGGTGGAGTTCGGCAGCGAAGGGTACGAGAGCCTCGACCCCCAGAGCGCGAACCGGTACTACGCCCAGCTCGCGGGTAAGAATGTCGCGCAGGCGCAGAAGATCGCCGTGGAGCTGCTGCGCGACCCGGCCGGCAGCGCCACAGGCAACGGTCCCCCGCTGCGCGGCGAGCCGAAGCCGATCGTGCACGCGGTCAAGTTCTACGAGAAGGGCGATCGCCCGCTCGAGTTCGTGCCGACTCGCCAGTGGTTCGTCCGGTTGCTCGAGCATCGAGAGGCGCTGCTCGCGAAGGGCGCCGAGGTGCAGTGGCACCCACCGCACATGTACAAGCGCTACGAGGACTGGACGCGCAACCTGAACAGCGACTGGTGCGTGTCGCGACAGCGCTATTTCGGCGTGCCGATCCCGGTCTGGTATCCGCTCGACGCTTCGGGCGAGCGCGACTACGCGCGCCCGATCCTGCCGGACGCCGCGGCGCTGCCCGTCGATCCCACGACCGACGTGCCGCGGGGCTATTCCGCCGAGCAGCGCGAGCAGCCGAACGGGTTCTCGGCCGAGGTCGACATCTTCGACACCTGGTTCACGAGCTCGCTCACGCCGCAGATCAGTTCCCACTGGGGCGCCGATCCGAAGCGGCACGCGGCGCTGTTTCCGGCCGATCTGCGTCCACAGGGCCAGGACATCATCCGCACCTGGGCGTTCTACACGATCGCCAAGTCGCTGCTGCACGCGAACTCGGTGCCGTGGCACCACATCGCCGTGTCGGGATTCATCACCGATCCCGACCGAAAGAAGATGTCGAAGAGCAAGGGCAACGTGATCACGCCGCTGCCGCTGCTCGACGAGTACACCGCCGACGGCGTGCGCTACTGGGCGGCGTCGGCGCGGCTCGGCGTCGACACCGCACTCGACGAGAAGGTGTTCAAGATCGGCAAGCGGCTGGTCACGAAGCTGTTCAACGCGGGGAAGTTCGTGCTCGCGCAGGAGGCCGACGCGGCGCCGATCACGGAGGAGCTCGACCGCGCGTTCGCCGCCAGGCTGCGCGCGCTCGTTTTGCGCTCGACGCGCAACTTCGAGAGCTTCCAGCACGCGCCCCTGCTCCAGGAGGTGGAGTCGTTCTTCTGGACACACTTCACCGACACCTATCTCGAGCTCGCCAAGCTGCGCGCGCGCAGCGAGGATCCCGCGCAAGCCGGGCGCGCCTCCGCGGTCGCGGCGCTGCGGCTCGGCCTCGACGTCCTGCTGCGCCTGTTCGCGCCGTTCCTGCCGTTCATCACCGAGGAGGTGTGGTCGTGGGCGTTCGCGGCCGAGAAGGAGCAGCCGAGCGTCCACGCCGCGCCGTGGCCGAGCGAGGTCGACTTCGCCGGCATCGCGGATCCGGCCGCGCCCGAGAGTTTCGACCACGCGGTCGCGTGCTGGAATGCGATCCTGAAGGCGAAGGCCGACGCCGAGGTCGGGATGGGCCGCGAGGTGGAGCGGCTCGCGATCGCCGCCAACGCGAAGACGCTCGCATCGCTGCGCGGCGTGCTGCTCGACGTGCTCGCGGCGGCGCGCTGCCGGTCGCACGCGCTTGCGGCCGACGAGTCGATCTCGGACGGTGCATTCGCGATCCGCGACGCGGTCTTCGCGGAGCGCACGGAGGGGTAGTCGGTAGTTGGCGCGGAGAACTAGCACCCCTTACAGCCGATCGGGATGGGTTCGGAGGGCTCCGCACGACTCCCCGACCTCACGATGCTCACGGCCGATCCGCTTGATCAACGGAGCGCGCGGATCAGCCCTTCCTGCGCCACGGACGCAAAGCGCACCCCGTCGCCCGTGTAGAGCCCGCCGAAGATCAGGCTGCGCGCGGCATGCCCGACGGGACTCTGCGAGGCGTAGAGCATCCAGCTCTCGTCGAGCATGAACGACCCGCGCGCGAACGGGCGGTGGATCCACACCGCGTGGTCGAGGCTCGCGGACATGCGCTTGTCCCAGGGCAGGCCGTGCGCGCGTGCGGCGGTCATCAGGAGCGCGCGATCGGTGAGATAGACCAGCACCGCCGCGTGGACGACGGGATCGTCCGGCAGCGGACCCTTCACGCGCACCCAGTTGCGCTGGCGCGGCTCGTAGGTCTTGCCCGGGTTGTCGAAGTCGTAGCCGTCGCAGAGGCGCAGCTCGACCGCACTGCTGTGTATCGCGTCGCGCCGACCCAGCGCGCGCGCGCGTTGCGTCTCCCAGTCCTCGAGCGCCTCGGGCGGGGGCACCTTCGGCATCTCGTCCTGGTACGAGAGGCCGGACTCGGGGTGCGCGAAGCTCGCCGCGAGGTCGAAGATCGCCTCGCCGCCCTGGTGTGCGACCACGTTGCGCGTGGTGAACGACTTGCCGTCGCGGATCCGGTCGACCACGAAGCGGATCGGAAGATCGTGACGCCCCGGCCGCAGGAAGTAGGCGTGGAGCGAGTGGAGCGGGCGGTCGCCGCCGACTGTGCGATAGGCGGCCACCACCGATTGCGCCGCCACCATGCCGCCGAACAGACGGCCCTCGCCGGGTCCCGGATCGCCCAGGTAGAGATCGCGGTCGAGCGCATCGAGCTCGAGGCACTCGAGCAGGATCGACAGCGAGGGAGTCTCCGGCGGTCCGGCGCGCTCGTTCACGCGGCGCGCTCGAGCGCATCGCGCACGAGTGCGAGGCGGTCATTGCCGAAGTACATGTCGTCGCGGTCGACGAACATCGTGGGCGAGCCGAACCCGCCGCGCGCGATCAGCTCGTCCGTGGCCGCGCGCAGCCTCTCCTTGTAGGCCGGATCGCCGATCTTCGCGAAGAACTCGTCCCGGCCGAGCCCGGCGTGCACGAGCACCTTCTCGAGCACGGAATCCTGCGATATGTCGGCGAGGTCACCCCAGTAGGCCTCGAACACCGCGCGCGCGTATTCGGGCAACACCCCGTGCTCGAGCGCCACGAACGCGCCGCGCATAGCCTTCACGCTGTTCACGGGGAAGACCGGCGGCTGTCCGATCTCGAGCCCGTAGAGCCGCGCCCAGTCCGCGAGGTCCTTCGTGTAGTAGCGCGCCTTCGCGGGCACGGGCGCCTTGCGCGCCTCGTAGACCGACGGATTCACGCTGTTGAACACGCCGCCGACCAGGAACGGCCGCCAGACCAGCTCCGCGCGCGCGCTGCGCGCAATCTCTTCCACCTTGTGGAACGCGAGGTAGGTCCAGGGGCTCGAGCAGTCGAAGAAGAATTCGAGGGTCGCCATGTTCAAGATCTCCACTGCGCGGGGTATACCTCTCCCCGCGCGATCTCTCACAAATCGCGCTCCCAGATCTCGTATCGCGCGCCGCGCAGGCTGCGGCGAAAGCCGCGCTCGCGCAGCGCCGCGCGCTGCGCGCTCAGCTGCGCGGAGAGTCGCAGACACACGAGCCGCACGCCGTAGAGGTCGAGGCCGCGCGCAAAGATCGCCGGCGCTTCCGGCGTCGCGAGCTCGCCCGTGGCATAACGCGTCATGGCCAGGCGATCGCCGTAGGCGATCTCGCCCGCGCGGTCGGGCGAGAGATAGTCGCGCACGATCAGCGGATAGGCGTGATCGCGGAACACCGGGATCCAGGTGCTTACCGCGCGCGAGGCGAGCACGCGCTGGCGCGGCGCGCGCTCGTTCACGAGCCGAGCCCAGCGCACCGCCTCCGCGGGGACCTTGAGGCCGGGCCAGTGCCAGACGACCTGGTTCTGGGCGCTCCATCCGTAGCGCGCCGGAACCGCGATCGCGAAGGCGAGCACGAGCGCGATGCTCGCGGCCCACGCCGGCACGCGGCGCTCGAGCGGCGCCCATGCGAGCGGCGCGGCGAGGATCGACGCGAGCAGGAGCGGTACAGGCAGCGCAGCGAGCGCGTGGCCCGAAACTGCGGCGACGGCGCCGGCGAGCGGTGCCGATATCGCGAAGCGGCGCGCGATTCCCGGCGGACAGGCGATCCACGAGAGCGCCGCCGCGGCGATCGCGGCCCACCGGAAAGCGCCGTCGCCCAGTGCGTCGGCGAGCGGTGCGATCGGCGCGCCGCCCGCTCCAAGCACGGCCGCTGCGAGCGGCAGATATGCCGATGCGAGCGCGCCGAGCGACGCGCGGCGGATCGCCTCGCGACGCAGCGGCAGCGCGCTGACCATCCCGACCGCCGCGGCGAGTGGCGCCGCCCAGAGCGCGGCCGCGCTGCAGCCGAGTGCGGCGATCTGCGCCGCGGCGAGCAGCGCCCAGTGGCGCCCGGTCGGCGCGAGCGCGAACCGGATCGCGAACGCGTACACGAGCGGCACGAAGACGAACACCGCGATCGCCTCGCCCTGCCAGCTCGCGAGCAGCGCGGTGTTGCCGTATCCGCGCGGCCCATCGCCCACCGCCGCGAGCAGCGCGAGCAGCGCGAATAGCACCGCGAGCCAGTTCCGCGGCGCGATCCAGCGCAGGAGCGCCGCGTGGGCGAGCGGCAGCGCGCCCGCACCGAGCGCAGCACCGCCGAGATGGAACACCGCGATCGGCTGCGCGCCCGTGATCCACGCGAGCGCGGCATAGCCGAGCTCGAGGCCGTGCAGCCGGAACTCCGGCAGGAAGATCGGCAGATCGCCGCGGCCGTGCAGCGTGTCTACCGCGAGCAACGGCAGCTCGGGCCGGTCGACCGCGGCCACGGCGAGGTTCACGGCGAACGCATCACCCGCATCGATGCGGTGCGCGAACAGCGCGTAGAGCGCGCACAGCGCGGACGCCGCCCACAGCGCGGCCTCGAGGCCGGCGCCGCGCGCGGGTGGCTCGACGCTTCCGGGCCAGGAGGCGGGCGCGAGTGCTCCGCGCCGGCGGATGCCGCGCAGCCCGAAGCCGCCGGCGGCGAGCGCAAACGCGTAGAGCGCGACGAGTGCGCGCAGCGAGGTGCCCGACGCCACCGCAACGTGGGCGCAGATCGTCCAGACCGCGAACAGCGCACAGCCGACTTCGCAGCCGCGCACGGAGAGCGGGTCGCGCGGTGCGGGATCGCCCGTGATCGCCGCCTAGCCGTCCGCCGCTGCGAACGCGGCTTCGAGCGCATCGAGTGCAGCGTGCTCTTCGGCCGACACACTCGGCGTGGCGTCGAGGAAGCTGCCGGCCGCGTTCGCCACCGCCCACGCGCGCCCGATCACCTTGGCGCGCAGCGCGGCGCGCTCGCGCGCGGAGAGCGACTTCGCGAGCGCCGCGATGAACTCGCGCCAGATCGCCGCGATCTCGCGGGCGGGACGCTCCACGGTCCAGAGCTCGAGCAAGCGGTAGCTCGCGCTCTCGGGGGCGATGCCGGTCGTGGTGGCGCCGTGCAGCACCGCGGCTCGCTCCTTCGCGTCCATCACGCCGTCTGCCCAGGCCGTCTCGATCAGCGGGATCAGCGTGAGCGCGGCGAGCGTCTCGGGGCGGATTCCGAGCTCGGCGAGCCGCGCGAGCAGGTCGGTGTCGTCGATGCCGGTGGCGCGGCCGAGCGCGCCCGCGGCCTCCGCCTCCTCCGCGGCGAGCGCTCTGCGGAACGAGTCGGGGTCGTCTTTGTAGAACGCCGCTTCGATCGCGCGGGCGAACTGTTCGAGTGCATCCGCGGACATCGCAGCGCATGATAACCGGTTTTGCCGATTGCGCGGCGACGATCGGCGACTCAGAATCGCGGCCCGTGCCGCACTCCGCCCGCTCCGCGCTCCGGATCGCCGCTCTCGCCGCGGCGCTCGCGTGCTCGCGCGCGGTCCCGGTGCCTACGGGAGGTCCGGTCGCCGGATGGCCCGAGTACGGCGGCACACCAGGAGGCACGCGCTATTCGCCGCTCACGCAGATCACGCCCGAAAACGTCGGCTCGCTCGAGGTGGCGTGGGTCCATCACTCGGGCGACATGGAGGACGGCTCTCACGGCATGGGGATGCGGTCGAGCTATCAAGTGACGCCGATCCTCGTGAAGGACACGCTCTACCTCTGCACGCCGTTCAACCGCGTGATCGCGATCGACGCCGAGAGCGGTGCGGAGCGCTGGGCCTACGACCCGCACGCCTCGCGCGAGGGCGCGTACAACCTGAATTGCCGCGGCGTGTCGTCGTGGACGGATTCGCGCGCCCCCGGAGGCGCCGCCTGCCGCACGCGCATCTTCACGGGCACGCTCGACGCGCGCCTGATCGCGCTCGACGCCGACACCGGCGCCCCGTGCGCAGATTTCGGAGCTGGCGGCACCGTGGACTTGCACGAGGGCATCGGCGATACGAAGCCGGGCGAATACGGAGTGACCTCACCGCCCGCCGTGCTAGGCGACCGCGTGATCACGGGAGCGCTCGTGCTCGACAACCGGCGCGTCGACGCGCCCGGCGGCGTGGTGCGCGCCTGGGACGCGCGCACGGGCGCGCGCGTGTGGGCGTGGGATCCCGTCCCGCCGGGCAGCCCCGCGTTCCCGGGCGGGCCCGGGCGCGCGTATCACCGCGGCACCGCCAATGCGTGGACGGCGTTCTCGGTCGATGCCGCGCTCGGCCTCGTCTACGTGCCCACGGGCAACACGGCGCCCGACTACTACGGCGGCCTGCGCAACGGGCTCGACTTCTACTCGAGCTCGGTCGTCGCGCTCGACGGCCGCACCGGCGAGGTGCGCTGGCACTTCCCGACCGTGCACCACGACCTCTGGGACTACGATGCGCCCTCGCAGCCGGTCTTCCTCGACTTCGCCAGGGACGGGGCGAAGGTGCCCGCGCTGATCCAGCCGACCAAGATGGGACATCTGTTCTTCCTCGATCGGCGCAGTGGCGAGCCTCTGTTCCCCGTCGAGGAGCGGCCGGTGCCTCAGGGTGGCGTGCCCGGCGAGACGCTGTCGCCGACGCAGCCGTTCCCGATCCTGCCCAAGCCGCTGCACCCCGCGACGCTCACGCCCGACGACGCGTTCGGCTTCACGCCCTGGGACCGTGCGAAGTGCCGCGAGCTGATCGCGGACGCGCGCTCGGAGGGCGTGTTCACGCCGCCCTCGCTCCAGGGCACGATCCAGTTCCCGGGCATGGTCGGGGGTTCGAACTGGGGAAGCGGCAGCGTCGACCCCGAGCGCGGCGTGTTCGTGATCAACACGATCCGGCTCGCCACCTACATCCGGCTCGTCCCGCGCGCAGAGTACGAGAAGCTGTTTCCGAACGGTCCGCCCAAGTTCGGATACGAGCCGCAGGAGGGCACGCCCTACGCGCTCCAGCGACACTTCCTGACGTCACCATTCGGCGCGCCGTGCAACCCGCCGCCGTGGGGAACGCTCGCCGCGATCGACGTCCAGACCGGCGAGAAGCGCTGGGAGGTCCCGCTCGGCACCACGCGCGACCTCGCGCTGTTCCCGGTGTGGCTGTTCGCACCGAAGGGCGTGCCGAACATCGGAGGCCCGATCACGACCGCGAGCGGGCTCACCTTCATCGGCGCCACCACCGACCGCTATCTGCGGGCGTTCTCCACCGAGACCGGCCAGGAGCTCTGGCGCGCGCGGCTGCCGACCACCGCCCACGCGACGCCGATGACCTATCGGCTGCGCGAGGACGGGCGACAATATGTCGTGGTGGCCGCGGGCGGACACGGGCTGATTCCGAGCAAGCCCGGCGATGCGCTGATCGCGTTCGCACTGCCGTAGGGGCAGCCCACTGCGCCGAATGCGCGAAGGCGCCGGGCGCTGCATTTCGCTCGCTTCGCGCAGCATACCGCGATTTTCTCTTCACCGCGCGCACGAGTTGTGCTTGGATTGGGGTGATGCAGACGATCGCACTGAACAAATGGGCGGTCGACAACGAACCCGACCTCACGCGCGAGGCCTACGCCCGCATCGAGTGCGGCGGAGCAGAGGACTGCGGCTGCGAGGCGTGCTTCAACTTCGCCACTGCGCGGCATCTCATCTACAGCGCCGAGGTGCTCGAGTTCCTCGAGTGGCTCGGCATCGATCCGCAGCTCGAGGCGTCCGCGCGCCACGAGAAGCGGCTCGCGAGCGGCGATCACCGCTACACGGTGAGCTTCTATCTGGTCGGGCGGATCGCGAGCGGGCCTTCGACGCCGCTCGCGCGCCGGCGCGGACGCGTGGTGGAATCGCTCGAGCCCGCTGGCGACGTGCAGGTGGGATTCTGCGCCGACGCCTCGGACGCGCCCGAGCCGTTCCGCGGCCTCCCGTGCGTGCGCCTCGAGGTGCGCGTGGTGGCGCCGTGGGTGGCGAACGGCCCCGAGCCGAGCGGCCGCAACTGAATCCGCGCGCGTGCAGCGCCCGGAGCTCGAGACGGAGCGGCTGCGGCTGCGCCAGTTCCGCGAGAGCGATCTCGCCGCATACGCGCGCATTACGGGCGACGCCGAGACGATGCGCTTCCTCGCGCGCGGCGCGCCGTTCGAGCGCGACGCGGCGTGGCGCTCGCTCGGCTACATCCTTGGGCACTGGCGAATCCGCGGGCACGGGCTGTGGGCGGTCGAGGAGAAGGCGAGCGGCGCGCTCGTCGGCCGGATCGGCCTCGTGCGTCCCGACGGCTGGCCCGGCCTCGAGGTGGCCTGGCTCGTGGCGCGAGAGCGCTGGGGTGAGGGCTTCGCGACCGAGGGGGCGCGCGCCGCGCTCGACCACGCGTTCTCGATATTAGGTGCGCGCCGTGCGATCAGCCTGATCGCGCCCGAGAACTCCGCTTCGATCCGCGTCGCCGAGAAGCTCGGCATGCGCTTCGACGAGCTGCGCCAGATCTCGGGCCGGACCGCGGCGCTGTTCGCAATCGAGGCGCAGAATCTCTACCGGGGTTCCGACAGATCGGCCGGTGAGTGAGTTGTCGGCGTGGGGTTCGCGCATACGAGTCCTCGAGTGGCGGGGACCGCAGTCGCGGGCAGCCGGGGGATCCCCGGAGGCCGACTCGCGCACAGCGGGCCGCAGGCCCATGCACACCTCATAGCAGTGGCCGCGCACGCGTGGCGCGCAAGATGACTGCCCTAGCCCGCGAGCCATCGGCCGAAGGGAGCCAGCGGCCGCCCCGGGGCATCCGGCGTTCGCCAACCGGATCGACTTCTATGCCATACTCGCGGTCCGCCCACCCCCCGGAGCGCTGTGATGGAGATCCGCGCTGGCACCAGCGGCTACTCCTACAAGGAGTGGAAGGGACACTTCTATCCCGAGAAGCTCGCTCCCGCCGAGATGCTCGCCTACTACGCCGAGCGCCTGTCCGCGGTCGAGATCAACAACACCTTCTATCGCATGCCCCGGCGCGAGGTGGTGGAGAGCTGGGCGCGCCAGGTGCCCGAAGCGTTCCGGTTCGCGGTGAAGGTGAGCCAGCGGATCACGCACCGGAAGCGGCTCGCCGCAGTGGAGGAGGAGCTCGACTACCTGCTCGAGCAGCTCGCGCCACTCGGTTCGCGGCTCGGGCTGCTGCTCGTGCAGCTGCCCCCGAACCTGCCAGCCGACCTACCGCGCCTCGAGCGCTTCCTCGACCATCTCGCGGCGCGCGTGCGCGCCGCGTTCGAGTTCCGCCACGCGTCGTGGCTCGCCGAGCCCGTGCTCGCGTGTCTGCGCGATCGCGGTGCCGCGCTGGTCGCCTCGGAGACCAACGAAGCTCCCGCCGCTCTCCACGAGACGGCGCGCTTCGGTTACCTGCGCCTGCGCCGCACCGACTACCGCGCCGGCGATCTCGCGGACTGGGCCGCGCGCGTGCGCGGGCTGGCCTGGGACGAGGCCTACGTGTTCTTCAAGCACGAGCAGTCGGGGCCCGCGCTCGCCGCGGAGTTCGCCGCGCTCGCACAGCGCGGGCGCGCGATCCCGGTTCGCCGCGACGAACGCGCGCGCGAGGTCGGCTGACGCGCGCGATGCGCTGCGTCTCCCCTTCCCCCGCGCTCGCCGCAATGCTCGCCGCGGCCACACTCGGTTGTGCCGGAGATTCCGGAGAGGGCGGGCGCGCCGGAGCGCGCGACTGGCCCGCGCTCGAAGACGAAGCCGTGCAGGTGCTCACGCACTATCTCCAGCTCGACACGAGCAACCCGCCCGGCGGCGAACGCGCGGCGGCGGACTTCTTCGCGAAGCTGTTCGCGCGCGACGGAATCGAGTCGCAGATCTACGAATCGGCGCCGGGCCGCGCGAGCATCGTGGCGCGGCTGTCCGGAGACGGGACGAAGCCCGCGGTCGTGCTACTGCACCACATGGATGTGGTGCCCGCAGACAGACGGTTCTGGAAGGCCGATCCGTTCGCGGGCGAGATCCGCGACGGCGCGATCTGGGGGCGCGGCGCGATCGACGACAAGGGCATGGGCGCGGCGGGCGCGATCACCATGCTCGCACTCGCGCGCGATCACGCCAGGCTCGCGGGCGACCTGATCTTCCTCGGCGTCGCGGACGAGGAGGCCGGCGGCGCGCTCGGCGCGGGCTTCATGGCGGAACAGCATTTCGACCTGTTCGCGCACGCGGGCGTTGTGCTGAACGAAGGCGGCTACATCGCCGTGGATGCGGACACGGGTGCGCCCAGCTACTACGCGGTGGAGACGGCGCAGAAGGTGCCGCTCTGGCTGCGCCTCACCGCCAGCGGCAGCCCGGGTCACGGCTCGCTGCCGCGCGCCGATTCCGCGCCGCGCCGGCTGCTCGCCGCGCTCGCGCGGATCGACGCGTGGTCGACACCGCTGCACGTGGTGCCCGAGGTGCAGCGCTTCTACTCCGACACGGCCCATCTCGAGAAAGGGAGCATGCGCGAACGCCTGCGCGACCTGCGCGCCGCGCTCGCGGATCGCGCGTTCGCGGCCGAGTTCACCGCGAACCCGCGCCAGAACGCGCAGGTGCGCAACACGATCTCGGTGACCGTGCTCGCGGCCGGCAACAAGACCAACGTGATCCCGCCGGAGGCCAGCGCCGAGCTCGACGTGCGGCTCCTGCCCGACCAGGATCCGAAAGCCTTCCTCGCCGAGCTCACGCAGGTGATCGCGGACGACAAGATCCGGATCGAGACGTTGCTCTCGTCCCCGCCCGCGTCATCGCCGCGCGAGCACGCCCTATTCGACGTGCTCCGGGAGATCGCCGCGCGCCGCCACCCCGGCGCGGTGGTCTCCACTCCACTCGCAACCGGCTTCACTGATTGCCACTACTTCCGCGTGCGCGGCATCCCGTGTTATGGCTTCGTGCCTTTCGAGCTCTCCGATCGCGACGCTTCGCTCGTGCACGGAAACGACGAGCGGATCTCGATCGCCAACCTGAAGTCCGGCACGCACGTTCTCTACGAGATCGTCTCGCGTCTCGCGGGCGCACAGATCTGAGGCCCGCGTAGCGCCAATCGGCGCTATCACTGGAGAATGGCGTCGGCCTTCGAGACCGACATCCCCGCGCGTCTCGACCAGCTCGCGTGGAGTCGATTCCACTGGCTCGTGGTGATCGCGCTCGGGGTCACCTGGGCGCTCGACGGGCTCGAGGTGACGATCGTGGGCGCGCTCGTCGGCGCGCTGCTGTTCGGGCACCTCACCGACCGCCACGGCCGCAAGCGGCTGTTCCTGATCACGCTCTCGCTCTACGTGCTCGCGACGAGCGCCACGGCGCTCTCGGTCGATTTCGCGACGTTCGCGGCGTGCCGCTTTCTGACCGGCATGGGGATCGGCGGCGAATACGCCGCGATCAACTCGGCGATCGACGAGCTGATCCCCGCGCGCGTGCGCGGAGTCACCGACCTCGCGATCAACGGCAGCTACTGGCTCGGCACGGCGCTCGGCGCGGTGCTGTCCGCGGTGCTGCTCGACCCGCGCGTGCTCGGGCACGAGCTCGGCTGGCGCGCCGCGTTCGGGCTCGGCGCGCTGCTCGCGGTCGCGATCATGATCGTGCGGCGCTTCGTGCCGGAGTCGCCGCGCTGGCTGCTCGTGCACGGCCGGCACGCCGAGGCCCAGGAGGTGGTGGCCGGGATCGAGGCGCGCTGCGCCCCGCGCGATCCGGACGCCGCGCTGACGCGGATCCGCGTCGCCGCGCTCGACCGGATCTCCTTCGCGACGATCGCGCGCGTGATCTTCGCGAGCTATCGCTCCCGCGCACTGCTAGGGCTGGTGCTCATGATCGCGCAGGCGTTCTTCTACAATGCGATCTTCTTCACCTACGCACTCACGCTCACGCGCTTCTACGCTGTGCCGGCCGAGCGGGTCGGCGCCTATCTGCTGCCATTCGCGCTCGGCAACTTCCTCGGGCCGCTCGTGCTCGGGCGCCTGTTCGACGCGGTCGGGCGCCGGCCGATGATCGCGTTCACCTACGCGATGAGCGGAGTCCTGCTGCTGTTCACCGGCCTCGCGTTCGAGCGCGGCGCGCTGGACGCGCGCACCCACACGTGGATGTGGTGCCTGTCGTTCTTCTTCGCGTCCGCGGCGGCCAGCTCGGCCTACCTCACCGTGAGCGAGCTGTTCCCGCTCGAGATCCGCGCGATGGCGATCGCGCTGTTCTACGCGGTCGGTACGGGTGCGGGCGGGCTCGCGGCGCCCGCACTGTTCGGCACGCTGATCCAGTCGGGCAGCCGTCACGAGCTGTTCCTGGGCTACGCGCTCGGCGCGGCGCTGATGCTCGTGGGCGCGCTCGCGGCGCTCGCGCTGGGCGTCGCCGCCGAGCGCCGCCCGCTCGAGGAGATCGCACGGCCGCTGAGCAGTATTCCGAATGCTTGACGGATCCGCGCGATCGTGCGAGGAGTGGTCTGCGCATGAACCCCCGACGACCGATCGCCGCCAGCGCGCTGATCACCGCCTTCTGCTGCCGGGCGGCGGCCGCCAACGACGACATCAAGACCTGGACCGAGCCCGAGACGGGCGGTGCGCCGACCTACTGCGCGGAGGGCGTGATCGACGCGCCGCCCGCGCAGGTGTGGGCGCTCGTCTCGCGGTGCGCCGACTACGTGAAGAACATGCCGAGCATCTCGGCGAGCAAGGAGCTGTCTCGCGAAGGGGACGAGCGGACGAAGTTCACCACCGTGTGTGAGGTCGCGGCCGACGTGCCGTTCCCGTTCCCGGACCTCGTCAGCGTGAGCCGTGCCACGCTCACCGTCGACGCCGACGGCGGCTACACGCGCGCGTGGACGCTGATCCGCGGCGACTACGAGGTCAACGACGGCAGCTGGCGGCTCGTGCCCGTCGATGGCGGTGCGAAGACGAAGGTGACCTACCGGATCCACGTGAAGCCGAAGCTCGCGCTGCCCGACAGCATGATCCGGAGCACCCAGGAGACCCGGCTGCCGCAGGTGATCCAGTACCTGCGCGATCGGACCGCGAAGCCCTGACGCTCAGGCCGCCACGCGCAACCGGACGTCCGCGAGCGAGCAGGGCACGTTGTTGTGGAGCCCCGAGACCGTCCAGCGCTGCGAACCGGTCGGCTCGATCGCGCGCGCGGACGCGAGCAGCTCCTCGAGCAGCACGCGCACCTGGCGCTGCGCGAGGTGCGAGCCGAGGCAGTAGTGTGCGCCACCGCCGCCGAACCCGACGTGCGGATTCGGGTCGCGCGCGATATCGAAGCGGTCCGGCGCGGCGAATGCGGCCTCGTCGCGGTTCGCCGACGCGAGCCAGATCGAGACGCGGTCGCCCGCGGCGATCTTCTCGCCGCCGAGCTCGACGTCGCGCGTCGCCGTGCGCGACCAGCACGAGAGCGGACTCGTCCAGCGGATGATCTCGTGCGCGGCGCGGTCGCGGACCTCCGGCTCGCGCCGGAAGCGCTCGAGCTGCGACGGATGCTCGAGCAGCGCGAGCAGGCCGCCCGCGATCGAGTTGCGCGTGGTCTCGCTGCCCGCGAGCGCGAGCACGTGGAAGAACAGCGCGAGCTCGTGGTCGGAGAGGTGCGACGCACCGCCGCCCTCCTCGTCGGTCAGCTCCGCCTGCGTGAGGATGCTCCACACGTCGTCGCCCGGATTGGCGCGCTTGCGCGCGGCGAGATCGACCCCGTAGGCGAAGATCTCGCGCTCCATCTCCTGCTTCTGCTCGGGCGTGATGGGCACCTCGGGGTCGCCCGCGATCATGTAGCCATCGACGCGCTCGAACACGTAGGCGCGGTCGGATTCCGGGATTCCGACGATGTCGGCGATCATGTGCATCGGGAGCGGGTAGGCGACGTCGTGAACGAACTCGCACTCGCCGCGCTCGAGCACACCCGCGACGATCGCGCGCGCGCGTGCGCGGATCTGCTCCTCGAGGCGCGCGATCATGCGCGGCGTGAAGCCGCGGTTGATCAGCCCGCGCAGCCTGCGGTGGGCGCGTCCGTCCGCCGAGACGAGCGTAATCCCCTGCCAGCTGGGCCCGAAGCGGCGCAGCGCCGGGCCCTCCACCGCCGAGAACACCTCCTCGTCGCGCGCGACGCGCCGCACGAGGTCCATCGCCGAGACGACCCAGAACCCGGCCTCGCCGACCGACTCGCGAACGCCCGGCGTATCGGGATGGCGCCAGACGGGCGCCTCGCGGCGCAGCTGGGCGAATAGCGCATGTGGGAAGCCCGCGCGGAAGAGCGAGCGGTCGGAGAGGTCGAACTCGGCGAGGTTCATCCCGATCATCCTACCCGGTCGGGCGGCGCCCGGTCGGGATCGTCGTCGATCGCCTATGGTCTTGCACCCACCTCCGAGCGTGCCGTCGGCGAGGAACCACCGATGAGGGTCTTCAATTTCAGCGCAGGTCCGGCCGTGCTGCCGCGCGAGGTGCTCGAGCGCGCGGCCGCGGAGATGCTCGACTGGCACGGCAGCGGCATGTCGGTGATGGAGATGAGCCACCGCGGAAAGGAGTTCATCTCGATCGCCGCGAAGGCCGAGGCCGACCTGCGCGCGCTGATGTCGATCCCGGACGGCTACGCGGTGCTGTTCCTGCAGGGCGGCGCGATCGCGGAGAACGCGATCGTGCCGATGAACCTGCTGGGAAGCCGCAAGGTCGCGGACTACGTCAACACGGGCGAGTGGTCCAAGAAGTCGATCAAGGAGGCGAAGAAGTACTGCGAGGTCCACGTCGCGGCGTCGTCCGAGGACGCGAACTTCAGCTACGTGCCCGCGCAGGAGACCTGGCAGCTCACGCCCGAAGCGGCCTACGTGCACGTGTGCACGAACGAGACGATCGGTGGGATCGAATACCACTGGACGCCCGACACCGGCGAAGTTCCGCTCGTGGCCGACGCGTCGTCGCACATGCTGTCCCGGCCGATCGACGTCACGCGCTACGGCGTGATCTACGGCGGCGCGCAGAAGAACGCCGGCCCCGCCGGCGTCACGCTCGTGATCGTGCGGCGCGACCTGCTCGACCGCGCGTTGCCGATCACGCCCTCCGCGTTCCACTGGAAGGAGCAGGCCGAGAACGAGTCGATGCTCAACACGCCGCCGACGTACTCGATCTACATCGCGGGGCTCGTGTTCGAGTGGCTGCTCGCGCAGGGCGGCCTTCCCGCGATGGGGAAGCACAACGCCGCCAAGGCCGCGCTGCTCTACGACTACCTCGACAGCACCGATTTCTATACGAATCCCGTGCGGAAGTCCGACCGCTCGCGCATGAACGTGCCGTTCAAGCTGCTCGACGAGTCGCTCGACGGCGCGTTCCTCTCGGGTGCGGAGGCGCACGGCATGCTCCAGCTCAAGGGACACCGCTCGGTCGGCGGCATGCGCGCGTCGATCTACAACGCGATGCCGATCGAGGGCGTGCGCGCGTTGCTCGAGTACATGAAGGAATTCGAGCAGAAGAACGGTTAGGCAAACAGGACGTTGGCCCACCTACACGTCGGTGATCACGCGGCGCGGTGGACGAGGCCCTCCGCGGCGGCCTGCAGCCCCTCGAACGCGCGGTGGATCTGCGCGGTGAGCTCGTCCAGATCGGGCACGAGATCGGGGTCGGCCGTGAACCCGAACTCCATCTTGCCCATGTACGACACGACCGTCGCGTTGAGCCCCTGCCCCGCCTGGAGCACGGACATCGGGTACATCGACTCGATCCGCGCGCCCGCGGTATAGAGCGGGATCGGCGTTCCGCGCACATTCGAGACCACGAGGTTGCCGGGCAGCGGCACATTGTCGGGCGAGAGCGAAGCCGCGCGCACGATCAGTCCCACCAGTCCCGGCGCGAAGCTCTCCGACACCGCGGCCAGGATGTCGAAGCTGCCCCGCTGCACCGACTCCTTCGACCGCTGCGCGTTCTTCGAGATCCGGCGCAGCCGGTCGGCCGGATCGTCGAGATCGGTCGCGAGCGCGACCGGCATCATGGTTATCTGATTCGACAAGCTGCGATCGCCTTCCACGCGCAGCGACACCGGGCACATCGCGACGATCGGCCGCTCCGGCAGCTCGCCCTTCGCACGCAGCCAGCGCCGCAGCGCGCTGCCGATCACCTCCAGCACGACGTCGTTCAGCGTGACGTCGAAGTGCTTCTTCACATCCTTGAGCTCCTCGAGGTCGAGCGATGCGCACGCGAACGTCCGGCGCATGCCCACGAGCTTGTTGAACGAGAGCGGCGGCACCTCGTTCCACGACGGCGGCGCGAACTCGTCCGGTCTGCTCGGCCACCAGCCCGAGACCACCGAGCGCAGCGCGACCGCGACGTGCTTGGCGCGCTTGCCCTGGCGCAGGGTCGCGTTGCGCGCCGCGCGCGCGGCGATCTCGAGCGCGCTGGGCTCGACCGGGG
>DATFWW010000246.1:0-42472 GCA_035258825.1 Myxococcota bacterium
CCGTGGAAGATGTCGAGCCAGTCGGACAGGCGCGCGACCACGTCCTCGGGCGCGCCGCCGCTCTCGAGCTCGAGCGCGAGGAAGCTCGGCGCGACGAGATAGTGCAGGATGCTGTTGCGGTAGATGTCGAGCGCGCGGCGCTTGCTCGGCTCGAAGAACAGGATCTCCCCGCGCGCGTCGGTGGCCGCGCGGATCAGGTCCATGCGCAGGAGCGACGCGATCGAATCGGAGAACGCGCCCTCGTCGCGCAGGAGCGCGGGCGTGAGCTTCACGTCCATCATCCGGAGCAGGTCGACGAGCTGCTGCATGCGCAGCGCGAGCTCGGCGCGAAACAGGCCGCGGCGCCGCTCGCCGAGCAGCGCGCACGCGGCCACGCTCGTGGCGTGGGGCACCACGGCGAGGTTCATCTGCTCCACGATCTGGAGCCCCAAGAGCTCGACGAATGCGCGGCGCGCGGCGCTCGCCTCCTCGCCGTCCCCCGTCAGCTCGGCGCGGCGCTCTCGGATCGCCGCGGCCAGCGACAGCGGTGCGCCGAAGTTCACGTATACCGACCCGAAGCGCCGCTGGAGGAAGCGCCAGGCGCGCATCAGGCCGAGCATGCTCTCGTCTTCCTTCGCGGCGCCCTCGAGCTCGCCCACCATCGCGCCCTCTTCCACGAGCCGCTCGTAGGTGAGCGCGACCGGCACGAACAGAAGATCGCGGCGGCCGCTGGCGAGGAAGGCCTCGACGTCCCACGACAGCACGCCGAGGCGCGGTGGCAGCGTCTTGCCGGTGCGCGAGCGCCCGCCCTCGATGAAGAACTCCTGCGTGAAACCCTCCTTGATCAGATAGGCGACGTAGGTGCGGAACACCTCTTTGTAGAGCGTGTCCGCGAACGATCTGCGCAGGAAGAACGCGCCCGCGCGGCGCCACAGGAACCCGAACGGCCCGAACGCCATGTTCTCGCGCGCCGCGATGTGCGGGGGCAGCATGTGGCGGCGGTAGAAGAGCGACGAGACGATCAGGAAGTCGAAGTACGAGCGGTGCGTGGGTACGAGCACCACCGGGTCGCGCCGCGCCACCTCGGAGACGCGCTCGAGCCCGGAGTCCTCGACCCTGGCGAACAGGCGCTGGATCACCGCACCGACCACGAAGTCGAGGATCGCGAGGAAGGTGGAGCTCATGTTCGCCGCGATCTCGCGGAACATCTTCTCCGCCTTCACGCGCGCGAGCTCCTCCGACACTTTGTGCTCGGCCGCATACTGCGTCACGGCCGCCGATACCGCGGGCGAGCGCACGACGATCTCCTGCACGCGGTAGCGCGGCTGGAGCACCGGCCCCTCGACCACGCGCTCGGACCGGTACAGGAAGGTGAGGATCGAGCGCCGGATCACGCGCGCGATCTCGGGCGCGCTGGCGTCCGGGCGCGTGGCCGCGAACGCCGGCACGTCGATCGGGTCGCCCACCTTCACGTGCAGGCCGCGGTAGGTGGTGAGGAACGAGAGCACTTTCGACACGTCGTTCGGCCGCGTGAGCGCGCCGTAGGAGAGGTTCAGGAAGCGCCGCCGCGCGCGCGGACCCTTGCGCCAGAACAGCGCGAGCGGCACCACGGACACGGGGCGCCCCGAGCTCTGCGCGGCGCCCACCACTTCGGTCAGAAGATCGCGCTCCTGGCGCCCCTGCTCGATGCGCCCCTGCCGGCTGCGGAGCTGCGAGCCGAGGCTCGCAGTGCGCAGGAACAGGAACAGCGACCCGCCCTCGCGCGCGAGCTCGCGCGCGTACTCGCGCGCGCGCACGAGCTCGACGTCCTGCGGCACGCCGCGCGGCTGGCGCGACAGCGTGCGCAGCGCGTCGCGCAGCGGCCGGTAGTACCAGAACCAGATCCCGTTGGCGAAGCCTGAGAGCCGCAGCCCCTCGCGCCTGAACAGCGTGTTGAACAAGAAGTAGTCGAGCCGGCTCGCATAGCGCATCACGTACACGACCGCGCCGCGCCGCTCGAGCTCGCGCAGGCGGGACACGGTCTCGTCGTCGAGATCGAAATCGCGGAAATAGCGGCGCGCGAACCAGCGGAAGAACAAGTTGAAGCGCGGAGTCATCGCGGAGAGCGGATCCGCGCGCGTCCCGATCTCTCCGGAAGGCGCGAACGCGGTCGAGCCGGCGGCTCCCGCTCGCGGCGCATCCGACTCCGCGCGGCTGCGCGCGGTCGGACCGGTCGCTTGCTCCACCATCATCGCTAAGGATGGCACCGCCCGCCGGTAGTGTCGATCGACGTCGAACGCGCGCAGGCGCGCGGTTCCGGCAGATCCGCAGGCGGACTCAGCGCAGCCGCCGCAAGCCCGTGCAGGGCCCTGGGGTGCAATGGCCGCGCACGAGTTGCGCAAGAGAGGTGTGGACCTAGCGGGCGAGCCATTCGCCGGAGGATCTGCCGGAACCCCACGCCGAGCAGATCCGACCGAGCTCTGCCGGCACCCGCGGACTACTCGGGCATCAGGATCGCGCCGGGCTTCATCGCCTCCGCGATCTCCTTGGGCGTCCAGAGCCCGCCCTGATCGGTCTTCGTGACGCCCGTGAAGGTGACCACCCTCATCTCCGCGATCCGCCCGCCGCCCACGAAGAACGTCTTGCCGGTGAGCTCCTTCGCGTCATCGCTCGCGAGGTAGACGATCAGCGGCGAGACCAGCGCCGGGTTCAGCTGCACCTTCGCCTTCTCCGGGTCGAAGCCAGGCAGGTCGTCGGTGAGCCGCGTCAGCGCGACCGGCGCGAGGATGTGCACGCGGATCCCGTACTTCTTGCCCTCGATCGCGAGGCAGCGCGAGAACCCGGCGATCCCGCCCTTCGCCGCGCCGTAGTTGCACTGGCCGAAGTTTCCGTTCAGTGCGGACGTCGACGAGGTATTGATCACCACCCCGCCCTGCCCTCGGTCCTTCATGTGGTTCCACACCGCGTGGGTGACGCTGTAGGTGCCCTTGAGGTGCACCTTCACCACGATGTCCCACATGTCCTCGGTCGTGTTCGCGAACGATTTGTCGCGCAGGATCCCCGCGTTGTTGATCAGGATGTCGACGCGCTCGAAGGCGTCGAGCGCGCCCTTCAGGATCTTCTGGCCGCCCTCGACCGTGGAGACGTCGTCGTAGTTCGCTGCGGCTTCGCCGCCCGCCCCGCGGATCTCGTCTACCACGTGGTCGGCCATGTTGTGGCCCTTGCCGGTACCGTCGCGCGCGCCGCCGAGATCGTTGACGAGCACCGAGGCGCCCTCGCGCGACAGCGCGAGAGCGTGCTCGCGGCCGATGCCCCCGCCCGCGCCGGTAACGATCGCCACCTTGCCGTCGAGCAGACCCATGAGTGTCCTCCTCGCGATCTACGTGAATAGTATCGTGCGCACGCGGCCGAACGGCTTGAAGCCGAGGCCCTCGTACAGGCTCTGCGCGGCGTCGTTGCCGTCGACCACCGCGAGCTGGACGTGCTCGGCGCCGCGCGCGAACGCCTCGTCGCAGAGCGCCGACGTGCCGCGC
Organism: Myxococcota bacterium; assembly: GCA_035258825.1. GTDB lineage: Bacteria > Myxococcota_A > UBA9160 > UBA9160 > SMWR01 > JAHEJV01. Next base: position 3,492 of record DATFWW010000246.1, read on the forward strand.
GCCGCGAACCCGCGCCGGCGCGCCCGGGGCCACGTGTAGATGCCCTGGAGCAGCCAGCCCTCGTCGCGCTGCACATCGGCGTAGCCGACGAAGCAGATCTCGCCCTCGCTCTCGACCACGCGCGCGCGCGGGATGCGTCCGCGCACCCAGCGGCGGAACCCGCGCACGTCGCCCGCGAACGGATCGGGGCGATCTTCCTCGCGCAGGCTCTCGCGCGCGGCGTAGACGAGCGGCTCGAGGTCGGCGTCGACCGCGGCGCGCGCGCTGCGCTCGCCGGTGCGGGCCGCGAAGCGCGCACTCGAACGATCGACGGCGTAACACGTTTCGAAGCGGTCGACCCATACGCGGTGGCGGCGGCGGCGCGAGAGCTGGCTCCACAGCCGCTCGACGCACATCGGAGCGCTCTTGACCAGCCCGACGTCGAGCGTCTCGACGAGCGGGATCAGCGCGTCTAGCGCATCGGGCTCGATGCGGGCGTCGAACGCGATCGTCGGCCGCAGCGCCGCCACGCCGACCAGCTCCTCGCCGCGAAACGCTCCGACCAGCTCGGCGGCCATTTCGCCCGGCGGCGGTGGCTCGCCGAGGCGCGTGGCGAGGTCGAGCAGGAGCAGGTTGTCGCGCGCCTCGCGTGCGAGCAGTGCGAGGGCCTCGGGGAGCCGATCCGCCGCGATCGCGCGCGCCGACAGCGGAGTGCCCATCAGCAAGATCCTCAGTCGAGGACGACGAGGATCGCGCCCTCTTCGATGCTGTCGCCCTCGGCCACGCGCAGCTCGGCGACGCGACCTGCGTGCGGGGCCTCGACCGGGATCTCCATCTTCATCGACTCGAGGATCAAGAGGACTTCCTCCTCCGCGACCTGGGCTCCGATGCTCGTCTCGATCTTCCAGACGTTGCCCGCGATCTCGGCGGCGATCTCGGTCGGCATTTGGCTCCCTCTTCGGAACGAACCGGCGTCTTCGGAGCGAACCAGCATACACTCATCGCGCTACTCTCCGCCCCCATGCTCGAGACGCTCACCCAGGGATTCACCGCCGCGCGCGAGCGTCTGTCGGGTGTGCGCGAGCTGGCCGAGGACAACGTCGCCGACGCGCTGCGCGACGTGCGCATGTCGCTGCTCGAGGCCGACGTCGACCTGTCGGTGGTGCGCGACTTCCTCGACCGCGTGAAGGAGCGCGCGCTCGGCGAGAAGGTGGACACGCGCGTGCGCGACGCGCTGGGCCGGATGGTCCGCGTGACGCCCGGCCAACACTTCGTGAAGGCGTGCCACGACGAGCTCGTCGCGCTGATGGGGCCCGTCGACTCGGCGCTGCACCGCGAGCGCGGCGTCACGTCGATCATGCTGGTCGGCCTCCAGGGCGTCGGCAAGACGACCGTCGCGGGCAAGCTCGCGCGCCATCTCCAGAAGAACGGCCGGCGCCCGCTGCTGGTCGCGGCCGATGTCTACCGGCCGGCGGCGGTGCATCAGCTCCAGACGCTCGGCGCGCAGCTCGGCGTGCCCGTCCACGCGGGCGTCGAGGGCGACGCGCCCGCGGCGATCTGCGCCGCGGCAGCGCAACGCGCGAAGGCGTCCGGCCTCGACGCGATCGTCTACGACACGGCGGGCCGGCTCGCGATCGACGACGAGCTGATGCGGGAGCTCGAGGAGATCACCGCGGCCACCCAGCCCGCCAACACGCTGCTCGTCTGCGACGCGCTGATGGGCCGCGACGCGGTGACCGTCGCCAAAGGCTTCGCGCACCGGCTCGCGCTCGACGGGCTCGTGCTGACCAAGCTCGACGGCGACGCGCGCGGCGGAGCGGCGCTCGCCGTGAAGGCGGTCACGGGCGTCCCGATCAAGTTCCTCGGCACCGGAGAGACGCTCGAGCGGCTCGAGGAGTTCCGGCCCGAAGGGCTGGCTTCGCGCATCCTCGGGATGGGCGACATCGTCGGCCTGGTCAAGGACTTCGAGGAGCACGTCGACGAGCGCGAGGCCGAGCGCGACGCGGCGCGGCTGCTCAAGGGCCAGTTCGGCCTCGATGATCTGCTCAAGCAGCTCAAGATGGTGCAGAAGCTCGGGCCGCTGCGGGACGTGGTGGCGAAGCTCCCGATGTTTGGCCAGCTCGCCGACGAGGTGGAAGACTCGCAGATGGTGCGCGTGGAGTCGCTGATCGGCTCGATGACCCCCGAGGAGCGCAAGCGCCCGGAGCTGATCGACAAGAGCCGCGCGCGCCGGATCGCGCGCGGCAGCGGGCGGCGCAGCTCCGAAGTGCGCGAGTTGGTGTCGCGCTTCGAGCAGATGCGCGAGATGATGTCGGGGCTCGGCGCACCCGGCGGTCTGCTCTCGAAGATCCCCGGGATGGGCCGGCTCGCGGGCGCGGGCGGCGTCGATCCGAGCGCGCTTCTCGGCGGCGGGGGCGAGGGTCGCCGCGCGGTGGCCAAGCGCCGGTCACAGCAGCGCGACAAGCGCAAGCAGGCACGGAAGTCCCGCAAGAAGAATCGGCGCCGCTGACCCCGCGGGGCCTCGGAGACGGACCTCTAACCCAGATGCGACGGAGCGGCGTGCGAACCGGAACCCGCACAGGTTTTTCGAGCCGATGGCCGATTCGTGAGCGCATGCTCTTGCGCACGATCGCCGTCACGGCCGCGCTGATCTCGCTCGCGTCGGCCGCGCTCGCCGACGAGCTGCCGACGCCCGCGAGCCTCGAGCCCGCGGTGCGATTCTGGACGCGCGTGTACACCGAGGTCGACACCCACTCGGGTCTGATCCACGACGCCGAAAACCTCGGCGTCGTCTACGAGACGATCCACTTGCCAGAAGGAATGCCGTACCGCGCTCGCGAGCAGCGCACCGAGCAGGCGAAGCGCGAGATCCGCGCGATTCTGCTCGGGCTCGCGAAGGGCAGGCGCGATGGGCTCTCGAGCGACGAGGAGCGCGTGCTCGCGCAGTGGCCGCCGGACGTCTCCGACGCGACGCTGTCCGAGGCCGCGGAGAACGTCCGGTTCCAGGCCGGGCTGTGCGATCGGTTCCGCGCCGGCCTCGTGCGCTCCGGCATATGGCGTCCGTTCGTCGAGAGGGCGCTCGCGGAGCGCGGCGTGCCCCCACAGCTCGTGGCACTGCCGCACGTCGAGTCGTCCTACAACCCGAAGGCCTACTCGCGGGTCGGCGCAGCGGGCATGTGGCAGTTCATGCGTTCGACCGGGCGCTTGTTCCTGCGCATCGACAACGTCGTCGACGAGCGGCTCGACCCGTACGCCTCGAGCGAAGCCGCTGCGCGGCTGCTCGCGCGCAACCGCGAGCTCACCGGCACCTGGCCGCTCGCGATCACCGCCTACAACCACGGCGTCGGCGGGATGCAGCGCGCGTCGCAGATGCTCGGCACCACCGACATCGGCGAGATCGCGCGGCGCTATCGCAGCCCGAGCTTCGGCTTCGCCTCGCGCAACTTCTACGCGTCGTTCCTCGCCGCGTCGCGGATCGACCGCGAGCCCTCGCGTTATTTCGGCGCGATCACGCTGGAGAAGCCGACCCAGTACACCGAGATCCACCTGCCGTGGTACACGCCCGCATCGGCGCTGGCGCGCGCGCTCGGCGTCGAGCTCAGCACGCTCCAGGAGCACAACCCCGCGCTGCGGCCGGCCGTGTGGAGCGGTGGCAAGCATCTGCCGCGCGACTATGCCCTGAGGCTCCCGCAGAGCGCGATCACGCGCCCGGTGGACGAGGTGCTCGCGTCGGTGCCGGCGTCGGCGCGGCTCGCCGAGCAGTACCGCGATCGCTTCCACAAGGTGCGGCGCGGCGAGACGCTGGCGAAGATCGCGAGCCGCTACGGCGTCCGCGACACGGAGCTCGCCGCGGCCAACAACCTCGACGCGAGCAGTCACCGCCGGCTCCGGGTCGGCCAGGTGCTCGTGCTGCCCGAGCGCGGTCCGCGCAGCCCGGTGGTGGTGGCGGCGCGCGGGGTCGAGACGCGCGACGAGGAGGTATCCGACACCGGCGTGGCCGCGGCCAAGCCCGCGAGCGGCGCCAGCGAGTCGTACCGCGTCCGGCGCGGGGACACTCTCGCTTCGATCGCCAAGCGCCACGGGACGACCGAGGCGGATCTCGCCCGGATCAACAGCCTGCGCAACCGGCACAAGATCTCGGTCGGCCAGCGGCTGCGCGTTCCCGCGGTGGAGCCGGTCGAGGTGGCGAGCGCGGAGTCCGCGGTGCCCGATGTGCCGGCCGCGAAACCGGTGGCTCCGAGCGCGCCCGCGACTCCGGTCAAGCCCGCGCAGGCGCCCGCGACGCCGCCCGAGACCGCGTCCGCCGAAGCCACGGCGCCTGCCCCGCAACCGCCGCCGGTCGCCGAGCCGGTAGGCGTGCCGATCCCGGAGCCCACGATCACCTCTTCGCCCGCGCCCGCACCGGCTCCGCCTCGCGCACCCGCGCCCGCGCCCGAGCCGCCCGCCGCCGTCGCGCTCGCCACGGCTCCGACGGCTCCGGCCACCGAGGAGCCCGCCGCGGCGGCGAGCGAGGGGGCTTCGCGCCCGGATCCGTCGGATTACTCCGTGCACGGCGATCGCGTCACGGTGGAGCCCGACGAGACGCTCGGGCATTTCGCCGACTGGCTCGAGCTGCGCGCGACCGATCTCCGGAAGCTCAACAAGATGCGCTACGGGAAGTCGGTGGTGATCGGGCAGAAGCTCAAGCTCGACTTCACCCACGTCTCGCCCGAAGAGTTCGAGCAGCGCCGGCTCGAATATCACCAGTCGCTGCAGGACGAGTTCTTCGAGGCGTTCCAGGTCACCGGCACCGAGCAGCACATGCTCGAGGCCGGCGAGTCGCTCTGGTACCTCGCGCAGCGCAAGTACCGCGTGCCGGTCTGGTTGCTGCGCCAGTACAACCCGGACCTCGACTTCGCCGCGCTCACGCCCGGCGCGCCGCTGATCGTGCCCGTGGTGGAGCCGCGCGCGGCGGCCGCCGTCGACACGCCCGAGTCGTAGAACTCACACCTGGAACACCGTCTCGTCCGGCAGTCGGATCGCAGTGAGCTTGCCGCCGTAGACCGCGCCCGTGTCGATGCCGATGCTGAACGGCCGGTGCCAGCGCACGGCGAAGTCGGGCGTCGGCGTGTGTCCGTACACGACCGTGACGCCGAGCGCGTGCGGCATCCCGAGGCTCGCGCGATCCCAGAGCAGGTCTTCGGACTTCGCGTGGCGCAGCGCGTAGTCGAGATCGGTCTCGCGCAGCAGCGCGCGCCCGAGGCCCGCATGAACGAACAGGTAGTCGCCTTCGCGATGGTGGAGCACGAGCTCGCGGTAGAACTTCTCGTGCGCGGGCGGCAGCTCGAGATGTTGCGGCTGCGGATCGGCGAGCTCGAAGTATCCGTAGCTCGCGAGGGTGCGATCGCCCCCGTTGGCGAGGAAGGCGTCGCCGGCGAAGTAGGCGTCGTTCCGCCATCCCAGGAAGTCGAGGAACATCGACTCGTGGTTGCCGGCGAGGAATACGCACGCGTAGTCGTCCGCGAGCGAGAGCAGGAGATCCACCACGCCCTTTGAATCCGGACCGCGGTCGACGTAGTCGCCCATGAAAACGAGCCGGTCGTCCGGGGTGAGCGGCAGCACGGCGAGCAGCGCCGCGAGCTTCGCGCGCTCTCCGTGGATGTCACCGACCGCGTAGAGCAAGGGCGGTGTCACTCCCTCGTGTGGGTCAGGCCTGCCGCAGCGCGAGCTGACCGCATGCCGCCTGGATGTCGGGGCCGCGGCTGCGCCGCAGTGTAACGGTCATGCCGCGCCGGGACAGCACCGCGAGGAAGCGGTCGATGGTGGCGGCATCCGGCGGGCGCAGCGGGCTGTCGGGGTGCGGATTCATCGGGATCAGGTTCAGTTTGCAGGGAACTCCATGGAGCAAACCAGGTAGTCGGTTGGCGTCCTCGACGCTGTCGTTCATGCCGGCGATCAGCGTGTACTCGAAGAACACTGGCCGGCGCACCGTCACGGTGGGCAGTGCGCGCAGCGCCCCGAGCAGATCGCCGAGCGGATAGCGGCGGTTCAGCGGCACGAGGCGATCGCGCACGGCGTCGGTGGTGGCGTGCAGCGACACCGCGAGGTTCACCGGCACGCGCTCGAGCAGCTCGCCGATCTTCGGCACGAGGCCCACCGTCGACACCGTCACGCGCCGCGGCGCGATCGCGAACGCCTTCGGATCGATCAGCAGGCGGATCGCCTCCACGACGGCGTCGAGGTTCAGGAGCGGCTCGCCCATGCCCATGAACACCACGTTGCTGATCGGCCGATCCGCCGGCGCGAGCGCGCGCATGCGGCACACCTGGTCGACGATCTCCGCGGCGCGCAGGTTGCGCGCGAAGCCCATGAAGCCGGTCGCGCAGAACTCGCACGCCATCGCGCAGCCCACCTGCGTCGACACGCATAGCGTCATCCGGTCGTCTTCGGGGATCAGCACCGACTCGATCCGCGCGCCGTCGCGCGCCACGAGCGCGGCCTTGCAGGTGCCGTCCACCGAGCGGTCGACGCGCTCCACGTCGAGCGCCGACAGCTGCCACTCGCGCGCGAGCCGCGCGCGCAGCTCGGCGCCGAGATCGGTCATCCGCTCGGGGTCTTCGACCCCGCGCCGGTACAACCAAGCCGCGATCTGGTCGGCGCGGTAGGGGCGCTCCCCGGCCTCGGCGAGCCGCTCGCGCAGCCGCGCGATCGAGTGGTCCTTGATGTGGAGCTCGGCCATCGCCGGGCGAGGGTAGCGGGGCTCAGGCCGCCTCTTCCCGCTCGTCGGACTCGGCGCCGGTCGACTCCCAGTCCTCCTCGAACACGCGTCGGAAGCGCTTGATCGTTGCGCGGTCGCGCAGGATGATCCCCAGCTCGCGGCGCCGATCGAGCTCGATCGTGCGCATGCCCTGGCTGCCGAGGAACAGCTCGAGATCGTCGCGCAGGATGGCTCGGATGTGCACCTCGAGCTCGGGCAGCCGCTCCACGCGCAGGCCGGGGCCCGCCTTTCCCACCTTGCCGATGATGCGCACGTCGACCCGGTCCTCGGCCTTCTTCTGCAAGAGCCGCAGCATCGGCGTGTCGATCGCGTGCGGATCGTAGATCCACAGCGACTTCCTGGCGGCCTTGATGATCTTCTCGAGGCGCGCGCGCGCATTCACGGGGCTGATCACGAGATCGGGCGCGGTGGAGGTGAACGCCTGTCGCGCCGCGTCTGCCTCGAACAGGGCGAGCGCCTCGTTCACGAGCTTCCGCTTGCGTGTGACGATGCCCATGCTCCGCCGTTTCGATAGGTCCTGCCGCGTGAAGTTGAACCCGAACACGAACAGCACGCGCCGATCGATGATGACCATCTTGTCGTGATATCGCACGAGGTCGTCCGCGGTGCGCGAGACGGTGAGGCCCAGCTCGAGCAGGCGCTGTTCGAGCTTGCGCAGCGCATTCTCCCCGCTCCGGTTGGTCTGCGCGATCAGTGCGTGCACAGCCACACCGCGCGCCACCGCATCGCCCAGCGCCTTCTCGATCTCGGACAGGTCGCACCGGAAGATCGTCACGCGCACCGATTCCCTCGCCTTGCGCAGTGCGCGCACGAGGCGCGAGAGACCGTCGACTGGGAGCACGATCAGATTCATGCTGCCGCTCGCTCGAGCGTGGTACACGTGGCGATCGCTAATGGGCCTGGCGCGCCGTGCCGGCCGCTGTCCCTCGCCGCGCGGCGCGAAGCCGCGATCTTCGAGGCGGAGGGTCGTAGGGCATCTCTTCTCGTGCCGATCGCAGGGACCGACGATCGCTACGCAATCCGCGTGCCAGCAATCGGTGCTTCTCGAGCGCTCACGCGTCGATTCGCGAAGATCTCGCGAACGCGCGCGCTCGCCGCGCGTGGAAGATGTGGAATCTACAAGCGCGTGACCGGGGCCTACACCCGGCGCTCGACGAGCAGCGACACGAGCGCGCGCGCGATCGGTCCCTCGGAGTCGAACAGCGTCGCGTGCGACTGGCCGATGCCGTCCGCCTCGATGCCGCTGCGCGCGGTGATCCCGATCCACTCCCCGCGCGGCGCGCGCAGCACGTGCAGCGAGAGATCGGGGTTGATCGACGTGAAGCGCGCGAAGTCGAGCGCGTTGCCGGTGCCGCTCGCGAAGTCGCACACGGTGGCGAGCCGAACGAACGGCGTAACCGGCTCGCCCTCGACGAGCGGCACGCGCATCCGCGCCCAGATGATCCCGTGATCGGTGCGCGTCGCAGGCCGCGTGCGCAGGAACTCGAGCGAGCGGATGAAGCCCGGCGAGAAGAGGCGGATCATGTCCGCGTCGCGTGGCGGGCCCGGCGCGCGCACTGGCACGGCTTCGTGGAAGGGGATCGCGATCGCGTCATCGCGCTCGCCGACGCGCACGCGCAGCGCGGTCGCGCGCACGAGCGTGCGGCCCTCCGCGTCGATCCGCGCGTCGATCTGCTGGATGCGCCGGCCCGCGCGCGTCACCTCGGCGTGTACCGAGAACGGCGCCATCGTCACCGCGCGCGACATCTCCACGGAGAGGCGCACCACGCGCATCGGCACGGGGCTCTCGCAGCGCTCGATCGCGCTCGCGAGCGCGCCGCAGATCGGACCGCCGTGCAGATGCTCCGGGTTCCACGGACCCTGCGCGAGCAGCGACGGGACGAGCTGCGCGCCCTCGCGGCGGAAGATCGCCGCGGGGTCGCCGGACGGGTCGGGGATCGGCTCGGGGTGTGACAACGCGAAGTGGACTTGCGGGCGGTCGCGGATCGTAGCCTAGAATGCCCGCGGCCCTCCGACCCCCAACCGAGGACTGCGCGATGTCGACCGCAGCGAAGATCGCCCGGATCGCAGACGGCCCCAGCAAGGTCCGCGCGGTCGCGGACGTCGCCGCGGCCGAGGCGGCCGCCTCCGAGCGCGCGCGTACGCTCACGCCCCGTCTCGTCGAAGCCATGTGGGAAGCCGGGCTGATGTCCCACATGAACCCGGCCGAGGCGCGCGGCACCGAGCCGGGATTTCGCGACATGATCGAGACCTGGATCGCGATGGCGGCGATCGACGGCTCGTTCGGCTGGACCGGGCTCGCCAACTTCTCCGCGACCGCCGCCTCCGCCGCCTATCTACCCGAGGCGGGCTTCGCCGAGGTGTTCGGCCGCGGTGCCTGCGTGGTCGTCGCGGGCCAGTACGCGCCCAACGGCCAGGGCGCCTTCGTCGACGGCGGCATCCGCCTGACGGGGAACTACAGCTTCGGGTCGGGTACGGGCCATTCGGCATACATCGCCGCGGGGTACCTGCCGATACGGGACGGCGAGCTCCAATGGGAGGCCCCGGGCGTCCCCGAGCTGCGCGTGGCGATCGTGCCGCGCACCGAGGTGACGTTCACGGACGGCTGGCACGTGCAGGGCCTGAAGGGTACCGGCTCCTATGACTATCAGCTGCGCGATCTGTTCGTTCCCGCCCACCGCACCTACGCGCTCTTCGCGACCGAGCCCCACCGCGGCCGATCCCCGGCGTTCCGGATGGGCCTCATGCCGATCACCGCGGCCGGGCACGCTGCGTGGGCACTCGGCGTGGCGAAGAGCATGCTCGACGACGTCGAGCAGCTCGCGGCGACCAAGGTGCGAATGGGAGACCTCGCGACCCTCGCGAACCGCGCGAGCTTCCAGCAGGGCCTCGCACACCACGCGGCGATGTGGCGCGCGGCGCGGCTGCTCGTGCTCGATGCATTCGAGGGCGCCGAGCGCGCAGTCGCCGCGCGCGAGGCGCTCACGCCCGTGATGCGCGCGGACCTGCGCGTGGCGGCGGTGTACGCGACGCACGCGGCGCGCGTGGTAGGCGAATGGGCGCACCTTGCCGCGGGCACCACTGCGATCCGCGAGGGCAGCCGCCTCGAGCGCGCGTTCCGCGACCTCTACACCGGCACGCAGCACGTGTTCATCAACGAGAAGGTCGCCGCCGAGGCAGCGCAGGTGTGGCTCGGACTCGTCGCGGACCACCGACACCTCTGAGCGACCGTGCTGATCGACGCGCGTCTCGGGCGTATCGTCGAGCCCCTCACCGATCGGGTCTGGGAGCCGGGCGAGGCGCTCGCTCGCAGCGATCGCCGCATGCGCCGGTTCGCGCAGCTCGGCGCGGGGCGCGGAGCGCGCGTATTCCTCCACTACGGCAATCGCCCCGAGTTCTTCGCTGATCTGCTCGCGGTCTGGCGCCTCGGCGCGTGTGCCGTCCCGATCGACGGCCGCATGACCGCGTTCGAGGTGGAGACGCTCGCGCGCGCGGCGCGGCCGCGCATCGCGTTATGGGAGGAATCTCCGGACCCGGACCTCGCGAGATCGCTCGCGGGTCTAGGCGTCGCGATCGCTGCGCTCGACGAAGAGGAACCCGCGGGCGCATCGCCACCGGGCGCGATCGCACTCGACGACGACGCGCTGATCCTGTTCACATCGGGCACCACGGGCGATCCGAAGGGCGTCGTCCACACCCATCGCTCGCTGCGCGCGCGCTGGACCAGCCTGCACCAGAGCCTCGGCCTCGACAGCTTCCGCCGCACGTTGTGTCTGCTGCCCACGCACTTCGGGCACGGGCTCGTCTGCAACAGTTTGTTCCCGTGGCTGTTCGGACAGGACCTCTACATCCTGCCGCCGTTCCGCGCCGATCTCGTGGTCCGGCTCGGCGCGCTGCTCGACGGCCACGGGATCACGTTCCTGTCCTCGGTGCCGTCGGTGTGGCGGCTCGCGCTGAAGACCGCGCGGCCGCCCGAGGCGCGGACGCTCCAGCGCGTGTTCTGCGGCTCCGCTCCGCTGTCGGCCGCGCTGTGGCGATCGATCGGCGAGTGGACGGGCGCGCGCGAGGTGATGAACGCCTACGGCATCACGGAGACCGGCAGCTGGCTCGCCGGGACCACGTCGGGCGCATTCGAGCCCGAGGACGGCCTCGTCGGCGAGGCCTGGGGCGGGGTGATCCGAGTCTTCCCGACGCGCGACACGGCCGAGCCCCCGGCGTTCGCGGAACCCTGCCCCGCCGGCCGAGCCGGCTATGTCTGGGTGCAGACGCCGGCGCTGATGAAGGGCTACCTGGACCGGCAGGACCTGACCGATCAGGTGGTGAGCCACGGCTGGTTCATGACCGGCGACATCGGTCTGTTCGACGATCGCGGCCGGCTCTACCTGCGCGGTCGCGAGCGCGAAGAGATCAACAAGGGCGGGATGAAGATCTATCCGGGCGACATCGATTCCGTGGTGGAGCGCTTCTCCGCGACGCGCGACGTGTGCGCGTTTGCATTTCCGGATGCGCTGCACGGCGAGGGCGTCGGAATCGCCGTGGTGCTCGACGCGCGGAGCGACGAAGTGCTCGGCGGGCTGCGCCAATGGTGCGAGCGCCACCTCGCAGCGCACCAGCTCCCGCAGCGCTGGTACCTGCTCGACGAGATCCCGCGCACTTCGCGCGGGAAGGTGAACCGCGAGGCGGTCGCGCGCCGCTGCTCCGAGCTGCCCGAGACCCGGCTCCCGGGGCGGCGCGCCGGCCGGTGACACTGATCCGTGTCGATGCGCGAAGAGCTACTGGGGTTCCTGGTCGATCAGGGGGTCGAGCTGCGCGGGGATCCACCCGACACGGTGCCGCTGTTCGAGTCCGGTCTCCTGGACTCGCTCGCGCTCTTCAACCTGGTGCTGTGGATCGAGGAGCGCATCGGCGCGCCGGTCGATCCCACGGCGTTCGAGATCGCGCGGGAATGGGCGTGCGTGCGCAACATCCTCGCATTCGTCGACGCGCACATCCGGGCACGCGCATGAGCACGGCCGCGAAGCTCGTGCGCGATCGGCCCGGAGCACCTCTGCGCCCGCACCGCGGCGCTTGCGGCTAGTCCGACTCGCCGAGCTGACTCGCCTCCCAGATCGACCGGTAGAGCGGACACGTATCGAGCAGCTCGTCGTGCTTCCCGAGGCCCGCGAGGCGCCCGTGGTCGAGCACGAGGATCCGGTCCGCGTCGGCGAGCGTGGACAGGCGGTGCGACACGAGGAACGTGGTCGGATTTCGCATCAGGCGCGCGAGCGCGCTGCGCACCCGGATGTCCGCGATCGAATCGAGGCTCGAGGTGGGTTCGTCGAGTAGCAGGATCGCGGCGTCCTTGAGCAGCGCGCGCGCGATGTTGATGCGCTGCGCCTGGCCGCCCGAGAGACGGCGCCCGCCCACGCCCACCACGGTCTCGTATCCCTCGGCCAGCGCCGCGATCTCGTCGTGGATCTCGGCCGAGCGCGCGGCGGACTCCACCTCGGCGTCGCTCGCGTCGGGGCGCCCGCAGCGGATGTTCTCGCGGATCGTGGCGGCGAACAGCAGCGGCTCCTGGGTCACGATTGCGATCTGGCGGTAGACGCTCGCCACCTGATAGGCGCGGAGATCGCGCCCGTCATAGCGCACCGCGCCGCGGGTCGGGTCGTAGAAGCGCGCGACCAGGTTCAGGAGCGTCGTCTTGCCCGCACCCGAAGGCCCCGTGATGCCGATCTTCTCGCCCGCCTTCACCTCGAGCGAGAGCCCTTCGAGGATCGTCTTCTCGCCGTAGCTGAACGACACGCCATCGAGCACGATCGAGCGCGGCGCCGCCGCGAGGGGCACGGCATTCGGCGCGTCGGCGATCTGCGGCCGCTCGGCGAGCAGCTCGTCGATCCGCACCACTCCCGCCCCCTGGCGCTGGATCAGCATGTAGTTCGTATTGAGGTTGTTGAGCGGCCCGAACAGCGCGCGCACCGCCATCACGAACGCGATCAGCGACGGCCAGTCGAGCGTCTTCTGCACCACCTCGAGCCCGCCGATGATGATCACGACCACGATCGACAGCGCGCCGAGCGACTCGAGCACCACCGTGGACAGCGACTCCACGCGCGTCAGGTCGATCAGCTGATCGAAGTAGCGGTGCCCCTTCTCGATCGCTGCGCGCGCCTCGCGGTCTTCACCGTGATAGGCCTTGATGATGCGGATGCCGCGCATCAGCTCGAGAATCACGTCGAACAGCACGTAGCCGCTGCGCCTCACCTCGAACGTCCGCGCGAGGATGCGCTGCGCGATCTTCACGAGCGGTACGACGGCGAGCGGCAGCGCGAGCAGCGACCAGAACGCGAGCCAGGGACTGAGCCAGAACGCGGTGACGGCCAGGCCCGCGGCCATCGGCGCCTCGAGCACGATCTTGCCCAGTGACAGCGTCGCGATGCGCAGGTTCGTGACGTCCTGTCGCACCGCCTGGATGATGTCGCCGTGGCTGCGCGAGTCGAAGAACGGCACCGAGAGGCCGAGCAGGTGGCGAATCAGGCGCTCCATCATCCCGAGCTCGACGACCTTCACGAGCCGCTGCTGGATCACGTTGTTGTCGTAGTTGAGTGCGCTCGCGCCGACGTTGCAGGCGATGAACAGCAACGCGACCACCGCGAGCGCCGCGCCGGCGCCGAGCGCACTCGCGAGTGCGAGGTACTCGCGGATCAACAGGATCGACGCCATCGCCAGCACCGTGCGCCCGAGCGAGCTGGCGGCGAAGCGGAGCACGAGCCGCGGATGAGTGCGCGAGACGCGCTGGATGTGACGGGCGATCGCGCGTGTCATTCGTCCCGGTATTCCCGGCGAGCATTCTACAAACGAGCCGGCGCGCGGGCCGCGCCGCGCCCGCGAATCGCGCTCGCGAGCGGAATCGACCCTGGCACGGCCGTTGCACCCCCGTTGCGGGGGCCCAAGCGCCCCTCGATGCGCAGTGGAGGTGACCCGTGCCTGCCAGCGCTCTCTACACCAGCGCCCTCGGCGCCCTGTTCCTGACCTACGCCCTCGCGCCGTCCGCACCCGCGGCAGAATGGCTGCCCGCGGCGATGGATACGCCCGATGTCTCGGCGCGCATGCCCGACGCCCCCGAGATCGAGACGAGAACGATGCAGATGCCGCGCATCGTGTTCATCACCGGGACGGTCGATGCGGTCGACAAGGACTTCCTCGGCCGCACGCGGCGCGTCGCGATCGTCTCGGTCGGCAACACCGGTGCGCTGTTCCAGAACGCCATCGAAGACATGGCGGCGGGCGAGGAGCTCAAGCACCACGTCGGGGAGGCCGTCACCGCGCGCGGCGTGGTGCTCGTGAAGGTGGATGGCTCGATGTCGCTGCTCGTCGACGCGTTCCAGGTCCACGGGGAGAAGGGTGGATTCTTCGGCGGGAATCCGCATCGCGACAAGTAGGCGGCGGGTCGCAGCAGTGCTCGCCTACGCGCTCGCGGCATGCTCGTGGGGCGGGGAGCGCGACTCGGCGAGCAGCGCGCGGCAGCCGGTCCTCCCGCCCGAAGGTGCGGGCGCCCCGGTATCGGCGGATCATCCCACGGCCGAGGACATCGCGCGCGCCTCGGCGACCGACCTCGCGCGCGCGCCGAATAACGTGGACTGGAGCGGCGGCAATGCCGCGCACGGACAGGCGCTGTTCGCGCAGCACTGCGCGATCTGCCACGGCGGCGGCGGGACGGGCGACGGGATCGCGTCTCCCGCACTCGACCCGAAGCCGCGCGACTTCACCTACGCGCGCTTCTACATCGACGCGAGCGCGGACAACCGCACCGGCGACGACGTCGACCTCGCGCGCGTGATCCTCTACGGCCCGGGCGCGTCCGGTGGCAGCGACGCGATGCCGGCCTGGCGGCAGGCCTTCTCCGACGACGACGTGCGCGATCTGATCGCCCACATCCGCACGCTCGCGCGCGCCGAGGAGAACACCCAGCGCGCCGCCGCGGCCCACCCGCGCGCCGGAACACCGCCCACCTGATGCCGGAATCCCGCATCGTGCGCGGGCGGCGGCGCTGGATCACGCGCGCGCTGATGCCGAGGATCGCGACGCTGCTGCCGCGGCTCGGCGCGACGGAGCGCATCGCGCTCGAAGCCGGCAGCGTGGGTTGGGACGGCCAGCTGTTCTCCGGCGCGCCGGATTGGCCCGCCCTGTTCGACTTCCGCCCCGCGCCGCTGTCGCCCGCCGAGCAGGCGTTTCTCGCCGGCCCGGTCGAGGACCTGTGCGCGCGGCTCGACGATTGGCTGATCACGCGGACGGGCGATCTGCCGGAGGAGATCTGGGAGTTCCTGCGCCGCGAGCGGTTCTTCGGCCTGATCATCCCCGAGCGCTACGGCGGGCGCGGGTTCTCGGCGCAGGCGCATGCGGCGGTGCTCCGGAAGCTCGCGAGCCGCAGCCTGACCGCGGCCGTGACCGTGATGGTGCCGAACTCGCTCGGACCGGCGGAGCTCCTGCTCCATTACGGCACCGACGCGCAGCGCGACTACTACCTGCCCCGGCTCGCGTGCGGGGAGGAGATCCCGTGCTTCGCGCTGACCGGCCCGGAGGCCGGCAGCGACGCCGCCGCGACGCAGAGCGAGGGGATCGTGTGCCGCGACAAGTGGCGCGACGAGGAGGTGCTCGGCATCCGCCTGCGCTGGTGCAAGCGCTACATCACGCTCGCACCCGTCGCCACGCTGATCGGCCTCGCGTTCCGACTGCGCGACCCCGACCGCCTGCTCGGCAACCAACCCGAGCCCGGCATCACCTGCGCGCTGATTCCGGCCGGCCTGCGCGGCATCGCGATCGGCGCGCGCCACGACCCGATGGGGATCCCGTTCCAGAACGGGCCCACGTCGGGCGAGGACGTGTTCGTTCCGCTCGACGCGATCATCGGCGGGCCCGCGGGTGCGGGCCAGGGCTGGAAGATGCTGATGGAGTGTCTCGCCACCGGCCGCGCCCTCTCGCTGCCGTCGCTCGCAGTGGCGGCCGCGAAGGTCTCGGCGCGCGCGGTCAGCGCCTACGCGGTCGTGCGCGAGCAGTTCGACACGCCGATCGGTTGGTTCGAGGGCGTCGAGGAGCCGCTCGCGCGGATCGCCGGCCTCACCTACGCGATCGACGCGGCCAGCCATCTCACCGCCGCCGCGATCGATGCCGGGGAGCGGCCCGCCGTGCTGTCGGCGATCACCAAGGCCTACTGCACCGAGCTCATGCGCGACGTCGTGAACGATGCGATGGACATTCGCGCCGGCGCGGAGGTCATGCGCGGCCCGCGCAACATCCTCGCCACCGCCTACGCGTCGATCCCGATCGCGATCACGGTCGAAGGCGCGAATATCCTCACGCGTTCGATGATCATCTATGGCCAGGGCGCGATCCGCTGCCACCCGTTCGCGCTCGAGGAGATGCGCGCCGTCGCGGACGACGACCTCGCGCGCTTCGACCGCGCGTTCTTCGGCCATTTCCGCTTCGCGATCCGCACGGCCGTGCGCGCGTTCGCGCTCGCAATCACGCGCGGCCGGCTCGATCGCCGCGCGCCCGCCGACGCGCTCCGCCGCCACATCCAGCGGCTCGCCGCCGCGTCGGCATCGTTCGCGCTCGTCTCGGAAGCGGCCATGGCGACGCTCGGCGAGCGGCTCAAGCGCCGCGAGACGATCACGGGCCGGCTCGCCGACGCGCTCGCGTGGCTCTATCTCGGCTCGGCGGTCGTGAAACGCTTCCGCGACGCGGGAGAGCTCGCGCGCGAGCGGCCGCTCGCGCAGTGGGCCACCGAGCGCGCGCTCGCCGAGATCGAGAACGCGCTGGCGGGCGTGCTGCGCCATTTCCCGTCGCGGCCGGCCGCCTGGCTGCTCGGGGCATTGGTGTTCCCGCTCGGACGCCGCGAGCTCGGTCCCGACGACGCGCTGGGCGCGAAGGTCGCGGAGACGCTGCTAGGCGACGACCGCGCGCGCGAATCGCTGACGGCCGGGATCTTCGTCCCGCCCGCGAGCGAAGCCGGCCTCGGCGGTCTGGAAGCCGCGCTGGCGGCGGTGAGGCCCGCACTCGCGATCGAGCGGAGGATCGAGCAAGCGGTGCGCGACGGGGAGCTCGCTGGCCTGAGCGAGGGCGAGCTCGCCAAGAAGTCGGTCGCGATCGGCCTGATCACCGAGGCCGAGATGGAGCTGCTGGCCAGAGCCGACCGCGCGCGCGTGCGCGCGATCGAGGTCGACGCGTTCGACCCGGACGAGTTCCGCGCACTGCGGCGGTAGTCATACTCGGCGATGCCGCGCACGACATGGTAGGGTGAGCCAGGACCGAAGGTCTTTGCCCACCAACGCCCAGGTCGATCGCCGGCCATTGCGACGAATCGGTGGCCGTGCTGGGCAAACGAGGCCGTCTGCCCACCCTACGACGACTCCGAATGGCGGCAGCAATCGCACTGCTCACGGTGGCCGCGTACTCCCCCGTCCTCACGCCGGACACGCGCTTCCTCTGGGACGACGACAACGAGCTCTGGGGCAGCCGCGGGTACCTCGTTCAAGACGTCGACGGAGTCGCGCAGGCGTGGCTGCCATTCGAGCGCCCGGCAGGTGGGTGGCATCGGGTCTGGGACTGGCAGCCGCTCGCCGGGCGCGGTTTCTGGCCGCTCGCTCCCACCGTCTTCTGGCTCGAATGGCGCTCGTTCGGCGCCGAACAGCGCTGGAGTGCAGCGGAGGGCGAGCAGGCGAAGATCGCCGCCGTCGAGGCGATCGCGAATCGCTTCCACGTGCCGAACGTCCTGCTCCACGCGCTGAATGCGATCCTCGTATGGGCAGTGCTCGCGGCCCTGCGCGTGCCCGCTGCGCCTCTGGCAGGGCTCGTGTTCGCCGTGCACCCGATCGATGTGCCGTCGGTGGCCTGGGTGAGCGAGCTCAAGAACACGCTCGCGCTGTTCTTCCTGCTCGTCTCGCTCGCGCTCTTCCTGCGCGACGACCCATCCCCGCGCGCACCGCGCTATGCGGCGTCGCTGCTGTCGTTCTTCCTCTCGCTGTGCGCGAAGACCGCGGGCGTCGGCTTCCCGGTCGTGCTGCTCGCGTGTCTCGCGTGGCGGCGCGGCACCCTCGCGCGGCGCGACCTGCGGCGCGTGGCGCCGTTCTTCGCGCTCGCGCTCGCGATGGCGCTCGTCACGCTCTGGTTCACGGGCCGCACCGGCGGGTTCGAGCGCATCGTCGCCCCCGAGAGCCCCTGGCACCGGCTCGCCAATGCGGGCTGGATCCCGATCTTCTACGCGTGGAAGGCGCTGCTGCCGGTCGACCTGATGATGGTCTACCCGCGGCTCGACGTGCCCTGGCGCAATCCGCTCGCCTATCTGCCGTGGGTCGCCGCGGCGGTGGCGGTTGCGATCGCGTGGCGTGCGCGCAAGCGCTGGGGGCGCGCGCTGCTCGTCGCACTGGTGGCGTACGGCGCACTGCTCTTTCCGGTACTCACGCTCTTCGACATGACCTTCCTGCAGCACGCGGAAGTGTCGGACCACCTGGCCTACTTCGCCGTGATCCCCGTGCTCGCACTCGTGCTCGGAGGGACGGCGACGCTCGCCGAGCGCCGGCCAATCGCGCGTCCGCCACTCGCGCTGGCCGCTGCGCTGCTCGTCGCGCTGCTCGCGTTCTCGACCTGGCGGCGCGCCCACCTGTTCGAGAATCACGAGTCGCTCTGGACCGACAACGTGCAGCGCAACCCGAAAGCGTGGGTGGCGCAGATGAACCTGGGGATGGCGCTCTCGCAGCGCGCCGAAGCACTCGCGCCCGGCGGAGAGCGCGACGCAATCGAGCGCAGCGCGATCGAGCACCTGCGGGCGGCGCTCGCGCTCCAGCCGGCCGCGGTCGAGGTCTACCCCTCGCTCGCACGGGCGCTCGAGTCGATCGGCGATTCTGCCGCCTCGATCGCGGCGCAGCGCGAAGGCCTCGCCCGCGCGCACTACCCGCCGGAGCTCGAGGCCGATCAGCGCATCGCCCTGGCGCGCAAGGCGCGAATCCTGGGTCACCTCCCGGAAGCGCGCGAGGAATACGCGCGTGCGCTCGCGCTCGGGGCGCCCCCGGTGCGGACGCGCCTCGAGATCTGCGAGGTGCTCGTGGCGCAGGGCGAAGATCGCGCGGCGCGCGCCGAGCTCGATGCGCTGGTCGAGGCGCACCCCTCGGACGCCCGGGCGCGAATCGCGCTGGCGATGCTGCTCGCCACGTCGCCCGACGCCGCCGTGCGCGACGGCGCTGCGTCGCTCGCGCACGCAAACCAGGTGCACCTCTCCGCGGCCGCCGATCCCGCACTGCGCATCGAGCGCCTGCACGCGCTCGCCGCGGCACGCGCGGAGCGCGGGGAGTTCCCGGCGGCGGTCGCGGCGATGGACGAAGCCGAGCGGATCGCCCGCGCCGCCGCACTCGAGCCCGAGCGGCAGCTCGCCGCCCAGCGCCGCGAGATCTACGCCGCAGGGCGGCCGCTGCGGCGGTCCTAGGCCTAGGCGCGCGGCGCGAGCAGGCCGCGCGCGGTGACCCCGGCGATCACGATCGCTCCGCCGAGCAGCGCCCACCCGCTCGGCCACTCGGAGAACGCGAGCGCCACCCACAGCGGAGACAGAATCGGCTCGATGATCGGCACGAGGATCACGTCGAGCGCGCGCGCGTGTCGGATCGCGGCCGCATAGCAGAAGTACGCCGCCGCCTGCTGCACGACGCCCAGCGCGAGCAGCGCCCCCCAACCCGCGGCGCCCGGCAACGGCGCAAGCAACCAGAACGGCGAGCCGATCGCCGCGCCGAGCAGATTGCCGAGCAGGAGCGCCCGGAGCGGATCGATCGAGCCGGCCGGCGTCTCGATCAGCGCGACGCGCCGCATCGTCAGCGCGCCGGCCGCGAACGCCACGCCCGCGCCGAGCGCCACGAGGTTGCCGAGCGCGTGGCCGAAGTTCAGCTGATCGAGGAAGAACAGCGCGATGCCGCCGAGTACGACCGCGATCGCGAGCCAGTCTAGGCGCGTCGGCCGCTCGCCGACGAACCACGGGCCGAACAGCGCCACCCAGACCGGCGCCGAGTACTGGATCAGGATCGCGTTGGCGGCGGTCGTGAGCTTGTTGGCGGCGATGAACAGCCCGGTCGTCGCGGCGAGCGCCGCCGCGGCGCTCCACTCCGCGGGCGCGATGCCGCGCATCGCGGGGCGCCGGATCGCGTACAGCACCGCCGCGGCGATCGCACAGCGCGCCGACCAGATCGCGCCGGGATTCCAGTCGATCAGCTTGATCAGCACGCCCGCGGTGCTCCAGAGCACGCCGCACAGCGCAAGCAGCCCGAGCGCGCGCTGGCGGGCCAGCCGGTCCTCGCGCGCGGGCAACCAGCGGTTCAGCTCTCGGAGACCCGCGCGAGCGCGTGCGAGAGCACGGAGCGCGGTGCGCGGCAGTAGACGTGGGCGATCCGCGGAGCGAAGACGCACCGCGGGTCTTCCGCGTGGAACCAGCCGTCCACGACCGACCAGTGGATCGGATGATTCATGTAGTCGTCGGAAAGGCCCGAGAGGTCGGCGAAGTCCTGCTCCCAGACGTGGGTCCAGCCGCCGTGCGAGTGGCCGCGCACACGCGATAGGCACCAGTTGCGGATCGCGCCGATGTGATCGGGCATCGCGAGCAGCGCGCGTTCGGCTTCTGCGACGGCTGCCGGCGCGGCGCCCGGGAGGACGCGCAGGAGCAGCGTGCGCTTGATCGGATCCGCGATGCCGGGTGATCGCAGCCCCGCCGCAATCGGATCGAGGGCGACTTCGTCGAGGTCCGATACGAGCGCGCGCACCGGTGCCGCGAGACCGCCGAGCAGCTCCGAGGCCGTCGCCGACACGAGGTCCCAGGTGTAGTCGCCGCCGTTCATCGTGCCCGGGACGTTGCGGCCGAGACTCGCGACCGCGCTCCCGGCCGCGGATTCGAGTGCGCGCTCGAGCTGCGTGCGCTCGCCGTCCGAGACGCCGGGCCGCAGGTGGATCAGGCTCACCGAGCGCTCGATGCCCGGGACGGGCCGGGCGAGACCCGCGCGCGTCGGCGAGACGGGTGCCAGCGGCTCGCGGCCCGCCGAGTCGCTCGCATAACGCCGCACGCGCCTCCGGATCTGCCGTGCGGCATCCGACCAGAACGCGGCGAGATCCGGGTTCGCGACGCCCCCGATGCGCCAGCTCCAGAACGCAGCCACGTCGGTCAGCTCCCAGCCGATCCACGCGCGGCTGTCGAGCCCCTCGACGTCGATCGGCGGCTCCAGCAGGAGCGACCGCAGCCGCAGCCCGAGCGCCTCGGCCTGCGGCCGATACCGCTTCTCGAGCGCCGCGAGGAAGCTCGCGCGCTGCCCCGGCGCGAACTCGATCTCGTCGAGGATGTGGAGCGGCCCGCCGGACATGGTCGGTCCAGATCGTAGACCGGGGCGAGCACGCGCGCGCGCACCTTCGAAACGGGGCGGTCCATCCTGCCTTCTAGGGTACGCAGCGTAACCGCGCGTCTGTTCCCCCGGCGTATCCACTCGGCGGCTCGTGCGCCTGACCTGCCGCATGCTGCTCGGACGCGATCCCCGGCGGTGGGATCAACCGGGCTGCAGCGTCTTCGCGGGAACCGTCACGGGCAGGCCGGCGGCCTTCCAGCCCTCGAATCCGCCGAGGTTGGCCGCCTTGCGTCCGGCGTCCCGGCTCGCGATCTCGGCGGCCTTGCCGGAGCGGACTCCCGAGGCGCAGTAGAAGACGACGGTCTGATCGAGCGGAAGCGAGTCGAGGAACTTCCGGTAGCCGTCGGGATCGGATCGGATCGACGACGTCGGATACCAGTGCGCACCGGCCGCCATGCCGGCCTCGAGCTCGCTGCGCTCCCGCACGTCGACGACGATCGCCTTGCCCGCCTTCATCTGCGCAGCCGCCTCGGCGGGCGACATCGACTGCACCTCCGGCTCCCCCGCCGCGCACGCCGCGGGCACGGCCAAGAGCGCCGCCAAGAGCAGAGCGATCCCTCTCATCCCTGCAAGCATACCGCGCGAACCACCCACCGGTGAAGTTCTTCAGCTCCGCGATGAATCCGCCGCGCACGCCGTTCGTCCGCATCATCGCGAAGGCGAGATCGAGCGCTAGCGACGCGCGTACTCGAAGAAGTGAAACGACCGGCCGAGCGCGCGCCACTCGAGCTCGTAGGCGGTGGCCATGCGGCCGGGCACGGCGGGACGCCAGCGATCGGGCGCATAGCAGTTGGCGAGGGCGGCCGTGGCGGTGACCTCGCCATCGATCCATTCGGCGTAGTCGGGATCGTCGGTCGCGATGCGCACGAGCCCGCCCGGCACGAGGCGGCGCGCGAGCAGCGCGAGCGTGTCGCGCTGCACGAAGCGGCGCCGCGCGTGGCGCTTCTTCGGCCACGGATCCGGGAAGTTGAGCCAGAAGCACGCCACACTGGCGTCTTCGATCGCGTCGCGCAGCACGTCTTCCGCGCGCGCCTCGACTATCGCAACGTTGGCGACCCCGAGACGCGCGAGCCGCCGCGCCATCTTGAGCGCGCGCTTGTAGGAGACCTCGATCCCCACGAACGCCTGCTCCGGCTCGCGCTGCGCGAGCTCGAGCAGGAACTCGCCGCGGCCGAAGCCGATCTCCACCACGAGCGGAAACGGGTGCGCGACGCGCCCCGCGAAGACCTTCGCGAACCCGCGCTCGCGCGCCTCGCTCGGCGATATGCGCCAGTCGATGCCGGGGATGTCGGTCTTGAGCCGGCGCGACACTAACGGAGCCTGTGCGACAGCGCGCGCAGCACCGACACGCGCGGGTGGAGGTCTATCCGCACGGGCTCGGCGCCGCGCAGCCCGGCGCGCCGGCGCACCTCGGCGAGCGCCTCGAGCGGGCCGCCGAGCGCGTCGATCAGGCCGAGCGCGAGCGCGCGGTCGCCCGTGAACACGCGCCCTTCGGCCGCGCGCTCCACCGCCGCGGCCGCGAGGCCGCGGCCCTCCGCGACGCGCGCGACGAACGTCTCGTAGAGCGAGCGCATCTCGGCGCGCACGAGCTCGCGCTCCTCCTCGGTGAAGCCGCGCGCCGCGCTGTGCATACCCGCGCGCGCGCCGCGCTCGACCGCGTCGAGTCCGACCCCGAACCTCTGGAACAGGCCGGACAGATCGAGCTTGCCGCCGATGACGCCGATCGAGCCGGTGATCGACGAGCGCTCCGCGAGCACGCAATCGGCCGCGCTCGCGAGGTAGTAGCCACCCGACGCGGCGACCTCGGCGATCGACGCCACGACGGGCTTCTCGCGGCGCAACGCGCGCACTGCGCGCCACAGGAGGTCCGACGCGAGCGCGTCGCCGCCGGGGCTGTCGATCCGCAGCACGACGCCGCGCACGCGCGCGTCGCGCGCGAGCGCGCCGAGCATCTCCTCGGCGGCGCGCGACGCGATCCCGCGCGCGCGCTCGCCGCGCGAGATCGCGCCGCTCGCGAACAGCACCGCGATCCGCGGCTGCGCGCGGATCCCCGCGCGCGCGTTGGTGCGCAGCGCCCAGAGCGCACGCGCTTCGACGAGCGGGGGCCGAGCGGGCGCCGAGGCGCGGCGCGACGCGAGCTCGCCGACCCGGTCCTCGAGCTCGTCGCGGTAGGCGAAGCCGTCGACGAGTCCGGCGGAGCGGGCATCCGCGGCCGTGTAGCGCCCGCGGTCGATCCATTCCCGCACCTCGTCGGTCGTCCGCGCGCGCCCCGCTGCGATCCCCTCGACGAGCGCGTCGAACCCATCCGAAACGATCGCCTCGACCTGCTCGCGCTGCTCGTCCGACATGCGCTGATTCGTGAACATCTCGCCGGCGCTCTTGTGCGAGCCGATCCGGACGATCTCTGGCCTGACGTCGATCCGCGCGAGCAGATCGCGCAGGTAGTAGGCGTCGGCGCGCAGACCCACCGCGAACACCCGGCCCGTCTCGGGGATCCAGAGCCGGTCCGCCGCAGACGCGAGGTAGAGCGAGACGAGATCGAGGCTCTCCGCCCACGCGGCGACCGCCTTGCCGCGCGCGCGCACGGCGTCGAGCGCGCGCCGCAGCGACTGCGCACACGCGATCCCGCCCGGCGCGCCGCGCAGCTGGAGCAGGATGCCGCGCGCGCGCGGCTCGTCCGCGATCGCCTCGAGCGTCTCGAGCACGCCGAGCAGCGTCTCCGCGCGCTCGCGCGCAAAGCGGCCCGGAACGTCCGTCACTGGCGCGGCCAGCTCGAGCGAGACCCAGAACGGCCCGGTCCGCGGGAGGGTCCGGCGCGCCGCGAAACGCCGCAGCCAGCGCGCGGCGCCCTCGCCGACCCGGCGCGCGGTGCCCTGCGGACTCATCAGCGACGGCGCTTCCGGCTCCCGCGCAGATAGTCGACCATCAGGAACGAGCCGAGCGCCTCCGGGCTCGTGAAGAACGCGCGGCCGCGGTTCACCTGGGTCATGCGCTCGACGAAGCCAACGAGCTCCGGCGCGTCGTCGAGCATGAAGGTGTTGATCGTGACACCCTGGCGCGTGATCCGGCGCACCTGCTTCATCGTCTCGGCCACCGCGTGCGGCGATACACCGCCGAAGCCCGTCGGCCACTCGACGTGCAGCTCGCGGCCCGCGTAGTAGGCGGTCGGCTGTCCGTCCGTCACCACGATCACCTGCGGGCTCGCCGACGGATGCCTCGCGAACAGCCGCTCCGCGATCATGAGCCCCTCCTGGAGGTTGGTGAACGGATCGCCCATGTCCCAGGAGACCTCGGGTAGCTCGGTCGGGCGCAGCTCGCGCGCGCGCGTCGAGAACCCGACCACGAAGAAGTGGTCGCGCGGGAACCGCGTGCGCACGAGGTGGTCGAGCGCGAGCGCCACGCGCTTGGCGGCCGGGAAGCGACCGGCCCACGACATCGACCAGCTCATGTCGAGCAGCAGCACGGTCGTGGTCTGCGTGGTGTAGTCGCGCTCCCGCAGCGCGAAGTCCGCGACGGCGAGCGGAAGCGGCAGCGGCACCGGCCGCCCGGGCGCGCTGCGCGCGTTCCGCTTCACGGCGTCGATCAGAGTGCGCACCACGTCGAGATCGAGCGGATCGCCGAACTCGAATGGCTTCACCTCGTCGGGCCGCGGCAGCGCGGCGCCGCGCGTGTCGGAATCGTGCCCGCCCGGGCGATCGCGGCGCAGGGCCGCGTAGACCTCGGCGAGCGCCTGCGCGCCGATCCGGCGAATCGCGCGCGGCGTGAGCTGCGGATCGCCGCCGCGCAGATAGCCGGCGCGCTCGAGCGTGGACTCGAGGTCGCGGATCCAGATCAGCGACCGCACCGCGTCGTCGCCGAGGAGATCGCGCAGCTGCTCGGCGGAGATCTCGCGGAGGTTGCCCTCGGCGAGATCGCGCGCGAGCTGCTCCATCGCGCGCATGCGCTCGAGCGCGAGGCGCAGCTCGCGGTAGGCGCGCGCGGCCTCCTCGTCCTCGAAGCGGTAGTCGGAGAACTTCTCGATCGCCTCGCCGAGGTCGCTGGCCTCGGCGTGCCGGCGTTCCTTGAACTCGTTCATGCGCGCCGACTCGAAGCCGTGGTTCTCGCGCAGGCGCGCCTGCTCGCGGTCGAGCAGCTCCTCGAAGCGCCGCGCGAGGTCGGCGCGCGCCCTGCGGATCTCGTCGCGCAGCTCCTCGATCAGCTCCGAGAGCCCCATCACGCGCATGTCGAGGCCCGCGAGCTCGAAGCCGTGCTGGCGCATCCACTCGAGCGCCTCCCGCGCGTCGAGGCCCTCCATCATCAGGTTCGAGAGCGCGTCGAGCGCGCGCTCGGCGTCGAGGCGGAACTCGTCCTGGGTTCCGTCCCAGCGGCCGTAGACGCTCGACTTCAAGGGCGCGCGTAGCGCGCGCCGTGGTCGCGCTCGGTCTTGTTGAGCTTGTTCGACAGGTGCAGGCCCTCGAGAAGGAACTCGATCGCAGAGGCGATCATGGCCGGTTCTTCGGTGCCGGCGAGCACGGCCGCCGCCTCGCGCAGCGCCCCGATCTGATCGAGGCCCGCGAGGTACTCGCGCGACGGCATCCGCTGCGACACCTCGACCTTCCAGCCGTCGTCGAACGCGCGCGCCACGTGGGCGGCGCCGTCCGCACCGACGTAGCGGTCGAACACGCGCTTGCACGCGCGCTTGCGCAGCTCGCGCACCACGTCGCCCTCGCTGCGTTCGCCGCCCGCGTACTCGAGTTCGATCTTGCCGAGCGTGGAGGTCTCCAGCGCGTCGAGGTCGGAGATCCGCGGTACCGCCGCGCCCTCGCCGAGCCGCAGCGCGCGGCGCAGCGCGTTGGCTGCGAGCGTCTCGTAGTTCGCGATCGAGAGCCGCACGGAGACGCCCGAGGCCTGGTTCACGTCGGGGCTCGAGCGCGCCTGGAACGTGAGCTCCGCAATCAGGTCCTCCATGAACGGCGGCACCACCACGGCGACGCCGTCGACCGACGGCACCTCCGCCTCCTGGCGCACGATCGCGAGCTCGAGCTCGGGCGTGCGCGGGTAGTGCGTGCGCACCTGCGCGGCATAGCGGTCCTTGAGCGGTGTGATGATGCGCCCGCGGCTCGTGTAGTCCTCCGGGTTCGCGCTCGCCACCACGAGCACATCGATCGGCAGGCGGATCCGATAGCCCTTCACCTGCACGTCGCGCTCTTCCATGACGTTGAACAGGCCGACCTGCACCTTCTCGGTGAGGTCGGGCAGCTCGTTGATGCAGAAGATTCCGCGGTGGGTGCGCGGCACGAGCCCGAAGTGCATCGTCTCCTCGTCGGCGAGCGAGCGGCCCTGCGCGACCTTGATCGGGTCGACATCGCCGATCAGGTCCGCGATCGAGACGTCGGGCGTCGCGAGCTTCTCGACGTAGCGGTCGTCGCGGTGCACCCATGCGACGGACGTCGCATCGCCGCGCTCGGCGCAAATCGCGCGCGCGCGCGCCGAGACGGGCGCGGTCGGATCGTCGTGGATCTCGCTCCCCGCGACCTCGGGCATCCACTCGTCGAGCAACGCCGTGAGCTGGCGGATCATGCGCGTCTTCGCCTGCCCGCGCTCGCCGAGGAAGATCAGGTCGTGCCCGCACAGCAGCGCATTCTCGACCGCGGGCACCACCGTCTCTTCGTAGCCGATCACGCCGGAGAAGATCGGCTCTCCGGCGCGCATCTTCGCGAGCAGGTTTTCGCGCAGCTCCTCGCGCACCGAGCGCGCGCGGTAGCCCGACGCGCGCAGCGCGCCCAGCGTGGTCGGCTTCGGGGGCGTGGACATCGACGACTCCTGCTCGCGCTGGGTCGCACCACTATACCGCCCGAACTCGGCATTCGCGGATCTGCGCACCCGACTTCACGCCGGCGCGATGCCGAGCAGCTCGCACGCCGCGCGCACTGCGGGCACGTCGAGCCCGGCCTCGCGGATCTCGAGCACGCGCAGGCGTCGAACCGCGCGGTCGAATAGCGTCACGTTGACCCACAGCGACTCGAACGTCGACCACCAGCGGATCCCGTCGCCGCCGCTGCGATGGATCGCCAATGCCTGCGGCTGGGTGATCTCCCGCTGGCGCGTCGCCACGAGCGACGGGCGCAGGCGCCGCTTCCGGAGGACGACCGGATGATCCAGGTCGACCAGCGCCGGGCGTCCGTCGAGCGCGAGGGTCGCGATCGCGAGCGGCAGACCGCGGCGGCGAAGCATGCCCGGCACGAGCACGCTGCCGCGAAAGCGCGCGAGCTGCTCGACCACGCAGGCCACGGCGACCTCACTGGCGTACAAGCACCCGTAGGACCCGGGGTTGTCGTGTCGGCCGTCGCCCTGGTAGTCGCGCGGCACCCACAGCGCACCGCCTGCATCCGAGCCGCGTGCGCGCCGGTCCCAGGCGAGGCAGCGGTGCAGGATCACGCGAACGATTCGGCGCGCTCGGCGCGGATCGCCCGCATCAGCTCCTCGGCGCGGCCCGCGCGGATCACGTCGATCGGCCGCCGGTCCCCCAGATGCGGATTGAGACCGAACAGCCAGGCCCGGGCGGCGTCGGGCTCGTAGAGCCGCCGCAGATTCGACCAGACGAGCTCGAGCAGATCGATGCGCTCGGCGTTCAAAGGATCGATGCCCGATCCGCGGAGCCAGCGCGTGATCTGCGAACGGTTCACGCCGAGCAGGTCGGCGAGCGCGACGCCGCTCTTGAACTCGCGCTTCAGGGCCCGGATCTTGGTCGCCGTCGCCACGGCCATCGGGCAAGAGTACCGCAACGGATTTTGTTGCGCCATTTACACCGGCGCAACGCGGCGATCCAGCGGGTCACAAGAGCGCGCGCGGGTCGAAGTCCGGCCGCTTGCCGAGCGACTCGGTGAGGTGTCGCAGCACGAGCAGCACGGCGCGATCGAAGCGGTCGTTCACGACGATCGGGATCCCGTGCCGCTCGGCGGCCTCGAGGAACTGGTCCTGGATGCGCAGGATCTTGTCGAGGTTGGCGAGATACTCGTGTGCGGGGCGTTGGCTCTCGCCCACCTCGCGCGAGGAGAAGCGCGCTGGCCACGAGTCGCGGTCGAGCGCCGCGACGACGAGGAAGATCACGTCGGCGCGCTCGCTGTAGTGCGCGAGATCGAGCGCACCCGGGAACAGCGCGACGCCGTCGATCACCGTGCTCGCGTTTTCGTCGATCGCGCGCTCGATCGACGCACGCACGCCGACCGCCACGGTGGCGGCCTGCGCGCGGAAGCCCTCGATCAGCGGATCGTCGCCGAGCGCGCCGGGCGGGAAGTGGGTGTAGGCGTCGTAGGACGAGCCGTGGATCGCTGGCACGAGGTCGGCCGAGAGCATCAGGCGCATGATCTGGCGGATCGAGTCGGTCGACAGCACGCGGCCGATCCCGAGCCGATGCGCCACCTCGAGCGCGAGCGAGGTCTTGCCGACGCCCGCTGCGCCGCCGAGCAGGAGGATCACCGGGCGCCGACCGGCCTCGAAGTGGCGCCACACGAGGTAGCGCCGCGCGGTGCGCGGGCCGAGCCGGCGCTCGATCGTGTCGTGTGTGATCCGGCGCAGCTCGCGGCGGTCGATCTCGGTGCGCTCGCGCTTGAGCAGCTCCCGCTCGATGTCGCGCGCCACCTCGAACGAATCGCTCGGATCGATCGCCGCGGCGAGCAGCGACTGAGCGAGCACGCCCTTCGAGAACGGCTGACCGCGGCGCTTTCCCTTCACCGTGATCTCGGCAGCGACCGGGAGGCGGCTCTCCGCCTCGAACAGGCTGGGATCGAGCAGCTCGTGGAGCACGTCGAGGATCGCGGCCTTGTCGACCCGGCCGCGCGGACGCAGCCGGTCGCGCACCGTGTTCGCGACCCGGTTCGCCTCGTCGAAGGGCACCCCGCGGGCCATCAGCGAGTGGATCATGATCCCGCGCATGAACGGGCGCCGTTCGCCGCCCTCGTCCACCCAGAGACGGCGGTCTTCCGGAGCCGCGGAGGACGAACCCATCGTCGGAACCGCCGGCGCCCTCGGTTCGCGGTTGCTCATCCCAGCGAACGCTATCCCACGCGGGCTCAGCGTCGATCCCTTCAGGGCGATCCCGACAATTCCGTCGTCTAATTGGGTTGACTCGACCGCCCGCTCCGGCTTACTTTCCGGGCCGGGTTCGTTACGAACCTCTGAGTTTGTCCTTGTCCAGTGGACTGGGGGGGTCTGCCACGGACATGCGAGCAACACGCGACGTTTATCGCGTGGGTGACGTTGCGAAGATCATCGGGATCTCGCGCCGTCAGCTCCAATACTGGGACGAGACCGATCTGGTCCAGCCCGGTGCTCGGACTCCCGGGGGCCACGCGCGTTATGCGTTCGAGGATCTGGTGGCCCTCAAGACAGCCAAACGACTGATCGATGCCGGCGTCTCGGTCCAACGGATTCGGAAGTCGATCCGTGCACTGAGAGAGCTCCTGCCCTCGGTGGAGCGCCCGCTGGCCGAGGTCGTGCTGGTGGCGACGGGCGACGTGGTGCTGGCCTTCAAGGACGGCACCGCATTCGACGCCGTCTCGGGTCAGGAATGGGTGTTCGAGATCGCGCAGCTCCAGCGCGAGGTCGACGCCTTCCGGGCCGAGCGCAGTGTCGACACACCCGTTTCCACCCGAGCGGCCGAGGCTCGGGCGTGAGACCGGACAACTGATCGCTCTGCTCTCGTCCGGAGTGCCCCGACTCCGGACCGCCTCGCCGGCGTCCAGCGGCCCGACTCCGGGCCGTTCCGCGGCGCGCGTGACCGCCCCCCGATCGCAGAGCTGCGGGAACCAACGGGAGATCGCCGGATGCGCGTGATCGCGATCG
This sequence comes from Myxococcota bacterium, assembly GCA_035258825.1. GTDB lineage: Bacteria > Myxococcota_A > UBA9160 > UBA9160 > SMWR01 > JAHEJV01. The sequence continues at coordinate 33,456 of DATFWW010000246.1, forward strand.
TGAACCAGAAGGGGGGCTGCGGGAAGACCACGACGGCGGTGAATCTCGCCGGCGCGCTGGCCTCGGATGGCCATCGCGTACTCGTGGTGGACCTCGATCCGCAGGCGCACGCCACGCTCGCCCTCGGCGCGGACCCGGAGCGCCTCGACGAGAACCTCTACGAGGTGTTCGCCGATCCCGACGGCGCGGGCCGCCTCCCGCGAGTATGCGTTCCCATCGGCGCGAGCCTCGACCTGGCGCCCTCGGGCATCGTGCTGTCGGCGCTCGAGCAGAAGCTCGCGAGCGAGCCCGTCGAGACGCGCACCGCCCGCCTCACCCAGGCGCTCGACACAATCGGCGATCGCTACGACTTCGCGCTGATCGACTGCGCCCCGAACGTCGGCCTGCTCACGTTCAATGCGCTGCGCGCGGCGCGCGAGGTGATCGTGCCGCTCGAGACCAGCTTCTTCGCGATCCACGGCGTGCAGAAGCTGCTCGAGACGATCGCGCTGCTGACCGAGCGGATCGGTCACGAGCTCTCGGTGCGGATCCTGCCCACGCTCTACGACGGTCGCACGCGTTATGCGCGCCAGACGCTCGGCGAGATCCGCGAGATGTTCAAGGATCTGTGCTTCGACACCGTGATCCGCCAGAACGTGAAGCTGCGCGAGGCGGCGAGCCGCGGGCGTCCGATCAACGCAGTCGCGCGCAGCGCCAACGGCGCCCACGACTACGCCGCGCTCGCGATCGAAGTGGCGGCGAGTGCCCCGGACGCCGCGCTCCAGCCGCTGGTCGCGGAGGACGCGCCGTCGCGCGAGATCGTGGTGCGCTTCCGAGATCGGCGCGCCACCGACGTGCGCATTGCGGGCGACTTCAACGGCTGGGTGCCCGACAAGGGCGTTCGCTCGCTGATCGAGGCCGAGGGTGAGACGCGGATCTGGACCAAGATCCTCCAGCTCGCACCGGGCCGCTATCAATACCGCTACGTCGTCGACGGGGAATGGCGCGAGGATCCGGAGAATCCGGAGGGCGTCACGAGCCAGGTCGGCGGTCGCAACTCCGTGCTCGTCGTGCGCTGAAACAACCAGGAGATCCTCTTGCCGCGCGATCTCGATGACGTCCTGCACTACTTCCTCCCGGTCCCGGAGCGATCCGACGATCTCGCCCGCGAACGGGAGCCGGATCCGCCGGCGCCGGTGGCGCTGCCGATCCTCACGTTGCCCGTGGCGAGCCGCGACGTGGTGCGCGCGGCGTTCGCGTGGAACCTGACCGTCGAGCTGGCGCGGCTCGGCGCGCGCGCGGTGATGATCGCGCCGCACGATCCTGCAGCGGCGCCGCTGTGGCCCGAGCCCGGGCGCGGGCCGCTCGGCGCGCAGATGTCGTGTCCGGCGGCGCGCGACATCGTCGCGCTCGGTCTCCACGCGCTCGACGCCGCGATCGCGAACGCCCCCGACGCCCCCGAAGGCGGGATCGTCGTTGCGTGTGTGCCGCCGGAGTGGCTCGTGCGCGGTGCCGCCGTACGCTCGCTCCTGCGCTGGATGCTGCTGTTCGGAACACCCGAGCCGGACGATCTGCGCGAGGTGTATGCGATGACCAAGCTCGCCTACCGCCGCGGCTCGGATCCGCTGATCGGCCTCGTGATCCACGGCGTGCACCGGCTGCGCGAGGCCGAGCGCGCGTTCGCCCACGTCGCGCGCGTGGCGGCGCGCCATCTGGGACGCTCGCCGCAGAGCTACGGTCTGCTCGCCGACGACCTGCACGTGTACCGCGCGATCGCAGCGCGGCGGCCGATCGGCATCGAGCACCCGCAATCGCGCGCCGCACGCGCGCTCGGCGACGTGGCGCGCATGATCTGGAGCGACGCGCAGAAGATGGCCCTTGCCTGAGCTGCGGATCACCGGAGCGCCGCCGCCCGATGCGCGACGCCGGGCGCTGCGCGATGCGCTGGGCGAGCTGGTCCCGGGCTGGCGGCCGCTCGCCGAGAACGTGCTCGGCGCCGACACCCGGATCGACTGGGTCGGCCGCGACGGCGCGGGGCGCTGCGTGATCGCGCTGATCGGCCGCAAGGGCGGCGACCTCGCCCTGGTGGCCGAGGGCCTCGCGCAGCGGGCTTGGGTGTCGGCGCGCGTGGCCGACTGGGCGCAGATCGCCCCCGAGGCGGGGCTCCGCGTGGGCGCCGAGGTCGGGGTGGTGCTGCTTGCACCCCAGTTCCGGCCCGCGGCGATCGCTGCCGCACGCGCAGCCGCGGGGCCGGCGCTCCAGCTCGCGCTGCTGCGCTTCGTCGAGAACGGCACCGGAATCGCGCCGTTGATCGAGGCACTCGGCGACGGCAGCGACGGCGAAGCCGTTCCGGGCGGCGCCGGGTTCCGCACGGGCCTGTCCGCCGCAGACCTCGATCTCACACCCGAGGAGCACGCCGAGTTCGAAGACCAGCTGTAGAGGTGGGTGGACCCGCCCTTCGCAGCCTCGCCTTCCCTCGGGGACCGCGCTGATTTTTCCGGCCGCACCGGAAAAGTTCAACACTCTTCTAGTGCTCGATCCCACTCTCATCTCAGGCACTGGAGAACGCGAGGGCCGCCGACCGGGGGGAGGCGCGCTGGAGGCTCCGGTGACCGACTGGGACTGGAGGATCGGATGCCCGCGACGACGTGTCCCCCCGCGCGTCAGATCAGTGATGAACAGCTGATCCTGAGAGTCCGCTCGGGGGAGCGCGAGGCCTTCGAGCGCCTGTACGAGCGCTACGTCGGACGCGTCTATCGCTTCGTCGGGACCCGCCTGCACAACCGCGCGGACGTCGAAGAGACCACCCAGGAGGTGTTCGTCAACGTCTTCGCTTCGCTAGGGTCGTTCCGCGCGGAAGCTCCGTTCGCGGCCTGGGTGCTCGGGGTGGCGCGCCACACGATTGCGGGCCGCTTCAAGAAGAAGCACCACCCGATGGTGGCGCTCGAGACCGACGAGCACGGGGAGCTCGACGCGGACGCGGGCGTCCAGGAGACCACACCGCTCGACTTCTACGAGCTCCGCGAACGGATCCGCCACCTCGAGGAGCTCGCCGAACGCGCGCTCACACCGGAGCAGCGCCAGCTGTTCCGGCTCCACCATCTGGAGCATCGCCCAATCGCCGAAGTCGCGGCGATCCTCGAGAAGAGCGAGGACGCGGTGAAGTCGAACCTCTACCGCGTGCGCAAAGTGCTCCTCGCTCGTTAGTCTGCCCGCCGGGCACTATGCTGCGCCCGGAATGACCGACGAGCTGCACCTGGCCCGCTACCCCGAACCGCTCGGGCTCTGGGTACGCAAGGGCGCGCGGATCGCCGCGCACCCGGAGCTGCGCACCCAGGAGATCGAGTTCTCGAGCCGCGGCGATCGCGTCACGGGCCAGCTGATCCTCCCCGCAGAGGGCGGAGGGCCGTATCCGCTCGTGCTCGTCCAGCACGCGCTCGGCGACTCCGCGGCCGGCGTGCTCGGCTCGGTGGGCACCGGATGGGTCGAAGCGGGGGCGGCGGTGGCCGCCGTGGATTTCCCGCTGCACGGCGCGCGCGCGGACCAGAAGCTGCTCGGCATGCTCACCGACGGGCGCAGCGCGGGTCCGCACCGCGCCGCGATCACCGCCGAGTTCACGCAACAGGCTGTGATCGACCTCGAGCGCGCGCTCGATGCGCTCGCGGCGGCCACCTGGATCGACGCAGAGCGGATCGCCTACGTCGGCTTCGGGCTCGGTGGCCAGCTCGGCGGCGCGTTCTGCGCGCTCGATCCACGCCCGGCCACTGCCGCGCTCGCGGCCCGTGTCGGTGGCGCGCTCGAAGCGGGACCCGACCCCGCTCGCTACCTCGCGCGGATCGCGCCCCGCCCCGTGTTGCGGGTCGAGGAGCCACCCGCCGCGTCCGCCCCGGCGATCTGGAACTTCCTCGCGCAGACGTTGGCCCCCCCTCGGGCGCTCTGACAGGCGCGCTAGCATCGCGCGCTCGATGGAGGATCCATGCGCAGAACATTCGCGTCCGTGTCGCTCGCCGCCTTCGCGCTGGGCTGCGCCACGCTCGGAACCGCAAAGAAGGACGACCCGGTCGCGGCGCGGATCGGCGACGAGGTGATCACCGTCGCCGAGCTCGACGCCTCGATCAAGGAAGATCTCTGGAAGCGCGAGACGAACGACGGCAACCCCTCACGGGTCCACGACTTGAGGATCTCCGCGGCGAAGGCGTTGGTGGGCAGGCGCGCGCTGGAAGCCGAGGCGAAGAAGCGCGGCCTCACCGCCGACGCGATGCTCGAAGAGGAGTGGAAGAAGCTGCCGCCGGTCACGGAACAGGACGTCAAGGCATTCTACGACGCGAACAGCTCGCAGATGCAGGGCGCCCCCTACGAGGCGATGGCACCGCGGATCCGCGCCCACCTCGAGAGCGAAGCGAAGCGCAAGGCGATCGACGCGATCGTCGCGAAGGCGGATGCCAGGATCGAGCTGGTCCGGCCCCGCGTCACGGTCAACGCGGGTGGACAGACGCGCGGGCCCGCCGACGCGCGCGTCACGATCATCGAGTTCAGCGACTTCCAATGCCCCTTCTGCCAGCGCGCCAAGCCCGTGCTCGAGGAGATCGCAAACAAGTACCCCAACGACGTCCGCATCGTCTACCGGAACCTGCCGCTCGACAGCCTGCACCCGCGCGCGCGTGCGAGCGCGGAGGCCGCGCAATGTGCCGCGGAGGGCAACAGGTTCTGGGAGTACCACGACCGGCTGTTCGCCAACAACCGCGCGCTCGGCGACGAGGATCTGCGCAAGTACGCCAAAGAGGTGGGACTCGACGCCAAGGCGTTCGACGAGTGCGTGAAGGCGCGGCGCCACAAGGATTCCGTCGAGGCGGACGTGCAGGAGGCGAAGCGGCTCGGGATCACGGGTACGCCCGCTTTCGTGGTGAACGGGATCCTGATGTCCGGCCTCCAGACGGCCGACTCGTTCGACGACGTGATCCAAGAAGAGCTAGGTGGCGCGCCCGCGGGCTCTTAGCCCGGTCCTGGAGCAACTCGAGACCGCGCTCGGAGCCGTTTCGGAGCGGAGGCCACCTTTTCGGCTCCGCTCGCCCACCCGATGGTCTTCGCTCGCCTGCGGCTCGCTGCGCGAAACCGCCTGATGGCCTTCGCTCGCCTGTGGCTCGCTGCGCGAAGCTTGCGCTCGCTGCGCGCCGGCGACGCCGGCTTGCTTGACCCCGCGGCATGCGGCAGCCAATCTATTGCCATGTTCGGAATGGGCGCGAGCGAGCTGATGATCATCCTCGCGATCGTCTTGGTGCTGTTCGGCGCGCGGCGGCTGCCCGAGCTGGGCTCGGGCGTCGGAAAGGCGATCCGCAACTTCAAGGAAGGGCTGTCGGGCAAGGACGAGCTCGACGTGACGCCGAAGAGCGACGAGGTCGGCGACGGCAAGCCGCCGCGCACGCCGTAACGGCGCCGGCGCGCCCCCGGTGGCGGATCTCCCCCCGCCGCTCGCGTCCTACGACCCGGCCCGGATCGCGAACCGCATCGCGTCGCGCGGCAGGGGCCACGCGACCACCTCGAAGTCCCAGGTGACGCCGGCGGCGAGTCCGCCCGGGAAGTCCGAGCCGATCGCAGCGAGCGCGGCGGCATCCGCCTCGCGCAGCCGCTCGGGCGTGGCGGTGCCGCGCAGCGGGATCGGAGCTCCGATCGCGCGTCCGGCCGCATCGCGCAGCTCGAGCACGAGCCGCGGCAGCGATGCGGGCGTGTTCGCGACGTTGTGCACGCGGCCCGACACCACGTAGAGTCGGCCGAGCGGGGCGTTGTCGAGCCAGCGCCCGCGCACCTGCTCGATCGCGATGCCCGGCGCGGGGTCCGGCCACGCGGTGACCGGAGGCGAAGCGGGCGCGAGCCCGCGCCAGAGCGCAATCGCGAGGAGCGCGCCGGTGGCGGCCCATCCCGCACCCGCGGCTGCGATCTGCACCATGCGCGGGATCTCGCGGGGCCGCGCGGGCGGCGTCCCATCGTCGAGCGAGATGTTCAGGACAGGTGCGCTCGCGCGCTGCGGGAGCGCCGGAACCGCCGGTGCCGCGCGCACGTCGCTCTTGTCGAAGAAGTCCCAATCCACCGGGCTGCCGAGGTCCTCGGCCTCGGCAGCAGACGCGGGTGCGCGAGACGGCGACACCGCGGCGCGCGCGGGCGGCGCCGCAGAGTCGGAGGCGAGCTCCAGGCTGTCGTTCGCCTCATCGGAAAACGGATCGACCTTCGCGGGCGCGGGATCCGGGCCGCGCCGCGCGTGCAGGTCGGGCGACGAGTCGCCGTCGCTGCGCGCCGGGAGGTCCGCGTTGAACTGCCAATCGCTCTCGTCTTCCTCGGCGCTCGGGGGGCGCGACTCCGCGGGCAGATCTTCGCTGGTGTCCGGGATCGTGGTGTCCTCGTCGTGCGCCGCGGGCAGATCGACGGCCACATCGGGCACCGGGTCGTCCGCGAGCGCCCGGCTCGCCGCGCGATCCACCGCCTCGTCGCGCGACGACGCCGGAGGCATCACGAAGAACGCGTGCTTGCAGCGCGAGCAGCGCACGCGCGCGCCGCCCTGGGGCACCCGCGCGTCGTCGAGGTGGAATTCGGTCTCGCAGCGCTCGCAGGTGATGATCACGCTACATGTTTCGGAGCCGGCCGCGGCCCGCTTGAGGCGTAACTCTGGAGTGAGCGTGAACGACCCCAGGAGCCCGCTCGCGCACCGCCGGCTCGTGATCGTCACGGGCAAGGGCGGCACGGGAAAGACCACCGTCTCCGCAGCGCTCGCGCTCGGCGCCGCCGCGCGCGGCAAGCGCGTGCTGGTGGCCGCGGTCGACCCCGACGCGCGGCTCGCGGCGCTGCTCGCGCCGCGCCCCGCACCGCTCACCTATCAGCCCGCGCTCGCGCGCCCGAACGTCTGGGCGTGCCACATCGAGCCGTTCGAAGCGCTCGGCGAGTACCTCGGAATCCAGCTCGGCACGCGGCGGCTCGTGGATCCGATCCTGCGGCAGCGCGGCTTCCGCCAGCTCCTGCTCGCGTCGCCGGGCTGGCGCGAGCTCATCACGCTCGGAAAGGTGTGGCACTTCGAGCAGATGCAAGACCGGGGGCACCCGCGATTCGATCTGATCGTCGTCGACGCGCCGGCCACGGGTCACAGCCTCACCTTCCTCGACGTGCCGCGCGTAGTGGTGTCGGCCGTGCGCGCGGGCCCGCTGCGGCACCACACCGAGCGCGTCGAGGCGCTGATCGAAGACCGGCGCCGCACGCTGCTGCTGCCCGTGGCGATCGCCGAGGAGCTGCCCGCGCGCGAGACGGTGGAGCTCGTCGCGCGCGCGCGCCGCGAGCTCGGAGTGGCGATCGAGCGCGTGGTGGTGAACGCCGTGCACGAGCCGCCCTACCCCGACGACCTCGCGGACCTCGACCAGCGGCTCGCCGCGCTTCCCGCCGACGCTGCGCTCGGCGGGCTGCCGCCGCCGCGCGTCCTCTCGGCCTGCGGTAGCGCGATCCGCGCGCGCGCGGAGCTAAACCGCCATCACGCCCGCGCGATCGCGCAGGAGACGGGCCTCCCGACGGTGACCCTGCCGTATCTGCGCGACGGCTTGCGCGGCCCCGACGACGCAGCGCAGCTCGCCGCACCTCTCTTCGCGGGGCTCGAGGCCGCCGCGTGACGCTGCCCGCGCTCGAGCGCCGCGTGGTGGTGTGCGTCGGCTGCGGCGGCGTGGGCAAGACCACGGTGGCTGCGGCGATCGCGCTCGAGGCCGCGCGCGCGGGCCGCCGCGCGCTCGTGATCACGATCGATCCCGCACGCCGGCTCGCCGACGCGCTCGGCGTCGAGACGCTCGGCAACCAGCCCGAGCCGATGCCGCGCGGCGCGCTCGCGGAGCTCGGCGTGCCACCCGAGGGTTCGCTCTCGGCGCTGATGCTCGACATGAAGCGCACGTTCGACGACCTCGTGGCGCGGTTCGCCGAGAGCCCGACCGCGCGCGACCGCGTGCTGCGCAATCCGATCTACCGTCACGTCTCCGACGCGCTCGCGGGCAGCGTCGAGTACTCGGCGATGGAGAAGGTGTACGAGCTGTCGCTCTCCGACGCCTACGACACGCTGGTCGTCGACACGCCGCCCGCACAGCATGCGCTCGACTTCCTCGACGCACCCGAGCGCCTGCTCGAGTTCCTCGACAGCCGGCTCGTGCACCTGCTGATCCACCCTGCGATGGCCGCGGGGCGGCTCGGCTTCCGCTGGTTCGAGTGGGGCACACGCCGCGCGCTCGCGCTAATCGAGCGGATCAGCGGGATCGGCTTCCTCGAGGACGTCTCCGAGTTCCTGATGGCGTTCGAGCACATGTCCGAGGGATTCCGCGAGCGCGCGCGCGAGGTGCGCAAGCTGCTGCTCGGGCCGCAGGCCGCGTTCGTGCTCGTGGCGAGCCCCGAGAGCGAGTCGGTCCGCTCGGCGCAGCACTTCCTCGCGCGGCTCGAGGAGAGCAGCGTGCGCGTCCGCGGGATCATCGCGAACCGCGTGCGCGTGTGGCCCGACGTGGGCGCCCCGCCCGCGCTCGACTCCGCCGACCCCGCGCCGCTCGCGCGCGCGCTGGAACAGGAAGAGGGCGCGAACTTTCCCGCGGAGCGCGCCGCGCGCGCGGCGATCGACGCCGCGGCGCGGTACGCTGCGCTCGTCCGGCGCGATGCGCTCGCGCTGGACGGACTGCGCGAGCACGCGGAGCGGCGCGGCAGCTTCTTCCGCGTCGTGCCCGAGCAGCGCGGGGACGTGCACGATCTCTCGGGTCTGCTGCAGGTCGCCGCGTCGCTCGCGCAGGTGCCGGAATCGCCCGAGCGCGTCGAGAGGGGGGAATCGATGGCGGCGGCGCAATCGCGTTCGAGCGCGCAGCGCAGGATCCGGCGTGGCTGACGGCCCGGACGCCCGCGACGCCACGCTCGAAGACGCGCTCGCGCGCGCGCGGCAGCACGCGAAGAACGCGCTCGCCGAGGCGCTCGAGGCGCTTCGCGCGCTGCTCGACGCCGCGTCGCTCGCCGCGTCGGGCGCGCCCGCGGCGGCGAATCCGCTG
>DATFWW010000247.1:0-8997 GCA_035258825.1 Myxococcota bacterium
CGTCGACCGGATGGTGGGGAGCCGCCGACACCGCGACGCCGACCGCGCTCGCGGCGATCGCCGCGAGCCACGGCCGCGCGAAGCGCCGCGGCGGATGGCGCGGCGCGAAGCGCAGCGCGCCGCGCGGCCGCAGCGGCTGGCGCGCGGGCGCGCGCGCGAGCACCGCGATCAACGGGAGCGCGCCGCACGCGAGCGCCGCCGCTCCGAGACCCGAATGCCACGGCTCCTCGCCCGCGGGCAGCCCGCCCATCGCGCACGCGAACAGCGCCGCGATCCGCGCCGTGTTGGCCGCGAACGCGCCGCCCACCACCGCGAGCGCGGCGTGCGCCGCGCCGCGCGCTCCGAGCGCGCGACAGGTCCAGAACCCGAGCGCGATCGCGGCGTAGAGCACGAGCCCGCGCGCGCCGCTGCACGGAAGATCGACGGCGAGGTCGACGGACGGGTGGATCAGCAGGACGCCCTCGCGCGAGAGCCCGGGAGCGAACGGGCGCAGCAAGCGCTCGGCCGCCGCCGCGGCGATCAGCTGGAGCGGGAAGCCGAGCAGGCGCTGTACGAGGTCTTCGGCCGGCAGCGACAGTGCGAAGAACGCGGCGAGCGCGGCCGGGCGCAGCGCGAACGGCCGCCGCTCGACGCCGAGCAGTGTCGCGGCGGCCGCGACGTCGATCGCGAGCGCGATCGCACCGATCGTGTCGACCGCCAGGAGCCGGCCCACCAGCCGGGCCGCGACGGTCAGCGCGAATAGCGCGGCGGCGCGGCGCGGCGCGCGTGGGTCGGGCGCCGCCGCGCCGCTCCACCACGAGAGCGCGAGCAGCGCCGCAACCGCCGCCGCGACGAGCGCGCCTTCGCTCTCGTAGGACGGGTCGCGCCAGGTCTGGAACAACCAGCGCGCGGGATCCCAGACGAGTGCGAAGAGGCCGGGGGCGGCGAGCAGGAGGGCTTGCACGCGAAGCAGCATCGGGCGCGCGCGTGCGCCGGCGATGAAGGGGCTGGGGCAGGGTGGCGGCAGGCTCGTGCAAGAGCCGTGCAGAGTTGCGTATCGCCCGCGCCTATCCCGCGCGCGCCGGACCGGATGCCGGTGCGAACCTCACGGGGCGTTGCCGATCACCTCGACGCGCAGGATGCCGGTCGAGAGCAGCGAGAGCAGTCCGAATCCGTAGCCGGGCCCCTCGTCCTCGAGCAGGCCTTCGGGCACGTAGGCGACCCGCTCGGCGCCCTCGAGCGGCGTCGCATCCACGAGGTGCCACGCCCGGTCGCGGTAGATCTCCGTCCACGCGTGGCCGAACGCGCCGATCTGATCGCCCTCGCGCGCGATCAGCGTTCCGATCGCCACCTTCGCGGGCAGCCCGACCGATCGCGCGAGCGCGGCGAGCAGCACGGCGTGCTCGGTGCAGTCCCCCTTCTTCAGAGTCGCGACCTGCGACGCGATGTCGAAGCTGCGCCCGTACGAGGGCTCGATCGTCGCGCGCACGAACGCGATCAGGTCCTCGTCGCGCGGCGCCATCCCGTACTTCGCCACGAGCGCCGTGTGCAGCGCAGCGACCGGCTCCGCGCCGTAGTCGATCACGAACGTCGCCTGCGGTGGCGGGGGCGCGCCGCGGCTCTGCACCGCCTGCTTCGAGGCGTCGAGCACCACGTGGTCCGCCGCCAGGGAGACCACGCCGGTGAGACGGCGCGCGAGATCCGCCGGCGCCGCCGAGAACAGGCGCAGGCGCAGCGGCCGGCCCAGATCCGGCGCAGGCTCGGCCGTCACCTTCAGATCGAGCACGTAGAGCGGCTGCGTCTGGGCGACCGCAGCTGCCGGGATCAGCGCGGCCGCAGCCAAGACCGCCGCGGCGCGGCTACAGACTCCCATCGACGTAGGTCCGCTCGATGTCGATCTGCATCCGGCCGATCTTCATCGAGCCGCGCGCGGCGCTGCGGTCGTCGACCTCGGCATCCATCTGGAGCGAGCCGACCGCGATCCGCACCGACGATTCGCCCGTCTTCTGCATCAGGTGCTCGAGCGGCTTGCCCGGCGAGAGTGCGCCGAGCCAGCGGAAGTAGTGCTGCTCCTGGGCCGTGCCGTGCGCCACGCGCAGCATGCGCCGGTTCTCGTCGAGCGCGGAGACCAGCGCCTCGGGCTTGGCGAAGCGCTCCGACACGTCCTTGCCCTGCATCTTCCCCTTCACCTCCCACGTGCCCTTCGCGCGCGAGAGCTCGAGCTGCGTGAGGTCCTTGCCGTCGCTCGTGATCCTCATCTCGCTGATCACGCTGCCGTCCGGGCGCGAGAGCTCGCTCGAATAGTCGTCGCTCGCGAGCAGCTGATCCGACGAGGCCGGGACCAAGAGCGAGCTCTGTGTAACGGTGCGATAGTTCCCGTCGCTCATGCGCAGCACGCGAACGGTCTGGAATCCCACCTCGTTCCCGGCGATCTTCAGCACGGCGACGTCGCGGTACTGCATCGGCGCCTGGTCCCCCGGCTCCTCCAGCGACGCGAGGAACCCCGCGAAGAAGCGGTCGAACGACGCCGCATAGCCGGGCTCGTCGTGCACGCAGTAGAGCGAGCGCGCGCCGCGGTTGCCGACCTTCTGCTTGATCTGATGCGCGGCGCCGTCGAGCTTTGCGATCCAGTCGACGCCGAGGTAGGGATCCGCACCCGTGTGGCCCGCGTCGACCCCGAGGATCTCCCGATCCTCCACCTTCTTCTTCCCGGCGATCTCGGTGAACAGGCTGTCGGACATGGCTACGAGCGCGCTGGCGGGGTCCTTCGCCTCGTCGAAGACCTGACACATGACCGGCGTCTGCGTGCCGATCGCGAACGTACCGAGATACCCCTTCGCGTTCTTCGCGAAGTCGCCCGTGAGTCGGCCAGCGACGCGCGCGTGGAGCGCGCCGTCCGAGGTCGCCACGTCGACGGCGGGCGGAAGCTGCACCTCCCGGTTCATCAGCGCGAGCAGCGGCTCGGGAACCTCGGGTGGCCTGCTGGCGCAGGCGAGTGCCAGGAGCCCCGCGATCGCGGCCGGCCGGACGATCGGCTTCATCCGCCGAACATGCCGCCGTTCACGTGGATCACGCAGCCGTTCACGTAGCTGCCGCGCGTGGCCAGGAACGCCACCACGTCGGCCACCTCCTCGGGCGTGCCCATGCGCTGCTGCGGGATGCGGGCGAGGATCGCCGCTTTCACGTCGTCGGGGAGCTCCTCGGTCATGTCGGTGTCGATGAAACCCGGCGCGACCGAATTGACCAGGATGTCGCGACCCGCCAGCTCCTGCGCGAGGCTCTTCGCGAACGCGTCGAGCCCGGCCTTCGCCATCGTGTACGGGATCTGGCCCGGGTTGCCCGTGGAGCCGACCACGCTCGAGACGTTGATGATGCGGCCGCTCTTCTTGCGCAGCATGAAGCGGCGCAGGATGCCCTTGGTGAGGTACCACGCGCCGCGGTTGATCGCGGCCACCGCGTCGTAGTCATCGAGCTTCATCGCGAGCATCGGCCCGTTCACGTTGAAGCCCGCGTTGTTGACTAGCACGTCGACGCGGCCGGCGAGATCCTTGAGCTCGGCCACCAGCGCGTCGACCTCCTCGGGCACCGCGAGGTCGGCGCGGATCGCGAATGCGTCGGTCATCGACGCGGCCACCGCGCGCGCCTTCTCCTCGCTCGAGCGGTAGTGGACGCCGACGCGGAAGCCCTCGGCCGCCAGCGCGCGGCAGCACGCGGCGCCGATGCCGGTGCCGCCGCCGGTGACGAGTGCGACCGGCTGTCCGGTCTCGGATTCCGCTTCGGCTTCGCTCACGAAGAGGTGCCCGAGATGTGCTCGCCGCCGTCGACGCGGATCACCTCGCCGTTTATCCAGCCCGCCTCGTCGCTCGCGAGCAGGCCGATCACGCTGGCGACGTCCTCGGGCGTGGTGAGCCGGCCCATCGGGTTGCGCGCGAGCGCCTGCGCGCGCATGTGCGCGGAGCCCGGGATCGCGTCCTGCGCGGGGGTGTGGGTGATGCCGGCCTGGATCACGTTGCAGCGGATCCCGTAGGGCGCGAACTCCACCGCGATCGAGCGCGCGAGCGACTCGAGCGACACCTTCGCGGCGGCCACGGCGGCATAACCCCTCCACGCCACCTCGTTGCCCTCGCTCGTGAGGCCGAACACGCGCGCGTCCTTCGCGAACAGGCCGCGGCTGAACAGCTCCTGCACCCAGCCGAGCAGGCTCGTCCCCATCGCGTGGATCGTGCGCGAGAAGTCCTCCTCGTCGAGGAAGTGCTTGTCGGAGTACTCGGGCGCGCTCGCGAGTCCGAGCGCCTGGCAATGGCCGGCTGTGAACAGCTCGTCGATCGCCTTCTGGACTTCGCCCGCGTCGACGCCGAGCTTGCCGGCGAGCTCGTCGGCCGTCTTGCGGCGCGCGGTCTTCGCCTCCGCGACGAGCAGCTTCAGGTTTCCGAACGCCACCGAGTGAAGCAGCACGCGCACCCGGCCGTTGCCCATCGCGCCCGCGAGCTCGTCGATCACCTCGCGGCGCTTCTCGGCATCGAGCGCGTCGGTGTTGATCGTGAGCAGGCGCGTTCCGCCCGCGCGGATCTTCTCGAACTCGGGCTCGATCTTCGCGAGCATCGCGCGCCGGTCGCGGTGCACCGCGCACACGCTCATCCCGAGCGCGCCGAGTCGCTTCGCCGTGGCGAGCCCGAATCCGCTCGATCCTCCCAGGATCACCGCCCACTGATCGGCGGAGAAGCTCATCGCGATCCTCCGTTTGGTGGGACGATAGCCGAGTTTCGTTCAGCCGAACCTCGCCGCAGCGCGCGCCTTCGCCTTCTGCGCCTCCACGTTGCGATCGCGCGGCGGCGCGGTGGTGACGAGCGAGTGCAGGAGCTCGCGCGCTACCTCGGCCGTGTGATCAACCGCTAGCTGGAACGCGACCTCGTTGGCCTTCGACGGCTTGTTGAAGCCGGACAGCTTGCGCACGAACTGGAGCGAGGCCGCTCGCACCTCGTCGTCGGTCACGGGCGGCTCGAAGTTGAACAGCGTCTTGATGTTGCGGCACATGATCTCTCCCCGTTTCGATGAATTCTACTGCGAGCCGGCGACGAGTTGCTCATGGGTGAGCTGAACTGGATTCAAATCCAGTTGCCGTACATCCGTTGACCTAACTATCGACCCAGCCGGAGTTCGGCGACGAGCCCTGGCAGCTCCGCGCGCGCCGCCACCGTGAACCCGCAGCCGCGCGGCAGCGCCGCCGAGACCCGCTCGAAGTAGGGCTGGTCGCGGCGGGGATCCACCACCACGACCAGGCCGCGGTCGTCCTCGCTGCGGATCAGTCGCCCGATCATCTGCTTCAGGTTGAGCAGCATCACGCCGAGCGCCCGCAGCTCGAACGCGTCTCCGCCCGCGTCGCGCACGCGCGCATCGCGGCGCCGCCGGAGCTCGGTGGGCACCTCGAACGGCAGCTTCTCGATCACCACGGCTTCGAGCGCGGGACCCGGCACGTCGATCCCCTGCCAGAACGTGCGCGACCCGAGCAGCACGCCGCCGCCGCGAGCACGGCGGAAGCGGTCGACGAGCGCGCCCGGATCGTCGGTGGCGCGCCGCGGCATCCACACCTCGATGCCGTCCGGCCGCAGCTCCACCGCGAGCCGCTCCTGCACCTCGCGCATCCGGCGCAGGCTCGTGAACAGGCCCAACGTGCGCCCGCCGAGCGCGCGCGCGAGGTCGGCGAGCACCGCCGTCGTCAGCTCGACGGGATCACCGAGATCGGCCAGCGCGACGGCGCGCATGTGCGACGCGTAGGGGAACGGGCTCTCGAACGAGGCGCGCCAGCTCGGCGCCTCGCGCGTCTCGACCTCGAGCTCGCCGAGCGCGGCGAACGGATCACCCGCGACGAACAGGCTCGCCGACACGCAGGCGAACGCCTCGAGCTTATCGAGCAGATGTCCGTGGAAGTTCGCCGCGGGCGAGACCTGGCGCAGCGCCATGCGCCAGCGATCGAACGGCTCCGCGAGGCCCTCGAACGCGGCGACGACCGCGTCGTCCTCGGTGAACGCGGCGCGCAACGCCGCGGCGGCGCCGCGCAGCTCGCCCACGCCGCGGCCGATCTGCTCGGAGATCGCGTCTTCGAGCCCGCGCTCGGCATCGAGGTCGGCGGCGAGATCGGCGAGCGCGTCGAGGCGCGCGGCCGCTCGCGCCGCGATCGCCGCGGCCTGCGGCAACACGCGCGCCGCGCGCGCGGGCAGCTGCACCTCGGCGAACTCGCTCGCGCGCAGGGCGAGCTCGTGCGCGAGCGCGCGC
Source organism: Myxococcota bacterium (assembly GCA_035258825.1). GTDB lineage: Bacteria > Myxococcota_A > UBA9160 > UBA9160 > SMWR01 > JAHEJV01. The sequence goes on from DATFWW010000247.1 coordinate 6,253, forward strand.
AGATCCTCGACCAGCTCGCCGCGCGCGATGCGCGGGTCGGCGCCCGTGCGCGGCGCGAGCAGCGGAGGCGTGCGACGCGTCGGCCCGCCGAACAGGTCATCGAGCCGCTCGAACAGATCGTCGGGTCGCAGCTCGGTGGCGTAGGCCTCGTCGGCGACGCCCGCGAGCTCGTGCGCCTCGTCGGCGATCACGTGGGTGAAGTTCGGATAGTCGGGCGGCCAGCGCAGCAGGAGGTCGTGATTGGCCACCACGAGCTCCGCGCGCGCCAGCGCCGCGCGCCGGCGGCCGAACGGACACGCCGGCTCCGAGGCACACTGCTCGCGCGTGCAGTGCTCAGCGCGCTGCGCCACCGCGCGGCGGCGCAGGTCGCGCAGCGCGGGAAACCGCCCGAACAGCCCTCCCGGAAGCGTTCCGACTTCTCCGTGCGCGCGCAGCCGCGCGCACGATGCGAGCGCCGCATAGGCGAGCCGGTCGCGCGGATCGATCGTCAGCTGGCGCCCTTCCGCGAGCACCTGCTGGGTGCGGCGCTGGCAGAGATAGTTGGCGCGGCCCTTGATCGAGAGCGCCTGCAGGTCCGGGTAGCCGAGCATCGCCGCGGCCGCGGGGATGTCGTGACGCAACAGCTGGTCCTGCAGCACCTTCGTGCGCGTGGAGACGACCACGGGGTCGCGCACACCGCCCGCGGCGCGCTCGACGGCGAATGGGATCGCCGCGGCGAGATAGGCGAGCGACTTGCCCACGCCCGTGCCGCCCTCGAGCAACAGGCGGCCGCCCTCGTCGAGCAGCCGCGCGAATTCGCGCGCCATCTCGATCTGCGCTTCGCGCGCGCGGTAGCGCGGGAAATGGCGCCGGCCGCGCGCCTCGTCGGCGAGCGCCGCCGCGATCGCGTCGGCGTCGAACGGCACGCGCGGCTCGCGCGTCGCGGGGACCGCGATGTACTGCGCGTCGGGCGGCAACTCGGGCGGAAGGCCTGGCGCCGCCAGCAGCGCGGCCCATGGCTCGTCGGGCGCGAACGCATCGAGTGCCGCGCGCACGGCCGCGGCTCGCGCGCCGCCGCTGCGGGCCTGCGCGGCGAGCTGCGAGATCAGGCGCGCGGTGTCGAGCGCATCGCCGAGCGCGCGGTGCGGCGACGCGCGGCCGAATGCGCGCTCCGCGAGCGTGCCGAGCCGCAGGTCCGGCGCATCGGGATGGGCAAGCGCGAACAGGTCCTGCGAGTCGAGGAAACGCGCCTGTGCGAGCGACGGCGATACGAAGCGCGTGAGGAAATACCGCTCGAACTCGGCGTTGTGCGCGACGATCGCGCGGCCCGCGAGGACTTCGAGCAGCGCGGGCGCCACCGCCTCGATGCGCGGCGCGTCCGCGAGATCCGCGTCGGAGAGGCCCGTGAGCGCGGTGACCGCGCGCGGCACGCACGTGCGCGGCCGGATCCGGGACTCGAACACGCGCACGCGATCGCGATCGACGAGCACCGCGCCGACCTCGATCGGCTCGGCGGGGCCCTCCTCGGGCAGGCCGGTCGTCTCGAAATCGAGCGCCGCGAGCGGACCGACCGCTGCGAGGAACGACGAGAGCGCCGCGAGATCGAGCCCGATCGCGCCGGGTTCGATCTCTTTCAGCTCGATATCCACCTGATGGGCTTCGCTCGCCTTCGGCTCGCTGCGCGCCGGCGTCGCCGGACGTCAGACGTAGATCCCGCCCTTGTACGCGCGGTCCTGGCGGATCATCACGTTCACGCACGCGGGCTTGCCCGACGCCGCCGCGCGCTCGAGCGCGGGCCGCAGATCTTCGGGCCGCTCGACGAGCTCGCCGTGTCCGCCGAGCGCCTCGACCACCTTGTCGTAGCGCGTCGGGTTGAGCAGCGTGCTCTCGTAGCTGCCGTAGATCGCGCCCTGCGGCCGCATCATCTGGCCCCACGCCGCGTCGTTGCCGACGATGCCGATGATCGGGAGGTCGAAGCGTACCGCCGTGTCGTACTCGAAGCCGTTGAGCCCGAAGCTGCCGTCGCCGTAGACGATCACGACGCGCTTGCCCGGGTTGCTCGCCTGCGCCGCGAGCGCAAACGGCATGCCGACCCCGAGCGTTCCGAGCGGACCCGGGTCCATCCACGCGCCCTCGCGCTTCACGGGGATGATCTTCGCCGCGGTCGCGACGATGTCGCCGCCGTCGCCGATCACGATCGGATCGTCGAGCGTGTCGAGCCAGTCGCGCACCTCGCGGCACATGCGCTGCGGGTCGACGGGGCTCTCGTCGCTGTTCAGCGCCGCTTGCACCTTCGCCTCGGCTTTCGTCTCGATCGCGCGCAGCTCGTCGCGCCAGCCCGAGAAGTCGAGCTGGGTGCCGCTGTTCTTCATCTCCTCGAGCAGCATCTCGAACGTGCATGCGAGATTCCCGACGAGCCCGACGTCGGCCTGGCGGTTCTGGCCGATCAGCGTGGCATCCATGTCGAGCTGGATGATCCTGGCGTCGGCCGGGATCGTCTTGCCGAACGCCATGCGGAAGTCGAGCAGCGTGCCGGCCAGGATGATGCAGTCGATCTGCTTGAGCGCCTCGCGCCGGGAGCGGTTCAGGAACTCGGGCGAGTCGGGCGGCACCGTTCCGCGGCCCATGCCGTTGGTGTAGGCCGGCATGTGGGTCTCGCCGATGAATCGGTTCATCGCGGGCGAGGCCTGCGACCACTTCACGGAAGTGCCGGCCATCAGCATCGGGCGCTGCGCCGACCGGAGCAGCGCGAGTGCTTCGCGCACG
>DATFWW010000248.1:0-19801 GCA_035258825.1 Myxococcota bacterium
CCCCCGCCACTTCGAACAGCGCCACCGAGGTCACCTGGCGGGACAGGTTCTGGCGCGTGACCCGCAGCAGCGAAGGCAGGAGCGTCGTCCGGAGCAGGCGCTCGGAGTCCTGGATCGGATTGCGCAGGCGCAGCGCGTGACGTCGCGGGTCGTCCTCCGGCAGCCGCAGCGCGGCGAGCTCGGCCTCCGAGACGGCCGGGAACGTCTCCACCTCCACGAGCCCCGAGCCGGCAAGCAGGTCGCGCGCGCGATCGGCGATCCGGTAGCGCGCCGGGATCTTCGCGGGCGCGAGCTCGGCCACCGGCAGCGTGGTGGGGATGTTCTCGTACCCGACCATGCGCGCAACCTCCTCGCTGAGGTCCTGGTGCACGGCGAGGTCGTTGCGATGGCTCGGCACGGTGCACTCGAGCACACCCGGGCCCGTCTCCACGGCGGCCACCCCGACGCGCGCGAGCTCGCGCGCCACATCGCCCGGTGCGAGCGAGAGCCCGAGCAGGCGATTGGTGCGCTCGATGCGCAGCGAGATCCGCGGCGGCGCCGGTGCGGCATCGCCGCGCGCCTCGACGGCGCCCGGCGCCACCGCGCCGCCCGCAAGCTCGCCGATCAACTGCGCGGCGCGATCGGCCGCACGCGCGATGCCGGCGCGGTCGACGCCGCGCTCGAAGCGATACGACGCTTCGCTGTGCAATCCGTGACGGCGCGCGGCGAGCCGCACCGAGGTCGGATGGAAGTGCGCGCTCTCGATCAGGATGTCGGTGGTCGCGTCGGCGACCTCGCTCTCGGCGCCGCCCATCACGCCCGCGATCGCCACCGCGCGCTGCGCGTCGGCGATCACGAGATCGGCGGGGTCGAGCACGCGCGTCTGCCCGTCGAGCGTCGCAATCGTCTCGCCGGGCTCCGCGCGCCGCACGCGGATCTCCGCTCCCGCGATCTTCGCGAGATCGAACGCGTGCAGCGGCTGGCCGAACTCGAGCATCACTGCGTTGGTCGCGTCGACGATGTTGTTGATCGAGCGGAAGCCGGCGGCCTCGAGCCGCGCGCGCAGCGGCGCGGGCGACGGCCCGACGCGCACGCCGCGCACCACGCGGCCCACGTAGTGGAAGCACTCGTCGCGCGCCTCCACCGCGATCGCGATCGCGGAGCTGGCGGGCCCCCCGGACTCGGCGGGCTCTCCCGCCGGGAGCCGCAGCTCGCCGCCGAACAGCGCGCGCACCTCGCGCGCGACACCGAGCAGTGACGCGGCGTCTCCGCGGTTCGGCGTGATCCCGAGCTCGAGCACGCGCTCGCCGACCGGCGCGACCTCCGGGAGCGGCGCGCCGACGCGTGCACCCGGGTCGAGCACCCAGATCCCCTCGGGCTCCTCGCCGAGCGCGAGCTCGCGCCGCGAGCAGATCATCCCCTGCGACTCCACGCCGCGCAGCTTCGACTTCTTGATCTTCGCGCCGCCGGGCAGCTCGGTTCCGGGGAGCGCCACGGCGACCTTCTGGCCCGCCGCGACGTTCGGCGCTCCGCACACGATCGCGCGCGGGGCTCCGTCGCCGACGTCGACGCGACACACCGAGAGCCGGTCCGCGTTCGGGTGCTGCTCGCGGGATAGGACGTGCCCCACGACGATCGACGACAGATCCGGCCCGGTCGCCTCGACGATCACGTCCTCGAAGCCGCCGTCCATCGCGAGGCGATCCGCGAGCGCGCGGTCGTCCGGCAGGTCGATGAATTCGGCCAACCACGAGAGCGGCAGCCTCATCCGACCTGCCCCAGCACGCGCAGGTCGCCCTCGAACAGGTGGCGCAGGTGCGGGATCCCGAACCGGCGCATCGCGGTGCGATCGATCCCCATGCCGAACGCGAACCCCTGGTACCGCTCGGAGTCGATCCGGCAGCGTTCGAGCACCGCGGGGTGGATCATCCCGCAGCCGCCCCACTCCACCCATCCGCTGCCGGAGCACACCCGGCAGCCCGCGCCGCCGCACAGTGTGCACGAGTAGTCGAGCTCGGCGGACGGCTCGGTGAACGGGAAGTGGTTGGCGCGGAAGCGCAGCGACACGTCGTCGCCGAACAGATGGCGCCCGAACGCGAGCAACACACCCTTGAGGTCCCCGAACGCGACGCGTTCGTCGACCATGAAGCCCTCGATCTGGTTGAACATCGGGTAATGCCGCGGAGACAGGTCGTGGCGGTAGACGCGCCCCGGGGCGATGAAGCGGAACGGCGGCGTGCGGCCCGTCATCGCGCGGATCTGCACATTCGAGGTGTGCGTGCGCAGCACGTGGCCGCTCTCGAGGTAGAAGGTGTCCTGCTCGTCGCGCGCGGGATGATCGGGCGGGATGTTGAGCGCCTCGAAGTTGTTCCAGTCCGTCTCGACCTCGGGGCCCGTCTCGACCGAGAACCCGAGCGAGGCGAAGAACTCCACCATGTCGCGCGTGACGTGGGTCAGCGGGTGCAGGTGACCCGACGGCGGCGCGGCGCCGGGCAGCGTCACGTCGAGCTCGCGCTCCGCGAGCGCCGCCTCGGTCGCGCTGCGGTCGAGGACCTCGCGGCGCGCGTCCACCCACGCCTCGATCTGGCGCTTTGCGTCGTTGGCGGCCTGCCCCGCGCGGCCGCGCTCCGCGGGCGAGAGCTCGCCTATCCCGCGCAGCAGCTCGGAGAGCGAGCCCTTGCGGCCGAGGAAGCGCGCGCGGATCTCCGTGAGCGCCTGGGCCGAGCCCGCAGACGCCACGGCGCGCTCGGCATCCCGGAGCAGCGCGTCGAGGTCGTTACTCCCCGACATCGCCGCCCTTACGCGGCCTGGGACTTCGCCAGTGCGGCCAGGTCGCCGAACGCCTTCGGGTCCTTCACGGCGAGCTCGGCGAGGATCTTGCGATCGACCTCCACGCCGGCCACCTCGAGCCCGTGGATCAGGCGGCTGTACGAGATGCCGTGCTCGCGCGCGGCCGCGTTGATGCGCGCGATCCAGAGCTTGCGGAACTCGCGTTTGCGCTGCTTGCGGTCGCGATAGGCGTACTTCCAACCCTTGTGCACCGCCTCGCGCGCGGTCTTGAGCAGCCGATGGCGCGTACCGTAGTAGCCCTTCGCGGCCTCGAAGATGCGGTTGCGCCGCTTCTTCGAGCCGGTCCCGCGTTTGACTCGCGGCATTGCTGTCTCCTTTGCCTCTGCGATAAGAGGCAGTGGCTAGAGGTTCGGGAGCATCTGCTGCAGGCGCTTGGCCTCGGCCGACGACACGAGCGCCGGCCGACGCAGTTTGCGCTTCCGCTTCGACGACTTCTTGGTGAGGATGTGTTGCTTGTTCGCCTTCCGGCGCACGAGCTTGCCCGTGCCGGTCTTCTTGAAGCGCTTCGCCGCACCGCGGTGGGATTTCATCTTGGGCATGTCTTCACGCTCCCTGCGGTCTGGTTTCGTCGACCGCGACGGCGGCGGCAGCCTCGGCCTCGGCCTGGGCGGCCTTTCGCTCGGCCTTGCGCTCGGCTTCGATCGCCTCGCGGTTGGGCGCCAGGATCATCGAGAGGAATCGGCCCTCCATGCGCGGCGGAATCTCCACCGCCGCGATCGGCCCGATCAGCTCCACGACGCGGTCGAGCTGCTTGCGGCCGATGTCGCGATGCACCATCTCGCGTCCGCGATACATCACCGTCACCTTGACCTTGTCGCCCTCCATCAGGAAGCGCCGCGCGTTCTTGAGCTTGAAATCGAGATCGTGCTGATCCGTGCGCGGCCGCAGCTTCACCTCTTTCAGGCTCGCGGCGTGGCCCTTGCTCTTGTTGGCCTTCTTCTTCTGCTCGTACTTGTACCGGCCGTAATCCATGATCCGGCAGACCGGCGGCCGCGCCGCGGGCGCGACCTCGACCAGATCGAGCCCGACCTCCTCGGCGCGCGCGATCGCCGCCTCCGGGGTCATCACTCCGAGCTGCTCTCCGTCATCGGCGATCACGCGGATCTCCGACGCGCGGATCATCTGGTTGATCCGCGGTCCGTCGCTCTTGGTGCTCTTTCTGAACTCCGCGATTCCTCGGTCCTCCTGGAGCGGCGCGGCGAGCGCCGATCCGAATCGGCGCTACGCGCCCGCCCAGCCCGCTGCGCGATTCGCGCCGCGGGCGCAGCCTTCACCCAGCGCGCGTTCGATGCATCCCCGGCGAGCGTCGTTCATGAACACGGGTGATGCATAGCGGTGGTGATTCCGGGTGCCGTTCTCGATGGATTTGTGTTCGCGCGTGCCTTCGATGTCGACGATCTGGTAGGCACGGGCGGGATTGAACCGCCGACCCCCACCGTGTCAAGGTGGTGCTCTAGCCACTGAGCTACGTGCCTGTTCTAGCTTCTGTTCGAGCTATTTCGAGCTTTTGGGACTGGTCGGCGTCCGCGCAATTTCTCGCTAAGGACGCGAAAGCGATACCGATTTCGCTTCGACGTGTCAATCGGCGCCCGGCTTGGCCGCCGTCGGTGGGACCGTGGGCGGCGGTGCGGGCGGCTGCCATTGAACGCGGACCGTCGCGCGGGCGGGGGTCTGGTCGACCATCGTCACGCTGAGGCCCTCCGGGGCGCGCCGCGTGAGGCCGGCGATCAGTCCCGAGGCGTCCTGGTCGGCGTCCACGGCGAGCACCGCGCGGCCCGGCGTGAACTCGACCGCCCGCACGGATCGCACCCCGCGGTCGTGCGCGAGCGTCTCGCGCACGACCGCGAGCGGTTTGTAGCTCGTGAGCCCCTCGACCACGAGCGTCACCTCGCGCGACGGGCCGCGCGCGCTGTGCTCGGCGAGCCCGAGCTTCTCCATCTTCGCGCGGACCGCATCGAGGTCGACGTTCACCTCGGCGACCACGACGTACTCGAACTCGACGGACTTGTCGGCCGAGAACATCGCGGGGCGCCGGCCGCGGTCCTCGACGATCCGGAACCGCGTGACGTAGGCGAACGGGTCGGCGCCGAGCTTGTCCGCGAGCCAGGCGTTCGGCTCGCGGTCGGTCTGGTCGGGCGGCCGCGCCGGAGGCGCGAAGCTGGCGGGCAGCATCGCCGCGGCCGCGTCGGCCACCGCGGTGCGCACGGCCGCGCGCAGCGCGCTGTCGCGCGGCGACGGATCGTCCTTCGTGATCGGCGCCACGCCGACCGACTGGCCCTTCTGCTCCTGCGCGGCGACCGGCGCCGACGCGAACGCGAGCCACACGAGCGCAGCCGCGCCCCACCGCGCTCTCATACGCGCACCTCCGTCACGGCGCGACCGAACAGCGCGTCGACGTCGCGCTTGAGTGTCTCGTCGGGCCGTACGCCGCGCAGCGACGAGATTGCGAGCACGGTCTCGCTCTGGTCCGGAATCACGAGGTGCACGCGCACCGCACACTCGCCCGGGCTCTTCGCGAGCCGCGCGCGCAGCGCGGTGAGCCGATCGGCGGTCGCCTCCTCGGCGCCGATCCGCACCGTGAGCTCGCGCGCGAGCTTCTCCTCCGCGCACTCGAGCTCGTAGACCTCGCGCACGAGGATCTTCGGCGGGTCGCCGCTCTCGAGCGTGCCCGTCACGAGCACGGGCGTCGGACCGCTCTCGCCGTCGGCCTGGTGCGCCTGCTTGAGCAGGCCGCCGTACTGTGCGTACGGCTCGGCGAATACCACGAGGTCGAAGCGGCCGTCGAGGTCTTCGAGCGCGCCGAACGCCATCAGCGACCCGCGGCGCGTGCGCGTCTCGCGCAGCGCGGTGACGAGCCCGCCCGCGCGCACGTCGCGGCCGTGGCGGCCCTCGGTGTCGCCCGCGCGCGTGTCGACAAACCGCGCGAGCTGCGACGACACCACGGAGAGCGGATGACCCGTGACGTAGAAGCCGAGCACCTCCTTCTCGTATTCCAGCCGCTGGCGGTCGGTCCAGGGTGCCGCGGTGACGAGCGCCGGCTCGGGGGCGCCGCCGGCGTCGGCACTGCCGAACAGGTTCGCCTGGCCGATCTCGCGGTCGCGCTGCGCAGCGGCACCCGCCTCGAGCGCGACGTCGAGCGATGACCACATCTCCGCGCGCTCCGCGTGCAGCGCATCGAACGCGCCGCACTTCACGAGGCTCTCCACCACGCGCCGGTTCACACGCCGGCCGTCGATCCGCGACGCGAAGTCGAACACGGTGCGGAACGGACGGCTGGCCCGGGCTTCGAGGATCGCCTCGATCGCCCCCTCGCCGACGTTCTTCACGCCCGCGAGCCCGAACCGCACGCCCTCGCTCACGACGGTGAAATCGCGCTCCGACTCGTTCACGGACGGCGCGAGGATGTCGATGCTCCGCTGCTGTGCGTGCGCGATGTAGAGCGCGAGCTTGTCGTGGTTGCCCGCCTCGGTGGTGAGCAGCGCGGCCATGTACTCGCGCGGGTGGTTCGCCTTGAGATAGGCGGTCTGGTAGGTGATCAGCGCGTATGCGGTCGAGTGCGACTTCGCGAAGCCGTACCCCGCGAACTCGGCCATCAGCGCGAACACCTGCTCGGCCTTCTTCTTGTCGATCCCGCGCTCGACCGCGCCGCGCACGAAGCGGTCCTGCTGCTTGGCCATCTCTTCGGGCTTCTTCTTGCCCATCGCGCGGCGCAGCAGGTCGGCCTCGCCGAGGCTGTAGCCCGCCAGCCGGTTGGCGATCTGGAGCACCTGGTCCTGGTAGACGATCACGCCGAGCGTCTCGGCAGTGAGCTCTTCGAGCTCCGGCAAGAGGTATTCGACGCGCGTGAGGCCGTTCTTGCGGTTGATGTAGTCGTCGACCATGCCCGACCCGAGCGGTCCGGGCCGGTACAGTGCCACGATCGGGATCAGCTCCTTGAACGAGCGCGGCTTGAGCTTGACCGTGAGGTCGGTCATGCCGCCCGACTCCACCTGGAACACGCCCTCGGTGTCGCCCGCACCGAGCATCTCGTAGGTCTTGGGGTCGTCGTACGGGATCTGGTCGATGTCGAAGTCGGGCTGGCGCTCGCGCACGCGCCGCGCGGCGGCCGCGATCGTGGTGAGCGTGCGCAGGCCGAGGAAGTCGAACTTGATCAACCCGATCTTCTCCACGCAGCGCATATCGAACTGCGTGACCACGTCGCCGGATTTCGGGTCCTTGTAGAGCGGCACGGTCTCGATCAGCGGGTCGGTGCCGATCACCACGCCCGCCGCGTGCGTGCTGGCGTGGCGCGTCAGGCCCTCGAGCTTGCGCGCGGTCTCGAAGAGCTTCGCGACCTGGCCGTCGGCGTCGATCCGCGCGCGCAGCTCGGGCGACTGCGCGAGCGCCTCGTCGAGGCTGATCCCGAGCGTCTCGGGGATCTGCTTGGCGATCCGGTCGACGTCGCCGAACGGCATCCCGAGCACGCGGCCCACGTCGCGCACCGCCGCGCGCGCCTGGAGCTTGCCGAACGTGATGATCTGCGCGACGCGGCGACCCTCGTAGCCCTCGCCGTCGTACTTCTGCGCGACGTAGCGGATCACCTGATCGCGCCCCTTCATGCAGAAGTCGACGTCGATGTCGGGCATGCTGATGCGTTCGGGGTTCAAGAACCGCTCGAAGATGATGTCGTACTGGATCGGATCGACGCCGGTAATTCCGAGCGACCACGCCGCGAGGCTGCCCGCGGCCGAGCCGCGCCCCGGGCCGACGGGGATGCCGTTGCGCTTCGCGTAGGAGATGAAGTCCGCGACGATCAGGAAATAGCCCGCGAACCCCATCGACGTGATCACGCCGAGCTCGTGCTCCATGCGCTTCACGTACTCGCTGTTCCGCGGCGGGATCGGCTCGTCGGGCGCGAGCCCGAGCCGCGCGCGCAGGCCGGCCCACGCTTGTGCGGAGAGCACCTCCTCGCGCGTGGTGCCCGCGGGCACCTGGAACTCGGGCATTTGGTAGCTGCCCGTGTCGATCCCTAGCTCGAGGTCGCAGCGCTCGGCGATCTCGAGCGAGCTCGTCACCGCGGACGGATGATCGCGGAACACCTCCGCCATCTCGTCGCCGTGCTTCACGTAGAACCCCTGCCCATCGAAGCGGAAGCGCTTCGGGTCGTCGAGGTTCGTGGCCGTGCCGATGCACAGGAGCGCGTCGTGGTGCTCGTGGTCGCAGGCCTCGAGGTAGTGCGCGTCGTTGGTGGCGAGCAGAGGCAGGCGCAGGTCCACCGCCATCTTCGCGAGCTCGGCGTTCACGCGGTCCTGCAGGTCGATGCCGTGGCGCTGGATCTCGAGGTAGTAGCGGTCGCGGAAGATGTCGGAGAAGTCGCTCACGAGCTGCCACGCGGTGTCGAGCTGACCGCCCGCGATCGCGCGCGAGGTCATGGACGACAAGCAGCCCGAGGTGGCGATCAGCCCCTCGCTATGGACGCGCAACAAGTCGAGGTCGATCCGTGGCTTGTAGTAGAACCCCTCGAGGTATCCCTTCGAGACCAGGTGGATCAGGTTGCGGTAGCCGGTCTCGTTCTGCGCGAGCAGGAGCAGGTGGTTGATCGCGTCGAAGCCGCTCTCGTCGCGCTCGCGCTTCTCGCGGTCGAAGCGCGATCCCGAGGCCACGTACACCTCGCAGCCGAGGATCGGCTTCACCCCGGCGCGGCGCGCCGCCTCGTAGAACTCGATCGCGCCGAACAGGTTGCCGTGATCGGTGAGCCCAACGGCGGGCATGTTCAGCGCCTTCGCGCGCGCGAACAGCGGGTCGATCTTGATCGCGCCGTCGAGCAGCGAGTACTGCGAATGCAGGTGCAGATGAACGAACGGTCGGGGCACCCCCTCCCCCTCCTTCGTGCGATTTCAGCTCATTCCCACTCGATCGTGGCCGGCGGCTTCGACGAGATGTCGTACACCACGCGGTTGACGCCCTTCACCTCGTTGATGATGCGCGTGCCGATCACCTGCAGCACCTCGGTGGGCAGCGGCGCCCAGTCGGCGGTCATTGCGTCCACCGAGGTCACGCAGCGCACGGCGATCGCGTTCTCGTAGGTGCGCTCGTCGCCCATCACGCCGACGCTCTGCACCGGCAGGAACACGGCAAACGCCTGCCAGAGCCGGTCGTAGAGACCGGCGCGGCGCACCTCCTCGACCACGATCGCGTCCGCGCGCCGCAGGATCGCGAGCCGCTCGCGCGTGACGTCGGTGATCACGCGGATCGCGAGGCCGGGCCCCGGGAACGGGTGGCGGCCGAGCAGCGCCTCGGGCAGGCCGAGCTTGCGGCCCACCTCGCGCACCTCGTCCTTGAACAGCTCGCGCAGCGGCTCGACGAGCGCGAGGTTCATGCGCTCGGGCAGCCCGCCCACGTTGTGATGGGTCTTGATCGTCGCCGACGGTCCGCGCACCGAGACGCTCTCGATCACGTCGGGATAGAGCGTGCCCTGGACGAGGAACTCGACGGGACCGCGCCCGTCGGCCGCGACCCGCCGCGCCTCCTCCTCGAACACCTCGATGAACGTGTGGCCGATGATCCGGCGCTTGCGCTCGGGGTCGCGCTCGCCCGCGAGCCGATCGAGAAAGCGATCCTGCGCGCGCGCGACGACGAGGGGAACCTTCAGGTGCTCGCGGAACAGCGCCTCGACCTCTTCGCGCTCGCGCTCGCGCAGCAGACCGTTGTCGACGAACACGCAGGTCAGCCGGTCGCCGATCGCGCCGTGCACGAGCGCGGCCGCCACCGACGAGTCGACGCCGCCCGAGAGACCGCACACCGCGCGCCGGTCGCCCACCTGCGCGCGGATCCGCGCCGTGGCGTCGGCGATGAACGCCTCCATCGTCCACGCGTCGGCGCAGCCGCAGATGCGGTGGGCGAAATTGGCGAGGATCTGGCTGCCCGCCTGCGTGTGCGCGACCTCGGGGTGGAACTGCACGCCCCAGATCGGCCGCGTCGCGTGGCGCACCGCCGCGAACGGCGAGTTCTCGCTCGTGCCGAGCACGACGAAGCCCTCGGGCAGCCGCAGCACGCGGTCGCCGTGGCTCATCCACACCACGCGCTCGGCGCCGCCGGGCAGGTCGGCGAACAGCGGGTCGTCGCGGTCGAGCTTGAACAGCGCGCGGCCGTACTCGCGATCGTCGGCCTTCTCGACCACGCCGCCGAGCCGGTGCGCGAGCAGCTGCAGGCCGTAGCAGATCCCGAGCACGGGGCGGCCGAGCTCTACGATCGCCGGATCCAGATCGGGAGACCCCTCGTCGAGCACGCTGGACGGGCCGCCCGACAGCACGATGCCGGCGGGGTTCCAGGCCTCGATCTCGGCACGCGAGAGCGCGGGCGGATGGATCTCGCAGTACACGCGCTGCTCGCGGATCCGCCGCGCGATCAGCTGCGTGAACTGCGAACCGTAATCGAGAATGAGGATGCGATCGCTCGGGGACCGGGTCACCGGGGGTTGGACTCGCGATGCTGGATCGGGAGGTCGATCGGGAGGCCGCCGTCGCCGACGTTGGGGAGTTCGAGCGGAGTCTAGTCCCTTCCCTCTCGCGTCGCCTCCGACCACAATGACGGCACGAGGAGGAGGCAGCCATGACGACGGCATTCCTCTGCGCCGCCTGCGGCACCCAGTTCGCCGAGTCGAGCTCGCCGCCGGATCGCTGTCCGCTGTGCGAGGACTCGCGCGCGTTCGGCAGCCCGCGCGGTGCGCGCCAGCGCTGGATCTCACTGGCGGAGCTGCGCTCCACCCACCGCAACCGGCTCGACGAGCTCGAGGACGGCGTGGTCAGCATCCGCACCGAGCCGTGGTTCGGCGTCGGCCAGCATTGTCTGCTCGTGCGCGGTGCGTCGGGCAACGTGCTCTGGGACTGCATCGCGCTGATCGACGACGCCACGATCTCCGCCGTGCGCGCGTTCGGCGGCATCGCGCGGATTGCGATCTCACATCCCCACTTCTATGCGGCGATGATCGAGTGGAGCCGCGCGTTCGGCGATGTGCCGATCCACCTCCACGTGGCAGACCGCGAGTGGGTGATGCGCAGCGATCCCGCGGTCGTCGCATGGGAGGGCGCGCGCCTGCAGCTCGACGAGGATCTCACGCTCGTCCACTGTGCGGGGCACTTCCCGGGATCGGCGGTGCTGCACGCGGCCCGCCGCGGCGACCGCCCGGCCTGCCTGTTCAGCGGCGACACGATCAACGTCCTCGAAGACCGGCGCCATCTCAGCTTCATGCACAACTACCCCAAGCAGATCCCGCTGCCCGCACCGGCCGTGCGTCGGATCGCCCGGGCCGTCGAGCCGCTCGCGTTCGATCGCGTGTACGGCTGCTGGCCGCAGAATCGGATCCTCGCGGGCGGCAAGCGCGCGGTGCGCCGCTCGGCCGAGCGCCACATCCGGCAATTCGCCGCGTAGGCGGATGGGAGATCGCGCGCGTCCCATGCAGGGCGGAACCCGCCGCGAGGCCGCGCTCGCGGCGCTGGCGGTGGCGCTCTCCGCCGCCTACCTCGGAATCGTCTGCTTCCGCCCGACCGGCACGGTCGACCTATGGTGGACGCTCGCCGCCGGCGACTACATCCGGGCACACGGCGACGTGCCGCGCACGGCGCTCTGGACGATCGATGCGGTGCGCGACCTGCCCTACGTCTGCCACAGCTGGCTCGCCGCGCTCGCGTTCAGCGAGGTCGCGGCGCAGTTCGGGCTCGATGCGGTGCCCGCGGTGCCGACGCTGATCGCGCTGTGCGTGTTCGGCGTGATGATCGCCACCGCGCGGCGGCTCGGCGCGCCGTGGCTGCTCGCGGTCGCGGTCGCGGACCTCGTGCTGTTCACGGTCTCGCTGCGCATGATCGCGCGCGCCGAGGTGTTCGCCTATCTCTGGTTCGCGCTCGCGCTGAACCGGATCGCGGCCCATCTGCGCGGCGGGCGCGCGCGCGACCTCGCGTGGCTCATGCCGATCGCGTGGCTCTGGGCGAACTCTCACGCGTCGTTCCCGCTGCTGCCCGGGATCCTGCTCCTGGCCGCGGTCGGTATCGCGCTCGACGCGTGGCGCCGCGCAGGGTTCCGCCCGGGCGCACTGGCCGCGAGCGCGCTCTCGCCGCGCTGCGCGCAGCTCGGCGCCGCCGCGGTGCTGGCTGCGCTCGCGGCGCTCGCCAACCCCTATGGCCTCGACCTCGTGCGCAGCGCGCTCGAGCCGGTCCGGCCGGATTCGATGACGCGCTTCCTCGAGGAGTGGCAGCCGCTGTGGGTCGATGGCCTGCCCCCGCCGCGCTTCGCGGTGCCCGCCCTCCTCGTGTTCGGCGCGATCGCGGACGGCTTCCGCCGCATGTCGTTCGTCTCCGTCCTGCTCGCCGTGGCCCTCGCCGCGCTCGCGCTCTCCGCCGAGCGCCATCTCGCGGTGTTCGGGATCGCCGCCGCGTTCGCGCTCGGCGACTACGCCTCGGGGCTCGCGCTCGGCACGCGCGCGCGCGCGGCGGTGGCGGCCGCGCTTGCGGTCGCGCTGCTCGGCGCGAATGCGTTCGCGGCCGCCGCGCTCGGGTTCTCGGACCGCCGCCTCACCGCGCACCCGTCCGACTGGATCACGCCGCGCGGCCTCGCGTTCGTGCGCGACCACGTGCGCGGCAACGTGCTCAATTCCTACCACCTGGGTGGCGCGCTGATCTACTTCGCCTACCCGGAGGTCCGCGTCTCGATCGACTCGCGCGCCGATCCGTTTCCGCCCGACTACTATCTCGCCCATCGCGACGCGCTCTACGGCGGTCCGGCCGCAACGCTCGCCTTTGCCGACCGCTACGCGATCGACCACATCGTGATCGCGCGTCAGACCTACGACCGCCGCCTCGGCGACCACCTCGCCGAGCTCGACGGCTTCCGGCTCGTCTACGAGGACGAGCTCACCGCGATCCTCTCGCGCGCTCGGTGATTCGGCCGGCGGGGCCGGGTGGGCAAGCGCCGCGCGTTCGCCCACCCTACCGGCGTGAAGCTCACGCTCAGCTTCGACAATGGCCCGTTCCCCGACGTGACGCCCGGCGTGCTCGAGGCGCTCGACGCCGCGCGCGCGCGCGCGACCTTCTTCGTGTGCGGCAAGGACGCGCGCGATCCCGCGCGGCGCCCGCTGCTCGAGGCGATCCGCGCGGCGGGCCATCGCATCGGCAACCACACACAGAGCCACCGCGTGGAACTCGGCGTCTCGCGCGACCCCGATGCGCCGCGCCGCGAGATCGAGGATGCACAGGCGGCGCTCGCGGAGTTCGCCGACGCCGACAAGCTGTTCCGGCCATACGGCGCGGGCGGCGTGCTCGGACCCCGGCTGCTCTCGCGGGCCGCGGTCGAACACCTCTGCGCCGGCCGCTATACGTGCGTGCTCTGGAACAGCGTGCCCCGCGACTGGGAAGACGTGGCGGGGTGGCCGGATCGCGCCCTGGCCGATCTCCGCGTCAACGATTGGACGCTGCTCGTGCTGCACGACGTCCCGACCGGTGCCATGCGCGCACTGCCCGATTTCCTCGCGCGCGCGCGGGACGCAGGCGCCGAACTTGCCGCCGAGTTGCCGCCTTCTTGCGTGCCGATCTTGCGCGGTCGCATCGCAGGGGAGCTGGACCGCCTGATCGGACGCTAAGCGGATCCTCCCGGCGATGCGATACCGTCCGCGCGCGGCCGGAGGGAAGCGATGCGCGGGAATAGCAGTGCGGTTCGGGCGGGGACGGCGATGATCGGCGCGCTGTGCGCGCTAGTCGCCTGCGACAGCGGGGGCGGCGGTGGGGGCGGAGGCGGAGGAGACGGTGGCGAAACGGCGCCCGGCACGAACCTCACCGGGATCTTCACGCAGCGCTACGACACTCAGCGCTCGGGCCTGAATCTCCGCGAGACCGCCCTCACGCCGAGCTCGGTCACACCCGCGAGGTTCGGCAAGCTGTTCGCTTGTCCGATCGACGGCGAGGCCTACGCCGAGCCGCTCGTCGTCGCGAATCTCGTGATCGCGGGCGGCGTGCACACCGTCGTCTTCGTAGCGACCGCGCACGACAGTGTGTACGCGTTCGACGCGGCTGCGAATTTCTGCGTCCCGTACTGGCAGACCAGCTTCCTCGGGACCGGAATCACACCCGTGCCGCCCAGCGATACCGGGGAGAGCGGCGACATCAACAAGGAGATCGGCATCATCGGAACGCCCGTGATCGATCCGGGCTCGCGCACCCTGTTCGTGGCGGCGAAGACGCGCGAGACGGTCGGGGTCGGGTGCTCGGGCGCTTCACCCTGCTACCGCCAGCGCCTCCATGCCCTCGATCTCGCGACGGGCGACGAGAAGTTCAATGGCCCCGCCGAGATCTCGAACGCGATTACGGTCGCGGGCAACGGCGACACCGGCGATGCCACGTGTCCCGCCGCGCCGACGAGGGTGCCCTTCTGTCCGCTCCACGAGAACCAGCGGGGCAGCTTGCTGCTGCTCAATGGCCGCGTGTACCTCTCATGGTCGGCCCACGGAGCCAACTTTCCCTATCACGGATGGTTGATGGGCTTCAGCGCCTCCGACCTCCGGCAGGCGCCCACCGTATTCAACGACACACGGAATGGCGCGCAGGGCGGGATCTGGATGTCCGGCACGGGTCCCGCCGTGGATGACGGCGGCAACATCTACCTGATGACGGGAAACGGCATCTTCGACACGGCGCCGCCGCGCGCGAACTACGCCATGAGCTTCCTCAAATTGAGCACGCCCGGTCTCGCGGTCCTCGATTTCTTCACGCCGTCGAATCAGGCCGACCTCAATGCGGCCGACCTCGACCTCGGATCCGGTGGCGCGCTCGTGCTGCCCGATGCGGCGGGCTCGGCCGACCACCCCCATCTGGCGATCGGAGGGGGCAAGGAGGGCGTTCTGTTCCTGGTCGACCGCGACAACCTCGGCGGATTCAGTGCGGCCGTCAACCACGTCGTACAGGCAGTGACCGTCAGCTCGGGCTCCCCCTGCATGATCTGCGGGATCTTCTCGACGCCCGTCTACTGGGCGGGCCACCTCTACGTCGTCCCGGTCGGCGACGTCGTGAAGCAGTACTCGCTCGCCAACGCTGCGCTCTCGGCCACACCGACGCGGAGCGGCAGCGAGGTGTTCGGCTTTCCGGGCGCCTCGCCGGTGATCTCCGCGAACGGCTCGACGGGTGCGATCCTCTGGCTGCTCGACACCTCGGACAACGGCACGCCCAACGGCAGCGGCAGCAACGGCCCGGCGATCCTCTACGCCTACGACCCCCTGACCCTGAGCGTGCTCTTCAGCAGCCCGACTGGCGGCGCGGGCGCCGCCGGTGACGCGGTCAAGTTCACCGTGCCCACGGTGACCTTCGGCAGGGTCTACGTGGGCACGCAGACCGAGCTGAGCGTGTTCGGCCTTCGCTGACGCCGTTCGTCGCGCGAGGCCGTTATTCGATCCGGTAGTTGGGGGCTTCTTTGGTGATGATCACGTCGTGCACGTGGCTCTCCTGGAGCCCCGCCGCAGAGATGCGCACGAAGCGCGCTCGGTCGCGCAGCGCGGCGAGGTTCGGCGCGCCGACATAACCCATGCCCGACCGCAGCCCGCCGACGAGCTGGTGGATGTTGCTCGTGAGGCTGCCGCGGTACGGGATCCGACCCTCGATGCCCTCCGGCACCAGCTTGTTCGCCTCGGCGACGCCGGCCTGGAAATAGCGGTCGGCGCTGCCCTGGGTCATCGCGCCGATCGAGCCCATCCCGCGGTAGACCTTGTACGACCGGCCCTGGTACAGCACCACCTCGCCGGGCGCCTCGTCGGTGCCCGCGAACAGCGATCCGATCATCACGCTCGCGGCGCCGGCCGCGAGCGCCTTCACCACGTCGCCCGAGTACTTCACGCCGCCGTCCGCGATCACGGGCACGTCCGCGCGCCGCGCCACGCGCGCGGCGTCGACCACCGCCGTGAACTGCGGCACGCCCACGCCCGCGACGATCCGCGTGGTGCAGATCGAGCCGGGCCCGACGCCCACCTTCACCGCCGACACGCCGGCCTTGATCAGCGCTTCGGTGCCCTCGGCCGTGGCCACGTTGCCGCCGATCAGCGGGAGCCCCGGGAACACGCGGCGCAGCTCCCCTACGGTGTCGAGCACTCCCTTCGAGTGGCCGTGCGCGGTGTCGACCACTACCACGTCGACGCCCGCATCCACGAGCGCCTGGGCGCGAGCGGCAGTCTCCGCCCCGACGCCCACCGCCGCGCCGCAGCGCAGCCGCCCCTGCCCATCCTTGCACGCGTGCGGGAACCGCTCGCTCTTCTCGATGTCCTTGATCGTGATCAGCCCGCGCAGGTTCTGCTGCGCGTCCACGACGAGCAGCTTCTCGATCCGGTGCTGGTGCAGCAGCTCCTTCGCGCGCTCCATCGTCGTACCGGGCGGCACGGTGACGAGTCCCGCGCTCGTCATGAATCGCGAGATCTCCTGGTGCGTGTCGCGCACGAAGCGCAGGTCGCGATTGGTGAGGATCCCCACCGCCTTGCCATCGCGCGTGATCGGGACGCCCGAGATCTTGTACCGGGCCATCACCTCGAGCGCCTCGTGGATCCGCTGCTCGGGGCGCATCGTGATCGGGTCGGAGATCATTCCCGACTCGGATCGCTTCACCTTGTCGACCTCGGCAGCCTGCGCCGCGATCGGCAGGTTCTTGTGCACGATCCCGATCCCGCCGTTCTGCGCCAGGCAGATCGCGCTCTCGTGCTCGGTCACGGTGTCCATCGCGGCCGAGAGCAGCGGCACGTTCAGCGCGATCTCGCGCGTGAGGCGTGTGCGCACGTCCACCTGATCCGGCAGCACTTCGCTCGCACCGGGCACGAGCATCACGTCGTCGAAGGTCAGCCCGTCTCGGAGCTCGATGCCCGGGTGGGGGGCCGAATCGGAGTCGAGTCGTGTATCGGAGTGGGCCATGCCGGAGATTAAGGGCGCGGCGCGAGTGGGTCAACGGCGCGCGTCGCGGACGACGGCGCGCCCATCGGTATCGACGGACTTCGCGCGCGGTCGGCCTACGGCAGCAGGCGCGTGAGCAGCTCGCGCAGCGCGATCGCGGCCTCGTCCGGGTGCTCCGGCGAGATCGCGAGCGCATTGCGGTCGTCGAACAGCCCGAGCTTCTCGCACAGCGACCCGAGCCGGTTCCGGCCCTTCTCGTCGAGCAGCACGTGGAAGCAGCGCATGCGCGGCATTGCGGCCACCTGCTCGGCGGCCGCGTGCAGCGCTGCGACCGACCTCTCCACGCCGCCGCCGTGCGCGAACCACACCGCGAGCGCCCCGTGCGCGGCGAGCGGCCAGAGCGGGGCGAAGCGCGGATCGGCCGGCACGCTGATCAGCTCGATCGCGACGTCGCCGTCGACGGGGATGCGCAGCACGGGCGACACCGCGGCCGGACTGGCACCCGTCGAGACGGGCTCGATGCCGGGCAGGCGCGCGAGCAGTGACGCCAAGGCGCGGCCCGCCTCGGGATCCGACGCGAACACCACGACCTTCGCGTCGATCGGTGCGGCATCGCGCGGCCGGCCCTGATCGAGCCAGTCGCGCAGCCGCGCCGCGAGCGCGGCGCCGAACAGTCCGCCGACGGGCGCCTCGGGCGCCGCGCTGTCGGCGCGCAGCTCCACCATTCCGCGCCGGACCAGCGTCTGGAGCGTGCGCAGCACCTGATAGTCGGGGAAGCTGCAGCGGTCGAGTACGTCCGAGACGCGGCTCGACAGCTCGAGCACGAGCAGCACCTCCTGGGTCAGCGGGTGCAACACGCTCGGCAGCGACGAGCGCGCGACCTTCAACGTCACGCGCGCGTGCGGTGCGGGCAGCTCGCTGCCGATCCGATCCCATTCGTGCGCCTGTCGCTGTGCCTCGCGCAAGAGCGCGCGCGTGGGCCGCTCGATCGCGCCGCGCTCGCGCGCCACGGGCTGCTCGCGGAACGCGAAGCTTCCGCGGCGCCACGCGAGCAGCCGGTAGAATGCCTTCTCGCCCTCGACGGTGCCGATCCGCGCCTGCACCACGTCGCCCTCGCACAGGTCGATCCGACCCGTCGCCGCGCGCCGGCCGTTGCCCGCGCGCAGCCCGATCACACCGGTCTTGCGGTTGACGTGGAACAGCTCGAGGAGCTCCGGGAGCGCGACCTGGGAGAGCTTTCCCTCGACGCCCGGCGCGCCCTGCCCGGACCCGTTCGCGTCGGCGCGCGGTCGGTGCTCGCGCAGCAGCGCCTCGATGAAGCGCGCGATCGTCTCGGAATCGGCGCGGCCCGGGATCACGCGCCCGAGCCGCGATTGCACGTTCTCGTCTTGCGTGCCGTCGTCGATGAACAGCATGCGCATCGCGCGCGTGCGCGGGTTGGTGTGCAGGATCTGGGCGAGGCGCGTGCCGTCGATCAACGGCAGCTCGACCTGCACGACCATCGCGACGGGCTTGTCGGCGAGCGAGATCTCGAGCGCGGCGGCGCCGTGGCTCGCCACGCGCACCTCGATCCCGAGCTTGCGGCACGCCGAGGCGATCTTGCGCCCGCGATCGGCGTCGCCATCCGCGATCAGCACCGTCGCGCTCATCAGGCCAACCTCGGCACGCGCAGCTCGCGCTGGAGCCGGAACGCGATCGACTCGGCGAGCGACCGGTCGGCCGAGTGGAACCAGCGGACGTGGCCGGGCTCGGCTTCGCCGTCGGCCACGAGCACGTATGACGGCCCGTCGCCGAAGTGAACCGCGAACGGCGGCCCGCCGAATGCGTCGGCCGGCACCCATGTGACGCCCTCGCCGGCCATGCCGACTCCGACGGGATCCGCGAGCACGACGAGGTCCGTCTCGCATGCGGCGTCGGGGCGCCGGCGCAGGCCCTCGGCGAGCGCGTCCACGAACAGCGAGCCGGGCCGGCAGAACATCAGGTTGCGCTCGCGCGGCCGGCGGCCGACCTCCGAGACCGCGAACTGGAACAGCGACGCGACCGCGGGCGCGGGCTCGCCCTCGCCGCTCTCGATCAGGCGCGCGAGCGCGTCGCCGATCGGCAGCGCCGCGAGGCGCCGCTCGCGCTCGCGCGCGCGGCGATCCTCGCCGAGCCGCCGCGCGAGCATGCGCAGCAGCGCCTCGAGCTGGGTGCCGTCGCCGGGATGGCTGACGCTGCCGAGGACCACCTCGGGGCGCAGCGCGGCCTTCACCGCGGCGATCGGCTCGCCGCGCGCGAGTGCGAGCCGCGTGCGCTGCTTGAACGTCGCGGCGCCGACCGCGGCGGTCTCGTGGAGCAGCAGGCAGAACCGCCCGTCCCCCTCGACCGCGAGCAGATCGGTCGCGCGCAGCTGCCGGGCGAGGTAGCGCGCGAGCGAGCCGTGCCAGTTCCGGAACGCCTGCTCGTCGAGCCGCTGGCGCAGCGGCGCGAGCGGCTCGACCACCATGGAGAGCAGCGAGAAGCTGCGCCCGAAGCGGTTGGCCTTCTCGATCTCGTTGCGCACCACGTCGTGCAGATATTCGATCCGGTAGGCGCCCGTGTCGGGATCCTGGAGCGTGCGCCGCTCGAGGCGCTGGAAGCGCTCGGCGTTGCGCCAGGCCGCATCCGCGAACGAGAGGAATTTCTCCGCACAGGCGCGGTCGACGTCGTCGAACAGCTCGCCGCCGAGCTTGTCGGTGAGGCGAAACAGGCCGGACAGCACACCGCCGCGGCGCAGCGCCACCACGAGCGCGGGTCGCGGCAGCCCGTTCGGGTCGCTCCAATCGAGCAGCGCAGTCGTCGCGCCGCTCTCGCGCAGCGCCTGCGGCAGCTCGCTTTCCGTGAGCTTTGCGCGCTCCTCCTCGACGCGCACGAGCCCGTGTGCGGCGAGGAGCTGCAGCTCGGCCGGCGCGTCGTCGGCCTGCCACCAGAGCACGCCGCCCTGGGCGCCCGTCTCGCAGCAGAGCCCGTCGAGCACCTTCTCGGCGAGCGATTCGAGCGAGGTGGCGCGAAACAGCGCGAGTGCGCGCTCGAACAGCGCGCGCTCGCCGAGGAACTCGATGTTCTCC